>JAEZMB010000088.1 GCA_023435825.1 Pseudomonadota bacterium | reverse complement strand
AGGCCGTGAGTCAGCAGGTGCTTGCGGGTGATGACCTTGAAGGATTTGCCGCACTCCAGGCAGGTGATGGAGCTTTCGCGGATCGACTTCTTGGGGTCCATGCTGGACCCCTGGCCTTCCTCGTGTGCAGCCTCATTGCCACCAGCGCCGGCGGCCTGCATGATTCCGGCGGCCACGTTTTGGACCATGCCGTTGATTTCTTCAGCGGTCATTGCGCGAACGCTGGCCTGGGCTTTGACGATCTCCAGGGCCGCTTGAATAGCTTCGTTTCGTTCCATGTTGTCCTCCTGCCGGCCTATTTGCCGGAATCCTGCGTTTTAAAGTATGGTTTGAAATGCACCTTGTTGCCGTTCCTTAACGAAAACATACCAAATTTTCGGATTATAACAACCTGCTTGGCAAGTAGTTGTCCTGATATTGCGTCAGTCATGCAGTCGACGGCTTTTCTTGCCTGGGTAACTGACATGCCACATTGGGCTGACACGTGAAGGATTAGATCGTGGCGCTGCATCATTCCTCCCGCCGATGCCGCTCCAGCACAACGTCTCTCCACTCGCACACGCGGACCTCATGGAGCGGCGTTTTCTGGGCCTTGCCGCCGAAGTAAAGCTTCCCCCAGCAGAAGCCGCCGTGGGCGCAGCGCAGGCCGGGGATCTCGTCGCAGGGCTTGGGGGTGGTGGTCATTGCGCCCTCGTCCCCGTCGGTGCCCGATGCAAAGCCCCCTCAAGCGCGGCTTGGACGGCCACCGGAGCTGATTTCGGCCCTTCGAGAAACACACGGTCCCGGTTTTCGCCGGCCTCAAGCACTGCCTGGGCCTTGGCACGGTCACCGATCAGCACCGGCCGAGGCAAACGCTCCGAGTCCCCGGCCCGCCCGGCTTCGTCGATTTCCAGTTGCCCGGGGAGATGGCCGAAAACCTTCACGTCGCGACGAGCATAGGCCCCGTAGGTTTTGGCGAACTGCTGCCGGAACCAACGGGCATCCGCTTCGCTCGTCTCGGCGCATAGAAGCCGCCAGCCGCCGTAGCTGCCGTGTATCACGGCCATGGTGACCGGATCGTCGAAGACGACGGACTGATAGCCGCCCACGTCGCCGATTGCTTTGAGCACCTTGGCGGCTTCAATCTCGGCCCGATCCTCCACGGACCCGTCGCCGAGGAATTCCAGCATCTCCGCAACAGTCGGCATCCGCGTGAATTTCCGCGTCGCCAACAGGCGCAAAGCCATTTGTTCCACGGCCTCGATGGAATAGGGCTTGAGCAGCTCGAAGCGCATTTTCAACCCTGGCCTGGACAACTCGCCGCCGAAGTTTTCGGCGAGGCCCTGCATGATCTCGGCGAATTTTCTCTTCGTTTCGTCGGTGTTTTTCATGGCTACTCCCCCATGACGAACGCTTGGGCCGCGAGGGCGTTGCGGTCTGCTTGGCGTGAGCCGGTGCCCGGCCCTCGGTTGTCAAATTGGCCGTTGAGCACTTTGCCGAGGTTGGTGCGGTTCACGAGCCAGGACAGCGAGGCAAAAAACGGCCCCTTGCTTCCCGCTTTTCTCCCGCACAGGAAGTCGCTGGCGTGGACGCGGTCAAAGTAGGCTTGCCACCAGTCGAGGCTTTGCCGCCCCTTGTCCTCCCGCCAGCGAGAGCGCAGTTGCGTCCGGTTCTCCGGCCCCCAAACGCGCACCCTGGGAAGGGTCGGAAGGCGTTCGTGATAAAGCGCCACGATTTCGGCATGTGGGCAATCATCCCTCGCCCGTTGCGGAGCGTCGTCTTCCCTGGCCGGCTGGCCTGTCTCGGGTTCCGACTGCGAGGGAGGGTCGACAGGGTCGCCGTCAGGCGGGCTTGTCGACAACCGTCCTTCGTCAGAAGGACGGTCTCTTAAATCCTGTTCTTGTTCCTGATTCTGTTCATGATTCGGCATACGGTTCTGCAAACCGTTCATGAAACCGTTCGGCATACGGTTCGAAAATGGCTCTAACATTCCGATTAACAACGACAATTTTGAAAACGACCGTGGCAGGCTGTCAAGAGCCTTGGCGACGGCCATCCCGCAATTCGGATTCGGGATTGGATTGTGTTTCAGGAACTTCGGGATGATGATCCAATCGGTGTTTTCGCAACGGTATGCGAAACCGTTCCGAGACAGTTCCGCGAACCGTTCCGAAACGGTTTCAGTGCTCCATTTTCTGTCCGCCGAGATGTAGGCCAACGGGAGGCGAAAGCAGCCGGCGGCCGTGGTGTGTGGCCCGGTCAACAGGTAGAGAAACAAGAGCTGCGCCCCGTCTGAAAGACCTTGGACGTCGTCCTCTGTCCAGAACTTGGTATGGACCACACCATAGTCGCGCATCTTGCTACCCCTTCGCCCCGTCCAGCCGCCCCAACACCCGCATGGCCACGGCCCCGACATGGGTCGTCTCCTCGCGTATGCGGTCCAGGTTGGGCATCTCGTCCCGATGGTCATTGATGGACCGCACGACGACCAGGACAGCCCCCAACATCTCCATCGCCAGCTCAAGAACTTCCTCGGCCAGGATGACCCCCTGGGAATCAATGACAGCAGGAAACCGCTGATGCTTGGCAATGGCCCCGTGATAGGCGCGCAGGATCGCCGAGATGGCCGGACCCCGGTCGTTTGCCGCGCGCTCCAGTATGCGGTTGGCCTCGACCAGTTCCGAGTTCCGGGCCTGCAGGTCGGTGATGTGGGCGGATTGGTCGTAGGTCATGCGGAAATTCCCTCGTCTTCCACCATCTCTCGCTCCTCGCGAAGGTCTTCTTCTTCGTTTTCGAGCATCCGCTTCTCATGTTCAGCAATGACGCTCGGAAGTTTGTAATCATGCGAAAAACCTTCGTAATAGGCCTTCAAATAGGATTCGAATGTAAAATGACGCTGGTTCTCCCTGATCCCATTCGCCATTCTGATCTCGAACCACTCGCGAACGACTTTTTCGAAGACCTTGTACAATCCAGGCCACCGCGCCTTGTTGCGGTTTACTCGGGCTTGGTTGCTGTAGAAAAGAAATGGACAAACGACACAGCCAATGCGGTCGAAACCCTCGTCGTAGAGCGAAGGATATGGGAGATGGTATTGTTCGATAAAATCCCAAACCATCCACTCGGTCCAACCGAAGATGGGCTTGATGACGGTCTGCTTGTATTCCTTGAAGAAATCGACGCGAGGCCTTTGACGACGCCTGAATGATTCTTCCGCACGCATCCCCATCACGCGCACCTTGAGCGGAATGTCGCGCGACGGATCTTTCTTCAGGACGTCGCAGCACCACCTCTGTGTCGGTAGGGGGGGGGATTTGCGCTTGATGGCCGTCCAAAACGTCTCTTTGGGATAGAGCCAGATAACATCTGGATGGTTTTCTCGCAGAAATGGATACATCTCAGGCGGGTCGATGCGAGTACAGGAATAGTAGGCCTGGAATGCAACGCCGGCCATTTGGCAAAGATGCTTGGTGACGATGGAGTCCTTGCCTCCCGAGAACCCGACAAAATACCCCTCCGGTGGCTCATGCTGTCGCAGGAAGCTAATCGCCTCCTGGATTGCATAGTCCAGGGGTAGGAGGGCGTATTGGCGAGGCGGACCGGTCACGCCGCCGCCTCCTCAACCGCCACAGCCACAAACGCCCCGTCCTGGCCCATGGGCCGCA
>JAEZMB010000007.1 GCA_023435825.1 Pseudomonadota bacterium | reverse complement strand
GCCCGGACCAGGGCGCCGTCGCCGGCCCCTTGCTGGCCCCGGGCCGGCAGGGCCAGCCCCAAAAGGACGGCCAGGGCGATCTGGCCCAGACGGATAGGCGTCGGGTGGCGGCGGGCGTTCATGACGGCCTCCCTAGACCTTCACCTTGACGATGCGCAGCATGAGGGTCAGCCCCACGACTTCCATGAGGGCCATGCCCAGGAGCATGAGCCAGCCGCCGAAGGTGGTGAAGAACAGCGAAATGGACTTGGGATCGAGCTGATAGAGCACAATGCCCAGGACCACCGGCAGGGCGGCCAGGAAATAGGCCTGGGTCTCGCCCTCGGCGGTCATGGCCCGGATCTTCTTGAGCACCCGCTTGCGCTCCTGGATGGTCGCGGCCAGGGTGTCGAAGATTTCCGTCAGGTTGCCACCGGTTTCCCGCAGGATGACGACCGAGTTGGCGAAAATGCGGGCGTCGGCCGTGTCCACGCGCCGGGCCAGATGCTTGAGCGCGTCGTTGAGGTCCGCGCCCAGGCGGTGTTCCTTGAGCACCAGGCCGAACTCCTGGGACAGGGGGGCCGGAGCCTTCTGGGCCGTCAGGTCCAGGGCCTGGAGCAGGCTCAGCCCGGCCCGCAGGGCGTTGGCCGTCATGATCAGCCCGTCGGCCAGCTGGGTCTCGAACTGCCCGGACCGCCGCCGCCCCATGAGATACAGGCCGAGTTCCGGCAAGCGCCAGGCGGCCCAGGCAAAGACCGCCATGGAAAACAGGCGCAGGAGCAGATGGGAAAACAGGCCCTGATCGGGCGGATAGAGTTCGGCCTCGGCCAGGGGCAGCCGCTCCACGGCCTTGGCCCGGGACAGGGCGAAGGCCTCCTTGTCCGCCTCGCCGCGAAGGCCGTAGACCGTGGCCAGATTGGCTTGCCCCTTGGCGTAGTTCGGGGCCAGGGCCACGGCCTTGGCAAAGGCTTTCTCGGCCAGGTCGAGGTTGCCCGTGGCCAGATAGGCCACGCCCATCTCGTTGTGGGCCAGGGCCGAGTTCGAGGCCTCGTAGCGCGACAGGGCGGCCAGCGTGCCGTCGAAGTCGCCCTGCCTGTTGCGCTCCACGGCCTGGTCGATGGCGCGGCGTTCGAGCTGGCTGGCCGCCGAGGGCAAAAGGAACCCGACCAGGCCGCCGCCGATGGCCAGCCCCAGCACCGTCGCCGCCACTACCCGGGCCGTGACCGGCACGAACATGTCGTCCAGGCGCGCGACCAGCGACCCGACCTTGCGGTCCAGCAGCGGCAGGCCGCCGTCCGGGCCTTGGGCGAACAGCGCGGCGCACCACAGCCAGCACGTGCCCCAAAACAGGGCCAACAGCAGCAGGGACAGCAGGAACACGGTCATCGCCTCGCCTCTCCAGTCGCCATGGCGGCGGTCCAGAAGATTTCCCGCGGCACACTCAGGCCCCGGTCCTCGAAATCGGCCAGGCAGCGGGGGATGTAGCCGGTGGCCACGTGGGCGCCCCGGACGGTTTGGGGGTTTGGCGCGCTTTCCTGGCGGAAGACGAAGATGTCGCCCAGGGTGACGACGTCGCCTTCCAGGCCGGTGACCTCGGCCAGCTGGACGATGCGCCGTTTGCCGTCCTTGAAGCGCTGGATCTGGATGATGAGATCGATGGCCCCCACGGTCTGTTCGCGGATGGTTTTGGGCGTCAGCTCATAGCCCGCGTACATGACGAGGGTTTCCAGCCGGCGCAGGGCTTCGCGGGCGCTGTTGGCGTGGATGGTGGTCAAGGAGCCGTCGTGGCCGGTGTTCATGGCCTGGAGCATGTCCAGGGCCTCGGCTCCCCGGCATTCGCCGACCACGATGCGGTCCGGGCGCATCCGCAGGCAGTTGCGCACCAGGTCGCGGATGGTCACCTCGCCCTTGCCCTCAATGTTGGGCGGCCGGCCTTCCAGGGTGATGACGTGGGGCTGCTGGAGCTGCAGCTCCGCCGAGTCTTCCACGGTGATGATGCGCTCGTCGGCCGGGATAAATCCCGACAGGACATTGAGCAGGGTGGTCTTGCCCGAGCCGGTGCCGCCGGAAATAAGGATGTTGCGCCGGGCCAGGACAGCGGTTTGCAGGAAGGCCTCCATCTGGGCCGAGAGCGTGCCGCCGTCGATGAGGTCCGTGCAGGACAGCTTTTTTTCCGGAAACTTGCGGATGGTCAGGGCCGCGCCCTTGAGGGCCAGGGGCGCGATGACGGCGTTGACCCGCGAGCCGTCGGGGAGCCTGGCGTCCACCATGGGCGTGGCCGCGTCGATCTTGCGGCCAAGGGGCGCGACGATGCGCTCGATGACCCGCAGGAGGTGCTGTTCCGAAAGGAACCGGCGGGTGGTGGTCTCGATGCGTCCGGCGCGCTCCACGTAGATGACGTCGAAGCTGTTGACCATGATTTCGGTGATGGACGGGTCGCGCAGCAGGTCTTCGAGCAGCCCCAGGCCCAGGACGTCCTGGAGCAGTTCGCCGACCAGCCTGTCCCGGGCTTCCCGGGAACGCAGCCCGGCGGCCTCGTCGATGAGCAGGATGATGTGGCGGGTGACTTCCTGGCGCAGTTCCTCGCGTCTGGCCGGGTCGCCGCCGGCGGCCAGATCGGCGTACTTGAGGTCGAAGGTTTCCAGCAGGCGCTTGTGGATGTCGCGCTTGACCGCGTCGAGGTCCACGGGGTCGGCCTGGGGGACGCTTCGCGCCGGGTCCCCCGGCGCGCCAAGTCCCGGCCCGGCGCCCACGGCCAGGGCATGGGCCAGGGCGTCGAAGGCCTTGGTCATCTCGTGGCGGGGATGGTCGCCGGCGTAGGTCCGGCCGTCGGCCAGGGTCGCCCGGGCGTTTCGGTCATAGGGGATGACGCCGCAGATTTCCCGGTCCAGCGCCAGTTCCATGGCCTGGACCGAACCGCCCTGGTCCTCGCCTGAGCGGTTGAGCACGCACCGGACCACCTGCCGGGGATAGTTGCACTGGCGCAGGAAATCGAGATCGGCCCGGGCATGGGCCAGATCCAGGGGGGCTGGGGCGGCCGTGACCAGGATGGCTTCGGCCAGGTCGAGCAGTCGCGCCTGGGCCGGCCCAAAGCCGTGGCCCAGGTCGGCCACCACCCAGCCGTAGACGGCAAGCAGCCGGCCGACCAGGGCCGCCAGGGCCTCGGGAGCCGGCGGCGCGGCCGTCGGGGCCCGGCGCGGCCCGTACAGGGCCAGCACGTCCAGGCCGCTTTTGTGGCTTGTGGCGAAGGTCTTGAGCATGGCCGGGGACAGTCGGTCGGCCGTGGGCAACAGGGCCTCCAGGGCGTGGACCTCGGACAGGCCCAGGCAGTGGGCCGCGTCCATGGACACCGGACTGCCGAGGTCCAGGAGCAGCACCGGCTGGCGCGTTTCCAAAACAAGGTCCACGGCCAGGTTGACGGCGATAAACGTCCTGCCGACGCCGCCCCGTGAGGCGTAGAGCGCAACGAGTCTGCCGGACATGGCCGCCTGCGTCAGTTGCCCTGCTTGCGCAGGCGTTCGAGGTCTTTTTTCTTGAACGACTCCTGGACCTTGCCCTTCATGTCGCCCAAGGCTTGGCCGGGATGGGCGACGATGCTCGGGGTGATGAACACCACCACCTCCCAGCCGTCGGTTCCGGCCCGGGTGCGGCGGTTGAGCTGGAGAAGGCTTTCCTGGTTGTCCTGGGGCGACAGGGACAGGGCTTCCAGCTCGCGCTGGCCGATGAGTCCGCCAAGGACGATGCTCTGGCCCGAGGCGACGTTGAGGGCCGTGGACAGGTTGTTGGTGCTGACCGTGGGCGCGCCGGTGGTGGCGTTTTCGGACAGCACCGAGCTGGATTCGACGTGGATGGAGGTGTCGATGTTGCTGAGGGGGTCGATGTTGGGCGAGACGTTGAGCGTCATGCCGACCTTTTTGTATTCCACCCCCATGGTGCCGAGGCTTTGGGCCACGCTGATGGGAATTTCGGTGCCGGCGAAGAACTTGGCCTCGCCGCCCTGCTTGGTGATGACCGCCTGGTTCATGAGCGAGCGTCCCTGGCCCTCGTCCTGGATGCGCCGCATCTTGGGCAGCAGGCTCGACAGGGTGCCGGTGACGGTGGAGGCGATGGAGGCGCTTTTCTCGGAGTCGTAGGTGGCCTTGGCGTCCAGGGTGCCCAGGGGATTCCAGTGCACGCCAAGATCGCGCAGGGCGGTCTTGGACAGTTCCATGATCTGCATGGTCACTTCGATCAGTTCGGGCTTGCGGTAGGGCTTGGGCGGCTCGGGCGCGACGCGCAGGGTGTTGATCACGCTTTTGGAGTACAGGGAGGCGATTTTCTGGGCCCGCTCGATGTCCTCGGGCGTGCCGACCAGGCCGTCGAGGATAAAGGAATTGCGCACGGCCTTGACCGTGACGCCCGGCCGGTTGATTTCCTTGCGGATCTGGTCGCTGACGATGCGCTGCATGACCGGGCTCATGTTCACCTGGTTGACCGTCCCGGGCATGCCGGCCAGGGTGGCGGCCACCTTGTCGAAGTGCTCGGCGCTGTAGACCTCGCCCGACACCACGAGCCGTCCGCCAAGGGGCCTCACCGTCAGCCCTTCCATGCCGGCGAACATCTCGCGCAGGGCGGCGGCGTCGTCGTCCAGGGAACCGGAGCGCACGCGGATCTGGTATTCCTTCTGCTGGCCGGCCGTGCCCAGGATGATGAGGTTGGTCTGGCCGGACTTCTTGGCGTTGACGAGCATGGACGTGTCCGAGGTGCGGGCCACGCCGAGCACCTCCGGGTCGCCCACGGCCACCTTGTCCACGGCGAATCCCGGTTCGATGGGGATGCTCTGGCCGGCGGCCAGCTCCATCCGGGTCGGTTCCTCGGCCAGGGCCACGGCGGCCCAGAGGATCAGGGCGGCCAGCAGGGCGACCGCGCCCGGGCGGGCAAGTGACGTCCGACTCATGATGGCGGATACCTCGTAAAAGGGGTTGCGGAACTTGCGTTTTGACACACCGTCGTTTTGGGGGGGCGCTGGGGGTCAGCGCATCTGGAATTCCTCGCTGCCCCGGAATTCGGTCCAGACCGGGCGGGCGCGGGGGAGCACCGGCTTTTCCGTGCCGAGCACCTGCTGGGGGGTGACGTTGGCCAGGGGCAGCGGCTGCTGTTCCGGCTTTTGCCAACTGCTGCGCAGGGCCACCGACAGACTGCCGATTTCCTGGGCCAGGGCCGTTTTCTGGGCTTCGTCGGGTGTCAGGGACAGGGTCAGGGTGCGCACGGAACTTGGGCCTTTCTGGCTGTCGGGCGTCACGCTCGAAGCCAGGCCGCCGACGGCCTGCTGGCTGGGAGCGGTCCGGGGCGGTGAAGCGGCTGTGGAGCGCTGGTTGACGGCCAGGACCAGGATGTTTTGCAGCAGCAGGCGGGCCAGGGACCCCTCGGGCACGGCCTGGCCCTGCTGCACGGAGCCGGTTTGGGCCGTGACCACCACGTCCACGAAGTCGCCGGGCCGCACCAGTCCGGCCACGGCGGTGACGTCGTTGACCGCGATGCTGTAGGCGCGCCTGTCGGCCGGAATCTTGCGGGCCACGCCTTCCTCGGCGGCCGGGCGGAAGAGCGAATCCAGCACCTGGGAGCCTTTGAGCATGGGCACGGCCGCGATGCGGTCCAGGGCCTCCCCGGGCCGTGTCAACGCGCCGGGCTGGACGAACTTCTTGGGTATCTCCACGACTTCGACAGTGGTCTCGTCGAGCAGGGAACCTTCGGGGATGTCCTTGGCCGCCACGACCACCTTGACCGGCGTGGACAGGGACAGCAGTTCCTTTTCTTTCTTGTAGATGTAGGAATAGACCAGCAACAGGGCAAAAAGAGCCGCGCCCAGGGAGATCAGAACCAGTTTCGACTTGCTCATGGCTTACTCGCTGACTTGGCGTTTGCGGTAATAACAGAAGTATTCGCTCTTATCGCGGCCGGTGTAGCTGCCGCCGTAGCCGATGAGCCGCAGCGGCACGCGCACGGGGTTTTGGCCGAGCTTTTCAGCGATCACGCCGGGAACCTCCAGCGTGGCCTCGGTCCTTTTCTCCACGCGCCGGAAGGACTTGCCGGCGATGTCGTCCAGTTTCCGGCGCAGTTCGTAGCGCAGGTCTTCCTCGGCCCGGGCCATGTTCTCGTAGAGCGTACGGCTCCACAGCAGGAACATGAGCACAAACGACAGCCAAAACAGCATGAAGGCCGCCTCGATCATGGCCTGGCCTCCCGCGTCGCGGGACAGCCGCGCCGCCTGGCCGCGCAACCAGCCCATGGCCTCCGCCGCCTTGGGTCGCGTGCCTGGCGGCGACGCAGTGGGTGGAGAAAACCTCCTTGTGTCGGCGTGTCGCGGCAACATGTCTTGTTCCTTCCTCGGGCGCGGCCTAGTGCAGCACCTTGTTCAGGTCCGGCACGTCGGGCTTGGGTTTGAGCTTGGCGAGCCTGACCAGCACCGGTATATACTGTGGTCGGCCATTTTCCACGTCGCCCTTGGTGGGCATGGCCGCCGCGTAGGCCTTGAGCGGTTGCATCTTGCCGAAGATCGATCCGGCGACGACGAAGTCCTTGGATTCCTGGGTCAGCTGGAAGGCGGCATAGGTCATGGGAGAGCTTTTCTTGGACATCTTATAGTCGAAATCGGCCGACCCGCGGGAGTGGCTCTTGCCGCAGGTGGCGATGACCGTCGCGCCCATATGGGTGCAGAAGTGGTTGCTGGGGCCGGCCATGAGGTCCGACCAGTACAGGGCCGTGGAGATGGAACAGGGGTGGCGGTCGGTCGAGCCGATGTAGCCGTAGGAAAGCGTCGTGGAGTGGGACCGGTAGTCCATGAGCCGGCCGGGCCGCTCCAGGGTCGAGTCGGGATTGATTGATTTGAGGCGCACCGAGGTGATGCCGATGTCGTCGAGGTTGGCCCGCTTGGTCGCCTGGGCGATGCGCATGGCCTTTTGGGCGTAATACGTGTTGGCCTCGGTCTGGTAGCGGCGAAGGGCTCGAAAAACGCTTCGGTAGTAGCGCACGGCGGATTTGGCCGTGTCCTTGTCCTTCCAGGGGATCTGTTCGCTCAGGGCCATGACCACCTTGGCGATGGACAGCACGTAATCCTCGCTCCAGAAGTTGGCCTCGGCGATCTCGTTGAGCCCCGCCGCCTGGACGGCCGCCGCCGACAGGGCGCAGGCGTCGGCGGTGTTTTGCAGCCGGATCTTTTCAAAGACGAGCTGGCCGATGTTGAGGGCCAAAAAGACCATGACCATGAGCGTCGGCAGCAGCAGGGCCACGAAGACCGTGACCGAACCGCGCTGGTCGCCTGCCCGCTTGCCCCATGGTTCCATGGCCTACCTCGCCGCGTTGTCCCCGGACGGGACGGGTTCCACGAAGGTCTTGACCGCGTGGCGGATGGTGAACGTGTCGCCCGTGCCGCAAAGCGTGCCCACGGCCTTGGGCAGGTCCAGGGACTTTTCCAGGCGGACCGTGTCCGAGGTGGTTTTGAGCTGGAAATCCTGATCAATGGCGTCGGCGGCCCGCCTGGCCGAACCGCCCACGGCATGGGTTCGCGAGGCCGCGAACGCGGCGTAGCGCAGCCGGGAATGGGCCAGGAAGATCTCCGAGATGTTCACGTAGGCGATAAACAGCAGCAGGATAAACAGCAGGGCGAAGGCGAATTCCACGGTGGCCGCCCCGGCTTCGCCGCGCCGTCCGTTTGACCGGCCCAGGCGCGGCCGCAACGGCGCGCCTTGCCCCCGGCCCCTGCCGGACCCGGCGCATGCGTCGCCCCCGGAGGGCGCAAAGGGAGGCGGTCCGCCTGGAATTGCGACCATGGCCTTACACTCCGGCGGTTTCCCGGACCTTTTTGACCACGTCCTTGAAGAATTCCTTGAGCGGATCAAACATGTAGGTGGCGGCCGCGATGATGCCGATGACCACCACGGCGATGAGCAGGACGTATTCCACCGTGGTCGCGCCGTCCTGGCCGGCCGCGCGGCGCTTGAGGCCGTCAACGGCGCAGCGCGTCTTCACGTAGAGGGCAAGGCTCAAGTCGTTGAGGCGTTTCATGCGGGTGCTCCCTGGCGTCACGGATAAGGTTTGGCGATGAAGTCCATGAAGTTGTGCAAGATGTCCTTGGCCATGGGGCGAAACATGGTGTCTTCGACCCCGTAGAGGATGGCCGCCGCGATAAGCACGGCCAGGCCGTATTCCACGGTCACGGCTCCGTCCCGGCAGACGGCCAGCCGGGCCAGGCGCTCCAAGATCGCCCGGCCCAGCCGACGCCCGGGCAGGCCCTTGGCCCGGAGCGCCAACCGCTGTGGGCGCGCCAGGGCGGCGTTGGCCGGCCTGCGCGTCGCGTGTTGGCGCGAGGCCCGGGACGTAGGGCCGGCGGCATGGGCGGCACGCTTGGGGTGTTTTGGCATGGCGGCCGTTGTTTCGACGGGACGCGCCCCTAGCGCGTCAGCGTCAGTTCGAGTTTTTCGTCCAGGGTCAGGGTCCGGGCCGGCTTGCGTTTGCCCGCCTCGGCGTTGCTGACGTATTCCACGGCATAGACGTATTTCCCGGGCGGAGCCTCGGACGGGACGGCGATGACGGCGTCCACGGCCACCCGGCCGGGGGTCAGGACGAAGTCCCGTGTGGCGTCGGAAAAGACCTGCTTGCCGTTGTAGTAAAGGGAGCGCGTCAGCACCCCGGCGTCGGCCTTGCCGCCCGGGGCCGGGCAGAAGGCGTAGACCAGATGGTGGACCAGCTGGCTGCCGGGTTTGGCCGGATTGGGCGTCAGGCTGTTGTCTTCCAGGACAATGAACGGCAGCGGCTTCTTGGCGCAGTCCAGGGCGGCAAACACGGCCTCGGCCGAGGTCATGAGCGTGCTGCCCGCCTTGGGCTGCGGCGCGCTTTGGGGTGTGGTCGGCTTTGGCGCGCAGGAAGCCGCCGTCAGGCACAGGGCGACAAGCAGCGTTATGATCCGTGGTTGCATGGGGGGCTTCCTCCGTGGCGGCGACTGTTGCATGGGGCCGGACTCATTTTATGATGCGCCACCCGGACGGGGCGGGCGCGTCGGGTTTGGCGGCAGGGCGCGGGGAGGCCGGCTTGGCCGCCGGCCGGGCCGGCGGCGGGGAAGACGGCGGCGCGCCGGCTGTGGTCAGGCTGGCGTGGACATAGCCGCTGCGGCCCCCGGGTTCGGTGACGCGCACCCAGTCGCCGTCCTGGCCGAGCACGGCCAGGCGCGTCCCTTTGTCCAGGCGGGTCAGGACCTCGGCCGTGTCGCTGGGCTGCTCCCGCAGCCGGGCATCGTCCACGGCGATGTAGCGGGCCTGAGGCTTGGCCGGCGGCTTGGCGGGAGCGGCCCCGGGGCTTGGCTTTGCCGCCGCATCGGGAGACGGCGCGGCGTCGGCGGGGGCTGAAGCCGCGCGAGATGGCGAAGCGTCATCCGGCCGGACTTGGGCCGGCGGCGACGGCGGGGCCTGGGGCGCAAGCCTGGCGGCGGCCTGGGACGCGGGCGGAAGG
>JAEZMB010000219.1 GCA_023435825.1 Pseudomonadota bacterium | reverse complement strand
CGGCCTACCTGTCCGGCGAGGCCGCGACGGCCGGGGCCGTCAAAGCCTGCCCCCAGGCTGGCGTGTTTGATCGACTGGCCCAAATTTTCCAGGCCGATGGCCCGAACGGCCCTGGCAAACTCGACCTGTCACGCATGCAGTGCGTGTTCATGACGCTGATTCTGGTGTTCGCCTACATCAGCCTGCTCACCCAGGTCGCCGGGAACATCACCGCCCAGGAACTGCTGACGCCTGCCGGCAAGACGCCGCTTTTCACGGAACTGCCCCCCATCAACGGTTCCTTCATGGTGCTTCTGGCCGCCAGCCACACAATCTTCCAGGCATCCAAAAGCAAGTGGGGCCAGCAGTTCAGCCCCCAACCGTCCAACTAGGGGGCGCAACTGGCCCTGCCCCAACCGGGGCAGGGCGGATAGGCCGCCGGCTCCTCGGCGCGTCCGGATTTGGCAAGGAGGCTTGGCGGAGGACCGCCGCGCATCGCAACGTCCTTCCAATGGGGCACACCATGTCCAAAAACATCGTCATCTGCGCCGACGGCACCTGGAGCAGGCCCGAATGCCGCACCAATGTTTGGGAAATTTTCAACAGCCTGCCCGGCGCGACAATTCCGCTCCCGGCGACCCTCATCCACGGCGAGGCCATCAAGCGTGACGCCCCGGCCCAGACGGCCTTCTACCTCGACGGCGTCGGCACCCGGTTCACCGCCCATGGCCCGGCGGGCGGCGCGGCGGGCGTGGGGCTCCACGGCAAGGTCCTCGACGCCTACATCCTTCTTTCCCAGGTCTACGAACCAGGCGACAAGCTCTTTTTGTTCGGCTTTTCCCGGGGCGCGTTCACGGCCCGGGCCCTGGCCGGATTCATAGCCGGAGCCGGCCTCATGGAATGTAGCCAGGCCCAGGCGGGAAACGCCCGGGTGACCGCCCATGCGAAATGGTGGCGCTACAAGGAAGACAGCCGCAACAAGCGCGTCGCGCCGCCGACGGACACGCCCGACGCCGCCGACCCCATGCCCATCCGGCTTGTCGGCGTGTTCGACACCGTGGGGGCGCTTGGCATCCCCTTTTTCAACGGCGTGCGCGTGGTGGACGCCGTGGAATCGCAACTCTTCGATTTCGCTGACTTCGACTTGAGCCCCCGGGTGGAATTCGGACTCCATGCCGTGGCCATCGACGAAAAGCGCAAGGATTTCATCCCGACGCTGTGGACAAATCGAGACGGCATCACCCAGACGTGGTTCGCCGGCGTGCACTCCGACGTGGGCGGTGGCTATCCCGCCCGGGGCCTGGCCGACATCACCCTGGGCTGGATGCTGTCCCGGGCCACGGCCATGGGGCTTGTCGCCGCCCTGCCGGCCCTCGCCCCAGCTCCCGCCGCCGACCGGCATGAGTCGGCCGGATTTATCTGGCAACTCACCCACCGCGTCCGGGACCGCGTCATTGCGGGCACCGCGACCATCGACCCGAGCGTTGACCAGCGTTTTGCCGCCCGCAACGACTACGCCCCGCCGCCCCTGGCCCGCTTCCCGGCCTATCGCCCGTATTATCCGCCCCAGGTCCAGCCGGAAAAAACCATCCCCGCCAGCGCCGTCCGCCTGCCGGTCCTGGACGTCGGCCAGTCGCTGACCATCGAGGTCTTTGCCGACAAATGGTGGAACGCCGCCGGCATCGAGGTCAGCCCGGGCGAGACGTATTCGATCGTCGCCAGCGGCACATGGCATGACGCGACCATCGGTTGCGACGCCGACGGCTGGAACGGCCTGAACCTGTTTCGCAGCGGTCGGCGCGTGCCCGGCAGCAATTGGTTCCACCTGTGCCTGGCCGTTTCGGATGAATACGATCTGGAGTTGCACAATCCGAGCTTTTTCGACGCCCTGTTTGGCGGGCCATCCACATACGACCCCAAATCACTCATCCTTCCCGTGGGTACGCAAAGCACGGCCACCACGACGCGCCAGGGCGCGCTCTACTTCTTCGCCAACGACATGGAACTCATGTACGGCAACAACACCGGCAGCATCGAGGTGACCATCACCTGTCTTTCGCGGTCCGCGCCGGCCGCGTCCAGCGGTTCCTGACCCGGGCCGCCAGGCCTCGGGCCGCGCCTCCCTCCCGGCGCGGCCCGAGGCTTTTCCACGCCTGTCCGGCCTGCGCCGCCTTCTCCGCCTGGCGTCTGGACAGGGCGACGGCGCTCCCGTACCGTGCCCCCATGGGACGCCCGTCATTTGAACTCCTCGGCTTCGAGCCGAAGACCGCCCTTGAGCTGCCGCTGTATCTGGCCACGGCCCCGGCCGGCTTTCCTTCGCCGGCCGAGGACTACATCGACAAGAAAATCGACCTCAACGAACACCTCGTGCGCCATCCCGCCGCCACCTTTTTCGTGCGCGTGGACGGCGACTCCATGCGCGACGCCGGCGTGGCCTCGGGCGACATCCTGGTGGTGGACCGCGCCCTGGAGGCGAAAGACGGCTCCATCGTCGTGGCCGCCCTGGACGGCGAACTGACCGTCAAACGCCTGCGACGCCGCGACGGCAAGTTGCTGCTGGTGCCGGAAAATCCGGACTACAAACCGGTGGAGGTCGCGCCCGAGGCCTCGTTTATGGTCTGGGGCGTGGTCACCTACATCATCCACAAGGCGTAAGTCCCATGGCTCCCGTCTACGCCCTGGTCGACTGCAACAATTTCTACGCCTCCTGCGAGCGGGTCTTCGCGCCCCACCTCGCCGGCCGGCCCATCGTGGTGCTGTCCAACAACGACGGCTGCGTCATCGCCCGTTCGGCCGAGGCCAAGGCGGCCGGCATCCCCATGGGCAAGCCGGCATTCATGTGCCGGGAGCTGTTCACGCGCAACGGCGTGGCCGTATTTTCCTCCAACTACGCCCTGTACGGCGACATGTCGGCCCGGGTCATGACCACGCTTTCGCGGTTCACGCCGACCATGGAAGTCTATTCCATCGACGAAGCCTTCCTCGATCTGGCCGGCCTGCCGGGCGGCCCCGTGGCCACGGCCCGCAGCCTGCGCGACACCGTCGCCCGCTGGACCGGCATCCCGGTGTCGGTAGGCATCGGCCCCACCAAGACCCTGGCCAAACTGGCCAACCGGGCGGCCAAGAAACGTCCGGAAAGCGGCGGCGTCCTCGATCTGGCCGCCTGTCCCGATCCCGACGCGGTCCTGGCCGCCACGCCCGTGAAAGACGTCTGGGGCATCGGCCGCCGCCACGCGGCCATGCTGGAGGGCTTGGGCATCCGCACCGCCCTGGCCTTTCGCGAGCTGCCCCGGGATTTCGTCAAAAAGCGCATGACCGTCCAGGGCCTGCATACGCTCCTTGAGCTGCGCGGCCAGCCCTGCATCGACCTGGAGCACGCCCCGCCGCCGGCCCGCACGCTCATGTCCTCGCGCTCCTTCGGCCGGGCCGTGACCACCCTGGACGAGCTGGCCGAGGCCGTGGCCGAATACGCCGCCCGGGCCGCCGCCCGGCTGCGCGCCCGGGGGCTGGTCGCCTCGGGCGTCCAGACCTACGTCCAGACCTATGCCGACAAGGACGGCCGCCCGCCCTACGCCAACGCCGCCTGCGCCGCGCCGCGCGCGGCCACCGCCCACACCGGCGAACTCATCACGGCGGCCCGCCAAGCTCTGGAGACGATCTTCCGGCCCGGCCACCGCTACAAAAAGGCCGGGGTGATCCTGCTTGGCCTGGAGCCGATCGGCCGCCGCCAGCTTTCGCTGCTTGACGCGCCCCCCGAGGAGGACGCCCGGGGAAAGCGTCTCATGGCCGCCCTGGACGCCGTCAACGCCAAATGGGGGCACGGCGCGCTGGCTCCGGCCGCCTGCGGCATCGACAAGCCCTGGGCCATGCGCCAAGCCCGCCGCTCCCCCCGCTACACCACGGTCTGGGACGAGTTGCCCGTAGCCAGGGCCGGCTAAGCGCGTTGCCTGTACAACCGCCAGCGACTTTGCTAGGCCGCCCACAGTGTGCGTCTCTCCCCGTGGCGGCCCGAGGTGTTCCGCCACGCCAACATTTCCTGACGGAGCCCGCATGAAATCGCTTCTCGCCTGTCTCGCCGCCTGCTGCCTGCTTGCCGCCGCGCCCTTGGCCCTGGCCGCCGAGTTCACCGCCGACATGACCCAGACCCAGGAGAACGGGCCGTCCATGACCGGCAAGGTCGCGGTCAAGGACGCCAAGATGCGCATGGAAGCCGCTGTCGAAGGCCAGTCCCACGTCAGCATCATGAACCCGGAGACCAAGACCGTCATCATGCTCATGCCGGCCATGAAGAGCTACATGGAAGTGCGTTTCGACGTGACCAAGGCCGGCCCGGGAGCCGTGTTGCTGTCCAAGCCCGATCCGGCCGTGGGACAATGGAAGGTTGTCGGCACGGAAACCGTGGACGGCTGGGAATGCGAAAAGCGCGTCATGGATTTCGCCGACAAATCCAAGGGCGAACTCACGGCCTGGTTCGCCGTCAAGCTCGACGCGCCCGTGAAGTTCGTGCAGTCCGGCCCGGGCGGAAACTTCACCGTGGCCTACACGAACATCAAGGCCGGTCCCGTGGACGAGGCGCTGTTCGCCGTCCCGCCGGGCTATCAGCAGATGCAGATGCCGGCCATGCCCAAAAGCGGCATGGGGCAGTAGCCGGCGACCGGCCCCGAAGCGGCGGCGGCGCCGTCGCTTCGGGCCAGTCCGGCGGCTCCGCCCGTTTGCCGCCACATAACCCTTTCTCTACGCCACGCCCGGAGCAACGCCCATGGCCCTTTTCACCGTGGAAAACCTGATCGCCCTCCTGACCCTGTCCGCCCTGGAAATCGTTCTCGGCATCGACAACATCGTCTTTATCGCCATCATCTCCAACGCCCTGCCGGCCGAGATCCAGTCCAGGGCGCGCAAGATCGGGCTGCTGCTGGCCATGGGCACCCGCATCCTGCTGTTGCTCGGCATCACCTGGGTCATGGGCCTTGTCGCGCCGCTTTTCAGCGTGCTTGGCCATGTGGTCACCGGCCGCGACGTCGTGCTGCTGGCCGGGGGGCTGTTTCTCATCGCCAAGTCCACCTTCGAGATCCACGAAAAGATCGAGCCGGCCCATGAAGGCGAACAGCGCGCTGCCAAGGCGCGCGGTTTCGCCGCCGCCGTGACCCAGATCGCCATCCTCGACATCGTCTTTTCGCTGGATTCCGTCATCACCGCCGTGGGCATGTCCGGCGAGATCGTGGTCATGGTGGCGGCCGTGGTCGCCGCCGTCCTGGTCATGATGCTTTTCGCCGACGCCATCAGCCACTTCGTGTCGCGCCACCCCACCATACAGATGCTGGCCCTGTCGTTTCTCATCCTCATCGGCGTGTTCCTGGTGGCCGAGGGCCTGGGCCGCCACATCGACCGGGGCTACATCTACTTCGCCATGGCTTTTTCGCTGCTGGTGGAACTCCTCAACATGCGCGTCCGCCGGGCGACTGGCGGCAACTAGTGTCGCGTCCGCGAAAAACGTATATTGCGTGTTGTAGTCAATGAGCTAAAACCATTAATTTTTCTTTAAAAATACTATCGTATTTTTTAAGGGACGCGACAGTAGACTTCACCATGCGTTAGGGCGGCGTCCCCCGCAAGCCTCGCTTGCGG
>JAEZMB010000190.1 GCA_023435825.1 Pseudomonadota bacterium | reverse complement strand
AGCCCCCCGGCCGCCGGAGGCATCTTTTCTGCTTTTCTGCCTTTCTCTTTCTACCCTCTCCCTTGCTACTGGCTATGAATCGTCAACTGCGACCCGGCCTGGAGCGCGCCGCCGCTTTTGATGTTGTTCCAGGCCATGAGCGAGGACGGGTCCACGTTGAATTTCTTGGCGATTCCCCAGAGCGTATCGCCGGGGCCGACCTTGTAGTTGACGGATTTGCCGGCGGTTTTGGTTTGTTTTTCGCTGGCCTGTTGTTTGGCGGCCGGCGGCGCGGCGGCCGGCTGGGGAGCGGCCTGGGCAAAGGTCTTGGAGGCGGCCGGGGCGGGCTGGCCGAAGGTTTTGGCGGCGGCGGGTTGGGGCGCGCCTTTGGCGGCTGGAGCCTGGGGCGCGGCCGCGACCTGGGCCGGCGCGGCGGTCTTGCCGGGCAGGGCGAGTTTGTCGCCGGGGCGCAGTTTGTCCTTGCCGCCGTTGGCGGCGATGACCTGTTTGGGGTCGAGGCCGTTTGTCCGGGCGATGGAGTGCAGGGTGTCGCCGGCTTTGACGGTGTAGCTGGCGGCGGCCGGGGCGGGCTGGGGCAGGGCAGCGGCCAGCTGGGGCGCGGCCGGGGCGGCCTTGGCTGCCTTGCCGGGCACGGTGAGGCGTTTGCCGACCAGGAGATCCTTGGCCGAGCGCATGTTGTTGGCGGCCATGAGTTCCTGGGGCGAGACGCCGTATTTGGCGGCGATGGAGCCGAAGGTTTCGCCCTTGGCCACGGTATGGGTGGCGCTGGGCGTGGCCTCGGCCAGGGCCGGGGCGGGCTTGCCGGCGGGGGCTGCCGGCGCGGCCGGAGCGGGTGCGCCGGGCACGACGATCCAGGAGCCGAGCGTGAGGCGGCCGGCGTGTTTCATTTTGTTGGCGGCCAGCAGGTCCTTGGTGGAGACGCCGTATTTGCGGGCCACGCTGTCCACGGAATCGCCCTTGGAGACGCGGTGTTTGATGGGCTTGGACGTGGCGACCACGGGCTTGGGGGCGCAGGCGTCGGGGCCTTCGGCCAGGGCGGAGTTGTCGGCGCCGGAGGCGCTGAGCGCCACGCGCACGGTTTGTCCGGGCGGCAGGGTTTCGGGCAGGGAGGCATTGAGCTGGCGCAGTTCGGCCACGGGCATGCCGGAGCGGCGGGCGATGGCCCACCAGGTGTCGCCGGCCTGGGCGGTCAGGGTTTGCGCGCCGGAGGACGGGTAGTTGCCGGGATTTTGCAGGAAGGCCAGGGCGACTTGTTCCTTGGCCACGGGCACGTAGACGTTGACGGTCATGTCCGGCGGGCTGACCTGGCGGCGAAAGCCGGGGTTGTATTCGCGGAACTGTTCCCAGGGCATGTTGCAGGCCTGGGCCAGGGCGGCCAGATCGGTGCCGCCCGGGGCCGGCACTTCCTTGAGGTTGGGGCCGGCCTGCCAGTTGACCTTTTTAAAGCCCAGCGTTTCCAGGTTCTGGAAGATTTTCAGCACGGCCAGGAACTTGGGCACGTAGTGGCGGGTTTCATCCTTGAGGAGCTTGGGGTCCTTGGCGATGTCGAAGAAGTCGCACTGGCCGCTGGCGGCCATGACCCGGGAGATCTTGCCTTCGCCGGCGTTGTAGGCGGCCAGGGCCAGGTTCCAGTCGCCGAACATCTGATAGAGCTTGGTTAAGTATTTGGCGGCGGCCACGGTGGATTTGTAGGGGTCGCGGCGTTCGTCCACCCACCAGTCGACAGTGAGGCCGAAGCGGCGGCCGGTGTAGGGCATGAACTGCCACATGCCGCCGGCCCCGACCGGGGAGTAGGCCATGGTGTTGTAGCCGGATTCGATAAACGGCAGGGCGATGAGGTCGGGCGGCAGGTTGTAGCTGGCCAGCACGGCGCGCACGTAGGGCAGGTGCGGTTCGGCCCGGCGCAGCCAGGTGTCCATGGAGCCGCGTTTGTCGATGGAGAAGTACTGGAGGAAGACTTGCACTTCCTCGTTTTCCTTCACGTCGAGGTCGAACTGGATGGCTCCGCGCGAGGCCAGGGCCTTTTTCTCCTGTTCGGTGAGCGGCCGGCCGCGCTGGAGATTTTTCAGAATCTGCGAGGTGTCCCAGAGCTCGGGCTCCAGGTTGGCTTTCATGTCGGCGTTGGATTTGTCGTATTGCTTGCCGCCGCAGCCGGCCAGCAGCAAAAAGGCAGGGAGGAGGACGAAAAGCAGGAGGTATCGGCCCATGCACCTAGCTCCAAGAGGAAAAAAGACCGGCGGGCGGACGCGGCCGGCCCTGTATGAGGATCGACGAAGGTCGTAACGGTCCAAAAAGACTAACAATTCCAGACTATTTAGTCCAAAGTGGACGAAAATGCAAGGAAAAAAAAGTCTTGTGGTCCCGGCCAGTTTGAGACATTTTGCGGCATGACCAAAAATGAATCCTCCCGCCGGCCGTCCACAGACCGCCGGTCTTTTGCCGATGTCCTGTCCACCCCCTCCGGGGAACGCGGCCAGCGCCGCCCTGCTGCTCTTGCCGGCTCCAAGGGCGGTTCCGGCCGCTCCGGCGGCCCGCGTCCCGCCGGCCGTCCCGGCCAAGGCGGCCAGGGCCGTCCCCGCCGCGATGACGACCGCTCGGGTTCGGGCGGCCAAGGGCGTCCG
>JAEZMB010000289.1 GCA_023435825.1 Pseudomonadota bacterium | reverse complement strand
CGAATTAGAGGGCAATCATCATATGTAACCATCCATGCTCCATTATAGTGGTTTATAATTTCTGCTAATCTTATATGATCTTTTGAAGTATAGAAATTTACATAAAGACTTGACCCCTTTTTAACGTATGGCGGATCAAAATAAACAAAAGAATTTTGAAATAGTGGTAAAATGCCTTCAATAAGATCAATTACATCCAAGTTATAAACACGTATTCTATCTCGATATTCTGATATTTTTCGGATTTTATTTATTATAATTTGTTTGTTGTATCGTGCATTTATTTTATATAAACCAGTTTGATCATAACCTCCAATCATCCCCCCCTTTAGTATGCCAGAAATATTTGTTCGATTTAAGAATAATGTAGAAAACCCGAAGGTTAACAAATCACCATTTCCATTATTTTGCCAGATTTCTTTCTGTATATTCCATTCTTCAACTGAAACCGGTGTATTAAGCACTAAATCACAAATTTCATCTGTTCTATTTAAAACACAATGCCAGAAAGAATATATGGATGGATCAATGTCATTAATTATCACTTCAGAAACAATATCTTGAAATAAGAGTCTAAGTGCAAGTCCAGCCCCTCCTGCAAATGGCTCAACATATGTGCAACCTTCCAAGTGACTACTTTTTATTATATTTCTAACGTACTCATATAGCGATGTTTTTCCTCCGGGATATCTTAATGGTGAATCTGTCGTCGGCAAAGTAATCCCCCCAACATAACTGAGCTATAAATTAGCTGATAGCTGCATCTTGATTTATTTCTTGTTTATATAGCAGCATATATTGTATAACATCAAACAGACCTTCATCAACCATTGTCTGTAATGTTTCGGCAGAAAGCTTAAAGGCATTTAGTTGATGAACTACCCAATTGAGCGGATTAGCTGTATCATTATAATCTTTAAAAAGTTTATTAAATCGACTTTTAACATTATCTGAATTAGTATCAAATAAGTTACTTTCACTCTTGATATAATACTTTACTATATCACTTAACTTTATATTTGAACTCTTGTAGTCAAAACGACGTAATAATTTATCATATTCATTTCTTTGTTGAAGATAATAAACCAAAGTATTTTCTATTAAGCATCTTGTAAGCATAGCAGCTGCTATAGGATAATTCTTAAGATTTAATGGATACTTTGAAAATCTAATTATCTCGTTTGTGATAAAAATAATCCCCCTATTTTTATGATTCTTATTATCTATTGCACTAGTGTTTAGCGCACCGAATAAAGGCAAATTCTTCGTATTTGATTTGTTCGCTTGATTTTCATGTGAATTAGTCTGGTCATAACTATAGGAGTATTCCTTTTTTTCATCATTGTTTCCTTTTGCCTCTGGATTTTTTTCCTGGCTTGCTTCTTCTTTATTTTCATTTTTCTGATTTGAATCATCTGTATTAGCATTATCGTATTTTTTTATTATGTCTTCTATTTGCTTATATAAATTCCCATCTGGTCTAGCAAAGGACATGTTGCGCGTATCAATTGACTCATCAATAAATGCTCCACGGATAAATCTTGCTAATATTGTATATAAGTCTTTATCAGAAAAACAGGTCGAATGAGGTATGAAACTATTATCAAAATACATTTTCAGAATATTTTTCGCACCAGAGGAGAAAATTCTTAGGTACTTATCTGGTTCTATTTTGGTTAATTGTAAACATTCTGATTCATCTTTTGTCCATTTACCAGCTAAAATACCATACTTGATTAATGAGTCATTTCTAAGGTGCTTTCGAATTTCTGTCATAGACAATGAAGTTATTTCAGCTATATTTTCTAATGTGTTTCCATTTGCGAACTCTTCGGAGACAAAATTCATTTTGGCAATTGTCGACCAGTTTTTTACACCATTTATATGCCTCGCCGCTAAATACTTCTTTGCAATTTCTCGAGAAGCGATAACGTCAACTTCAATAATACTAATATTTAATCTAGTTTCTGATGATATTGTTTTAATTTTATTTTTGTGATTATCCGGAACATTACTTGGATTGAGTAACATTTTACAGCAACATACTCTCCGATTACCTTCCAGTACCACATATTGTCCGTTTTCTTCACATACAACAATCCTTTCCCCGGGAAGTATTGTTCCAATATTGTTTAATCTATTACAGAGTTTTATAGCGTCTTCATTGTCACATAGATATTGTATTATATCGCTCTCTTTTGCATTTACTTGAGGAACAATAAAACGAGGATTCTTAACATCTAGTTTTAGTTCTAACGGATTCATTGGTATAGTAGTAAATGCACCCATATTATCCCCCTTATAAAATAGCGATTATTTAGAGTATTTGACCCATTTATACATATTAATACAAAAAATGCGTTTTGTACATGTTGTTTTTTATAACCATGTATTATCTTCTAGTCAAAACGTCCTTACATCCTACAAAATAATTAAACTAACCTAGTAAACTAAACGCCATTGTCGGCATATGCAAAAAAATCGCCTCACGTTTTTAGCGCTTCGCGATTGCGGGGTATGTTCTTTTGTGTCGGCATACCACATTCGGGCCGGCGTGGAAACCGGCCCCTACGGAACAGATTAGCAAAGTTGTAGGG
>JAEZMB010000174.1 GCA_023435825.1 Pseudomonadota bacterium | reverse complement strand
GGGCCTGAGGCCCCCAGACCCCCCGACGGAAGAATAAGGATAAGGACGCGGCTAGGCCAGGCCGGCCATGGCCGCCGCCGTCTGGCTGGCGCTGCCGCCCTGGTCGTTTCCGGCCTGCTGCTTGGCCTTGTAATAGGCCGTCTGGGCCTCGACCAGTTCCAGGCGCAGCTCGGCCAGCTTGGCGTCGCGTTCCTTGGGCGACAAGTCGCCGTCCTCGGCGGCCTTGATCTCTTGCTGAATCCGCTCCACCCGGGCCTTGAGGGCCTCGACCGTGCTGTCTTCCTCCTTCGCCTTCTTCCCGGACTGTCCGGCCCCGCCCATGGTCTGTCCCTGGGCGTCGATGCCGGCCCCGGCGTTGCTGGCCGTGTCGGCGTGGCTGATGACAGCGGCGTTGCTGGCCATGGCCGCGGCCTTGGCCAGGCCTTCGGCGGAAAAGGTCACGGTGTCGCCCCGGGCCGATGCCGGCGCGGCGGCTCCGGCTGTCCCGGCGACGGAAGACGCGGCCACGCCGGCGGCGGCCGACCCGGACTGGCCCAGGCTGGCGGCAGTGTCGACCAGGGAAGGCAGAATGGTCTCCATGGCAACCGACCCCCTTGTTTCCAGGCGTATCGGCGCCGCATCGGAAAACTTCATACGGCAAAGCGGCATGGGCTCGGGCGCGGCGAGACGGACAGCGAGCGAGCCTTGCTGGCGGCCCGTGCCGGGGAATACGATCGTTGTTGTCTTGCAGACGGTTTCCGCGTGTATGATGCGAATCCCGCCGCGCCCATGCAACAGGGGGGTCGTCTACTGGAGGCCAACGGGTCTTTGCCGATTGCGCGCCAAGCGGCCCGGACGTTTTCGAGGGTCCGGATGGACCAAGGACCTTGCCGGCTTGCCCGGCCGTTCGCGCTAAACCGGTAACGTCGTCGGCCCGACGGCGGCCGGCCTGGGCGTCAGGCGGCCGCCCTCGGGAAGCCGGGCGGCCTCAGGAAACCCCGCCATAGGCCGTGGCAGCGGTGTTGCCGTTGCTGCTCGACGACGAGCTCGACGCATTTTGCTCCTGCAAGGCCTGGGCGTATTGGGTCTGCAACTGGGCCAGCTCGTTTTCCAGCTGCATTTGCTGATTTTTCTTTTCTTCCTCCGGCATGTCCTCGCTTTCGAGCTTTTCGATCTCCTGTTGCACCTGCTCGATCTGCTTTTTGAGCGTATCCAGGGTGTCGTCGGAGTCGTCGTCCTCTTCGTCGTCGGACGAGCTGGAGGAACCGGACGAGCCGGCCTGCATGGCCCCGCCGCCGCCCTGGGCCGCGCTGGCGGACTGCGCCTGGCCGGCGCTTGCCGTGGAGGAGGACGCCTCGGTTTCGGTGGTCGCGGCCGCGCCCGTGGTCGCGGCGGTGCCGGCGTTGCTGGCGGTCTGGCCCGAAGCCAGGGCGGCGGCCAGGGACTTGGCCTCGTCGGAAATGGTGACCGTGTCGCCGCTGGCGGTGGTCGACGTGGTGGAACCGCTGGCGCTCGTTTTCGTCGTGGCGGCAAGGCTCGACCCTGACGCCGTCTGGGTTGTATTGGCGTAAAGGGTAAGGCTGGTGTCTATGGCGGGCATGGCAACCTCCTTGTGTATATCCGCCTATCGGACAATTGGTGTGCGAGTTTAGGTCGCCATTCTCATTATTATAAGATATATTTTTGACAACTCATGTATCTTTTGCAACGAGAATTCGTCTTATGTCGAAAGTGTTGTATAAAAGTAAAAGCAATACTGCGTCGGCATGCTTTCCACGCGACGATTTTGCAGTGGGCTGTGTGGGGGGGGGGTGTCGTCCGGGTCTCCCGGCAAACGGCAGGCTCTTCTCTCAATGAAGACGCTGGCGCGGCGAAGCCGGTTACAACGACAACCGGTTTTTGACGCGGGCAGAGGGTCCGCCACGGCCTGTGGGGCAGTGGCCAGACCGGTTGGGCGCGTTCAGGGGCGGGCGACGCGGCCCGGTTGGGGAAGAGGGGGAGGGCGGGCAGGCCTTCGGCCGGCGTCAGGCCGGGCCGCAGCCGCAGCCGCCGCCAAGGGCGGCGTGCAGCAGGGCCAGGGCCGCGTCCTTGTCCACCGGGCGCGAGAACATGAAGCCTTGGGCCTTGTCGCAATCGGCGCTGCGCAGCTTTTCCAGCTGGTCCTGATGTTCCACGCCCTCGGCGATGACCGTCAGCCCCAGGCTTCGGGCCAGGGCGATAATCGATTTGACGATCTCCTGGCTCTCGCCGTTGACGTCGTCGCCGCTGATGAACGACCGGTCGATCTTGAGGTGGTCGATGGGCAGCTGGCGCAGGTAGGACAGGGAGGAATAGCCGGTGCCGAAGTCGTCGATGGCGATCTTGACGCCCAGGGCCTTGAGGCGGCTGAGTTCCCCGGCCGTGTGCTGGGCGTCGTGCATGAGCACGGATTCGGTGATTTCCAGCTTGAGGCAGGCCGGGTCCAGGCCGGTCGCCTCCAGCACCCCGGCCACATGGTCCACCAGACCCTCCTTGACGAACTGACGGCAGGAGACGTTGACGCTCACCGAAAGCTGTTCGGCCTCGGGCAGTTCCAGCTGCCACTGGCGCAGCTGGCGGCAGGCCTCGGCGATGACGAACCGCCCCAGGGGCTGGATCAGGCCGGTTTCCTCGGCCAGGGGGATAAACTGCACCGGCGGCACCAGCCCCCGGTCGGGATGGTCCCAGCGCACCAGGGCCTCGAAGCCCTCGATGCGCCCGGTCTGCACGTCCACGATGGGCTGGTAGTGGAGCAACAGCTCCCCCCGGTCCAGGGCGGCGCGCAGGTCGGCCTCCAGGCTGATGGCGTCGAGGATTTCCTGATGCATCTGGCGGTCGAAAACCATGGATGGCCGGCCGGACTCCTTGGCCCGGTACATGGCGATGTCGGCGTCGCGCAAGATGTCCTCGGGCGTCTGGTACTCCCGGGTGCGCAGCACGATGCCGACGCTGGCTCCGGGAGTGACCGTCGTGCCGCACAGCGTGTAGGGCTTGCCAAGGCTCACGCCGATGCGGTCCACCACGGCCATGACTTCCTTTTTCGACTTGAGCTCTTCGAGGATCACGGCGAATTCGTCGCCGCCAAGCCGGGCCACGGTGTCCATGGAACGCACGCAGGCCATAAGCCGCCGCGACACCTCGACCAGGAGCATGTCCCCGGCCTGGTGGCCCAGGGTGTCGTTTATGCCCTTGAATTTGTTGAGATCGATCATGAGCACGGCGTACTGGTAGTCGCCGCGCCGCCGGGCGCGGGTCAGCGCCCGGTCCAGGCGGTCGGCGAACAGGCTGCGGTTGGGCAGCCCGGTCAGGGCGTCGTGGAAAGCCTGGTGGGTGATCTGCTCCTCGAAGGCCTTGCGCTCGGAAATGTCCTGGTAAATGTAGACGATGCCCTGGGGCTGGCCGCCGAATTCGATGGGGAAGCCGATCATGGAGACCGGGAGGAGGCGGCCGTCGCGGTGCTGGCGGAAGGTTTCGCGCACCATGGGCTTGCCGGACAGGATGGCCCCGCGCGTGCTCTCGCATTCCCCGAGCAGATGCTTGGGCACGATGTAGGCGCGCATGCCGTAGCC
The DNA here is from genome assembly GCA_023435825.1 of Pseudomonadota bacterium. Lineage (GTDB taxonomy): Bacteria > Desulfobacterota > Desulfovibrionia > Desulfovibrionales > Desulfovibrionaceae > Solidesulfovibrio. The sequence continues at coordinate 12,603 of JAEZMB010000174.1, read as the reverse complement.
CTTGATCTCGGCCGCCTTGAAGCCGAAGAGGTCCTCAAAGGCGTGGTTGACGTCCACGATGTTGCGCCGCATGTCGATGAGCGCGATGGCCTGGGGCGAATTGGCGAAGAGCTGGTCGAAGTAGGCCCGCTGGGCGGCGAGTTGTTCCTCGGCCCGTTTGCGGTCGGTGATGTCCACCACCGTGCCTTCGTAGTAGGCCACGGCTCCGTCGGCGTCGCGCACGACCCGGGCGTTTTCGGAAATCCAGATGATGCTGCCGTCTTTCTTGTGGATGGCCGACTCGAAGTTGCGGACCTGGTCGTGGGCCGAGAGCTCGCGCACGAAGTCGTCGCGGCGCTTGGGATCGACATACAGCTGGTTTTTGATGTCCCGGAAGTGTTCGGTCATCTCGTCCACGGAGGTGAAGCCGTAGATGCGGGCCAGGGTGCGGTTGACTTCCAGGTAGCGGCCGCCGGGGGTGGTCTGGAAGATGCCTTCCACGGCGTTTTCGAAAATCGCCCGGTACTTGCGTTCGGCCGCGTCGAGCTGTTCCTCGGCCCGGCGTCGGCCGGAAATGTCGCGGAAGATGACGCAGGTCAGGGTCTTGCCCTTGATCTCGCTCACCGGAAACTGGGAGGGGCTGGCGTCCACGGTCGCGCCGTCGCCGGCCGTCCAGCGGGTGCGCCGCGAAAAGGCCGCGCCGCCAAGGCTCCATGCGCCGCCGTCCGCTTCGCCGCCGTCCGCCGGCCGCACCACCTGGCGCAGGTCGCGGCCCACGACCTCGGCCGCGTCCAGGCCGAAAAGCGCTTCGAAAGAAGCGTTGACGGCCAGCACCACGCCTTCGGCGTCGCGCACCAGCGCCGCGTTGGGGGAGCTCTCGAAGATGCGCCGGTAGACGTCTTCGGGAAGCGCGGCAGACGAATCTGTCATGACGACCGCCTTGTGCAAAAGTGACGGGCATGTAGCAAAAGCGGTTCCAATGTGTCAATACTTCGAAATGCTTAATGATTCGCAGGACAACGACTGGAAAAAGCCAACAAATTTGGCAATAGTGCGACATTTTTGCAGCCGGGCCGCCCCGCCGACGCCATTTGACCCTTTGCCCCTTTTTGCCTATTTTTCCGGTTTCTCGCGGCCACGCCGCCATCCAACGCAAACGAGGTTCCGCCATGACCGCACCCGACGCGGAAGTTCCGGCCAAGTCCGGCCCGGCTCCTGCCCGTGATTTCATTCGCCAGATCGTCGACGAGGACAACCGCGTCGGCAAATGGGGCGGCCGCGTCCACACCCGCTTCCCGCCCGAACCCAACGGATACCTGCACATCGGCCACGCCAAGTCCATCTGCCTCAACTTCGGCCTGGCCAAGGAGTTCGGCGGGCTGTGCAACCTGCGCTTCGACGACACCAACCCGGCCAAGGAAGAGGTGGAATACGTCGACGCCATCCAGGAAGACGTGCGCTGGCTCGGCTTTTCCTGGGACGAGCGCATGTTTTACGCCTCGGACTACTTCGAGAAGCTCTACGCCTTCGCCGAACAGCTCATCGAAAAAGGCTTGGCCTACGTCGATGACCTGAGCCAGGAAGAGATCCGGGCCTACCGGGGCACGCTGACCGAACCCGGCAAGGACAGCCCCTACCGCGACCGCGCCCCCGAGGAAAACCTCGACCTGTTCCGGCGGATGCGGGCCGGCGAATTCCCGGACGGGGCCAAGGTGCTGCGGCTCAAGATCGACATGCAAAGCCCCAACGTGGTGCTGCGCGATCCGGTCATCTACCGCATCAAGCACGTCGAACACCATCGCACGGGCGACAAATGGTGCATCTACCCGATGTACGACTACACCCACTGCATTTCCGACGCCCTGGAAGGCATCACCCACTCCATCTGCTCCCTGGAGTTCGAGAACAATCGGCCGCTCTACGACTGGGTGCTCAACCAGCTGCCCGTGCCCTGCCATCCCCAGCAGATCGAGTTCGCCCGCCTGAACCTGTCCTATACGGTGCTGAGCAAGCGCAAGCTCATCCAGCTCGTCACCGAAAAGGTCGTCTCGGGCTGGGACGATCCGCGCCTGCCGACCTTAAGCGGCATCCGCCGCCGGGGCTACACCCCGGAAGCCATGCGCGATTTCTGCGAACGCATCGGCGTTTCCAAGGCCGACAGCCAGGTGGACATGGCGCTTTTGGAACACTGCCTGCGCGAGGACCTAAACGCCCGGGCCAAACGCCTCATGGGCGTGCTTAGGCCGCTGAAGCTCGTCATCACCAACTATCCCGAAGGCCAGGTGGAAGACATCGACTTCCCCTATCATCCCGAGGACACGGCCATGGGGTCGCGCAAGGTGCCCTTCACCCGGGAACTCTACGTCGAACGCGACGACTTCATGGAAGTGCCGGCCAAGAAGTGGTTCCGCCTCGCCCCCGGGGCCGAGGTGCGGCTGCGCCACGCCTACTACGTCACCTGCACCGAGGTCATAAAGGACCCGGCCACGGGCGAAGTGGTCGAACTGCGCTGCGTCCACGACCCGGCCACCAAGGGCGGCTGGTCCAGCGACGGCCGCAAGGTCAAGGGCACCATCCACTGGGTGTCCGCCGCCCACGCCCTGACGGCCGAAGTGCGCCTCTACGACCGGCTCTTCACCAAAGAGAACCCGACCGAGGGCAAGGGCGACTTCCTGGACCACATCAATCCCCACTCCCTGGAAGTGGTCGAGAACGCGCTCATCGAACCGGCCCTGGCCGACATTCCCGTGGGCGAGAACGTCCAGTTCGAACGGCTGGGCTACTTCTGCGTGGACAAGGACTCGACGCCCCAAAAGCGCGTCTTCAACCGCTCGGTCGCCCTCAAGGACTCCTGGGCCAAGGCCGCGCGGTAGCGCGTAGTATGTGAAGATGCCTCCGGCGGCTGGGGGTCTGAGGCCCCCAGACCCCCCGTCCGGGAAAATGGGGAAAGGGGGGCCGCCCGGCGGTGATGCGATCGGCTGATGGCCGGTAGCCGACGACGGGAACCGCCGTGGCTTCGGCGGCCGGACAATCCGGCCGGGACCAAAAAATTGTACGGCGCGCGTCCACGGACGCGCGCCGTTTGTTTTTGGAGCAGGGCAGGGGGGTCAAGGAATTTGAACGCGGCCCGATGGGGCGCGGCGGCCGTCGCCGGCCGGGACGGCGAAACAATCGCCAGGGGCGGGCGCGCGGCGTGGTCGCCAGGACGCGTTCTGACGGACAGGGAAAAAGACTGTGGTGCAAAGGCGGTTGCCGCGATGGCCGGCCGCAGGCCCCAAGGACGGCCTCGGGCGGGCCTTGGGCAAGGCCCGGCGCGGCGGCCTGGGCGCTTTCCCGCGCCGCCAGGGCCGGCCGGACGCCTGTCCTGCCCGGAAGCGCCGCGCCCGGGCGGCCCGAAGCCCTGCCAGGCCAATCCGCCGGCCGGCAAGCCCCGCCGCTTTCCGGGCGCGCCAAATGAAAAAGGACTTCCGGGTCGCCATCCCTGAAGTCCTTTTTCTAAATTTACGTTCTTGGAGGAAGGATGCTTTTCCTATAGCAACTCCCGGGCCATAACGAGAAAGGTCGTCGAAAAAAATGTAACCAGCTGGTATTGCGTAAGTATATTTTCAAGGTCGTCCGCAGGAGGCTGGCCCGACGAGCCGGAAACGTACAGAATCTTGTACCCGGTGCGAGGCGGCCCGGCAGGCAGGTACAAAATTTTTCACCCAACGCCGGACAATTCGCCCCAACCCTTGGCAAAGCCCCGTGCCGCAGTGTATTTATGCCGGCCAGAGGGCGATTTCGCCCAGCCTCTCCATCCTTTTCCCAGGAGAAGACCCATGCGACTGTTTCTCCTTGCCTGCCTCGGCCTGGCTCTGGCCGCCCTCGGCGCGGCCTGCACGCCCAAACCCGTCACGGATTCGGAATTCCGGGGGTTCTGCTACACCTCCGGCGGCGGGCGCAATGATTCCTGCGATTCCATTTCCCTGTGCAACGACTTTGATTCCATGGCCCTGGCCATCAAACACGCCTCCAGGCAGGACTGCGAAAAAGCCTGCGACACGGTGTCCGCCAGCCTGACCGCCGCGAATCAGTTCAACGGGTGCTTGCCCGTGGTGGTCACCGGGGCGACCTGGTGCCACAAGTATTGCCTCAGCAACTATCCCCAATAACCCCCAAAGGGGCTGGGGTGTTTGATCCTTGGTGACGTGGCGCGATACTTTTTGAGAAAGTGCGACGCCGGCTCTGGGCCGCCATCGTGGGCTGGTCCTGGCCGAGCAGAGGCAATCGACTGAAAAAAATGGTTTTTTTGAAAGAGCTTTGCAGCTGGTGCTCGGTCGGCACAACCCATGCAATGTTTTCGCCCGTTTTTTTCGGGAGGAAACCGCCATGTCCTTGGAAAGCGCCCAGGCCTTTGTGGCCAGACTGCGCGAGGATGCCCAGTTCCGGTGGTCGCTTGGCGAATGCCGCGATCAGTGGGAACGCCGCCGTTTCATCGTGTTGCAGGGCTACCGCTTCAGCCCGGCCGAACTTGTTTGCGCCACCAGCCCGGCCGGGTGCGGTTCGCCCGAGCGGGCGGCCGTCATCGACCGGGTGCGCCGCCAGCACGGCGACGGCTCCTACGCCTTCATGTAACGCCGTCGCCCGGAGGCCTGCCCCATGACGCGCGCCGTCCTGCGGCTGGGCCTCGTGTTGGTCGTGCTGCTCCTGGGCCGGCCGGCCTGGGCCAGGGAACTGGACGCGCCCCTGCCGCGCCCGGCGCTTACCGAGTCCGAGCAGGCCTATCTGGCCGCCCGGCCGGTGTTGCGCGTGGGCGTGGGCCGTGGCCAGGCCCCTTTTCAGGACGTGGTGGTCTCGCCCGAGGGCCAACCCCACTACGTGGGTCTGGCCGCCGACTACCTCGACGTCCTGGCCGCCATGCTCGGCGTGACCTTCCAGCCGGCCTACGACATCACCTATGTCCGCGCCCTGGAAATGGCCCAGACCGGCGGGATTGATCTTTTTGCCTGCATCACCGACACCCCGGCCCGCCGGGCCTATCTGCACCTGACCACCCCCTTCGCCAGCCAGCCCTACGCCATGATCGCCAGGGCCGGGCCGGACGCCGTCTGGACCGTGCCCGATCTGGCCGGACACGTCGTGGCCGTGGCTCCCTCCTTTGTCGCCTACGAGCGCCTGCAGCAGGAATACCCCGACCTGCGCGCCCGTTTCGAGTTCAAGCGTACCGCTCCGGATACCCTGCAGGCGGTGTCCGACGGCCAGGCCGACGCCTGTTTCCTCAACGTGGCCTCGGCCACGAGCCTCATCCGGAATCTTGGCCTGACCAACCTGCGCATCACGGCCGTCATGGCCTGGCCGGACAACGCCTTGTGCATGGCTTCGCCCGATCCGATCCTGGCCGGCATCGTGCAAAAGGCCCTGGACGCCATCCCCATGGAGCGCAAGACCGCCCTGGCCGCCCGGTGGTATGACGCCGGCTCGCCGCCGGACAAAGGCCCCGTCCGGCCGGTCCAGCTGTGGCTCGCCGTCGGCGCGGCCGCCCTGGTCGTCCTGTCGGTCTGGTGGCGGCGGCGGCTGCGCCGCGAGGTCGCCCGCCGCGAGGCCACCGAACGCGACCTCTCCCAGCATCGGGAAACCCTGGAGGCCGTGCTCAACGCCACCAACGACGCCATCCTGGTCCTTGACGAGTCCTATCACGTGGTCATGGTCAACCGCACCGGGGCCGAACGTTTCGGCCTGGCCGTGGAAGCCCTGCTCGGCCAGGGCATCCTGGAGCTCACCGACGCGCCCGTGGCCGCCAGCCGCCGCCAGCATTACCGACAGGCCCAGGCCACGGGACGCCCGGTGCGCTTTACCGACAAGCGCGCCGGCCGCGTCTACGAGAACACCCTCTATCCCATACCCGCCATGGCCGGCGGCCGGCCCAGGCTGGCCATCTACGCCCGCGACGTCACCGAACAGCGCACCGCCGACCAGGCCCTGCGCCAAAGCCAGGAACGGCTGGCCAACATCTTCCGCCTTTCCCCCGTGGTCGTCACCGTCACCACCATGCCCGACGGCCGTTACCTCGACGTCAACGAGGCGTTCAGCGCCTTCTCGGGATTTTCCCGGGAAGAGGTCATCGACCGCAACTCGGTCGAACTGGGCCTGTGGGTCCACCCCGGCGACCGCGACCGCATTTACCGGGCCGTGGAGCGCGACGGCCAGGTGCGTAACCTCGAATTGACCCTGCGCATGCGCGACGGCCGCCTGGCCACCTTCCTGCTGTCCTGCACGCCCATGGAGGCCTACGGCCAGCGCTGCCTGCTCTCGGTCCTGGTGGACATCAGCGGCCGCAAGACCATGGAAGAGGCCCTGCGCCTGGCCAAGGAGTCGGCCGAGGCCGCCAACAAGGCCAAAAGCCGCTTCCTGTCCACCATGAGCCACGAGATCCGCACGCCCATGAACACCATCCTCGGCATGGTGGACGTGCTGCGCGGCACCGAGCTCTCCACCCGCCAGCAGGAATTCCTGCGCACCCTGGAACTGGCCGGCGAATCCCTCATGGCCCTTTTGACCGACATCCTGGAATTGTCGAAAATCGAATCCGGCGTGTTGGAACTGGCCGAAACGGCCTACGACCCCCTGGAGCTGGCCGGCCAGGTCGTGGCCATGCTTGCGCCCCAGGCCCAGGTCAAGGGGCTGGCGCTTCGCCTGGAGGCCGCCCCGGACGCCCCCAGGCAGGCCGTGGGCGACCCCGACCGCATCCGGCAGGTGCTCATCAACCTCGTGGGCAACGCCGTGAAATTCACGGCCGAGGGCGAAGTGGTCCTCAGGCTGTCCTTGCTGCCGGCCAGGCTTTCCCGCGAGGAACTGCTTTTTGCCGTGCGCGACACCGGCATCGGCATCCCGCCCGATAAGCGCGACGCCATTTTCAAGCCCTTCACCCAGGTCGATTCCTCAACCACCCGGGCCTACGGCGGCACCGGGCTTGGGCTGGCCATCTGCACCCTGCTCGTGGACGGCATGAACGGGCGGCTGTGGCTGGAATCCGAGCCTGGCGCGGGCAGCGTTTTTTATTGCGCCCTGCCCCGGGACGCCGGGAGCGGCCGCCTCGCTCCCGCTCCCGTCCGGACCGCCCCGGCCGAGGCTCCGGCCGGCCGGCGGCTGCTCATCGTCGAGGACAGCGAACCCAACCGGCAAATCTACGAGGCCTTTCTCGAAGACCTGCCCCTGGCCGTCACCTTTGCCCACACCGGGACCCAGGCCTTGGAACGGGCCGAGACGGGGCTCTACGACGCGGTGGTCATGGACATCCAGCTCCCCGACATCGACGGGTTGACCGTCATCCAGGAGATCCGCCGCCGCGAGGCCGCCGCCGGCCGGCCGCCCTGTCCCATCCTTGTGGTCACGGCCTTCGCCTTCCGCGAGGAGAGCGAGCGGGCCGCCGCCGCCGGGGCCTCGGGCCTTCTGACCAAGCCCATTCAAAAAAGCGTCTTTCTGGCCCATCTCGGCCAGTTGCTCAGCAACGGTTCCCTGGACCGGACGGCCCCGGAACCCTAGCCATGGACAGCTTCCGATGATTCGGGCTACAGATGAGGCAGATTCCTCAAACCCCAGTCCAGGAGACGCTGTATGGCCTCCAGAACATCCCCCGCCGACGCCATGGCCGCCGAACTGCGCGAAATCATCCGCCATGCCGGCGCCCTGGTGGACGCCACCGCCGACGAAGCCGACGAACGGGTCCAAAAGGTCCGTGAGCAACTGGAAAAACGGCTCGATGCCGCCAAAAGCAAGTACACCGACCTCGACGAACTGCTGGATCGCAAGATCGAAGCCGCCGACCGTCTCATCCACGACAAACCTTACCACGCCGTGGGCGGCTCCTTTCTGGTGGGGCTGCTGCTGGGTTGGTTCATGAGCCGCAAGTAGTGGCCGACACCTTTGCCGCCTTGTCGGAACTGATGGCCGCGGCCGGCCGCATGGCCGGGCTGGCCCTGGACATCGTGGTCGACCGGCTGGAGCTGCTGGGTCTGGAAGCCCGGGAGGTCAAGGTCCGGCTGGTCCAGATGCTTCTTTTGGCCGTTTTCGGCGCGGCGCTGTTCCTGATGGGCTTGGCCCTGGCCGTGGTCGCCTTGTTTTTGGCCTTGCCGCCCCAGTGGCGGCTGTGGCTGGCCGCCGGCGGCGGGGCCTTGTTGCTGCTTGTGGGAACCTGCGCCCTTTTCGTCCTGCGCCGCCGGCTGGCCCGGCTGCCCCTGGCCTTTTCCCAGTCCGTGGCCGAACTCAAAAAGGACCGGGCATGTTTCTAGACGGCAAGCTGCGCGAACTGGCCCGGACGCGCCAGAATCTGAGTCTTCGCATCGAACTCTCCCGCCGCCTGCTGCGGCTGGAATCGGCCATGGCCCGCGACGGCCTGCGCCGGGGCTTTGGCGAAGTGCGGCTGGGCCTTGGCCTGGCCAGATGGTTTTTCTCCCGCATGGCCGGGCGCTGAACAAACGTCCGGGACGGCAAGGAGCGGCACGTGCGATTGTTTTCAAGCCTGTCGATCCGCAGCGGCCTGGTGCTCACCGCCTTGCTGGCCGTGCTGCCGGCCCTGGCCCTGCAACTGGCCACCGGGCTGGAGCATCGCCGCCACCTGGAAGCCGAGGCCAGGGCCGAGGCCTCCCGGGCTGCCGCCGCCATGGCCGAGGTGCAGGAACGCATCACCGACAGCACGCGGCTGCTGCTGACCGCCCTGGCCGCCATGCCCGAGTTGCGCGCCCAGGATGCGACTGCCTGCGCGGCCTTGTTCGCCTCGCTCCTCGACAAGAATCCCATCTACACCAATATCCTGGCCGCGGACGCCACCGGCGAAGTGTTCGCCTCCGGTCAGGCCTTCCGCCAGGTCAACCTGGCCGATCGCAAACATTTCCGCGACGCCATGGCCACCCGCCAGTTCGTGGCCGGCGAGTACATCGTCAGCCGCACCTCCGGCGATCCGGCCTTTCCCTTCGCCATGCCCATCCTGGATGACGCGGGGCAACCCCTGGGCGTGCTGGTGGCCTCCGTCAAGCTCGATTCCTTCGACGCCGCCTTCGCCAAGCTGCACATGCCGTCCGGGGCCAACCTGGGCCTGTCCGACCGCAACGGCATCCGGCTCTTTTATCGGCCGGTCAATCCGGCCAACCCCGTGGGCAGCCCCATCCGGCCGGCCGTCCACGACATCATCCAGGCCGGCGGCGACGACGGCTTGGCCTTGCAGTCCGGCTCCGACGGCGTCCTGCGCTACTATGCCTATCGCAAGCTGCGCCTGTCTCCGTCCGCGCCGCCCTACATGAGCCTTGTCGTCGGACTGCCCGAATCCGTTGTCCTGGCCCCGGCCAACCGGGCGCTGGCCGAAAACCTCGGCCTGTTGGCCGTTGCCGCCGCCCTGGCCCTGGGCGTGGCCTGGGCCGTCGGCGGCCCCATCCTCTCCCGCCGCCTCTCCCGCATCGCCGAAACCGCCGCCCGCATCGGCCAAGGCGACCGCCAGGCCCGCACCGGCGTTCCCCACGACGCCTCCGGCATCGGCACGGTCGCCGCCAGCCTCGACGCCATGGCCGATCAGCTGGCCGCCAGCGACGCCGAACGTGACCGGGCGCTTGTCGCCCTACGGGCCAGCCAGCAGCGCCTGGCCCACATCACCGCCTCCATGCCCGACTGGATCTGGGAGACCGACACCGACGGGCGCTACGTCTATATGGGCGATAAGGTGAAGGAGGCCCTGGGCTATGAGCCGGCCTCGCTGATTGGCCGCAGCGTCTTCGATTGCCTGGCCCCGGGCGAGGAGGAAACCATGCGCCCGGTCGTGGCCAAGGCCAGGGAAGGCTTGTTGCCCATCCGCGACCTCATCAACTGGCGCATCGCGGCCGACGGCACGCGCCGCTGCCTCATGTGCAACGCCGTGCCCTGGCACGACGAGGACGGCACGTTTCGCGGCTACCGGGGCGTGTCCAAGGACGTCACCAAGTGGATCGAGACCGACCGGGCCGTGCGCGCCTCGTTGGCCGAAAAGGAGATCCTGCTCAAGGAAGTCCACCACCGGGTGAAAAACAACCTCCAGATCATCTCCAGCCTGCTCTATCTCCAGGCCGAGCAGGTGGACGACCCCGTGGCCCTGGAGAGCTTCCGCGTCAGCCGCAACCGCATCGCCTCCATGGCCCTGGTCCACGAGGAAATCTACCGCTCCTCCGACCTGGCCCGCATCCGCCTCGACAACTACATCCGGGACCTTTTGCCCAAGATCTTCGGCCAGATCGGCCAGGGCGCGCCCGTTGCCGTGGACTGCCGCCTCGAACCGGTCACCGTGCCCATCGAACAGGCCGTGCCGGCCGGCCTTGTGGTCAACGAACTGCTCACCAACGCCCACAAGCATGCCTTTCGGGACAACGAGCAAGCCCGCCTCGACGTGACCCTGGCCGTGCGGGACGGGTTCGTGGAAATCGACGTGGCCGACAACGGCCCCGGCCTGGCCCCGGATTTCGCCGTGGAAAGCACCGGCACCCTGGGTATGCAGCTCGTCGGCAACCTCGCCCGCCAGCTCGGCGGCCAGGTCACGGCCCGGAGCGACCACGGCGCGGTCTTCAGCCTCACCTTCCCGGCCGCCGGCAGGACTTGACGAGCGCCCCCCGTCGCTCCCACACTGCCCGACATGCCTGCTCTCCCCGACGCCAATCGGCCCGCACCGGGTCTCGCCGACGCGAAGGCTTCCAGCCCGCCTGACCCCGATGCCCGGCCGGACGGCCGCCCAGGCCCGAACAGCGCCGCCGCCCGGCCCGACGCCTGCGCCGTGATCCTGGCCGCCGGCCTGTCCTCGCGCATGGCCGGGCCGCTCAAGCCCGTGCTCCCCCTGGCCGGCTCCACACCCCTGGCCCGGCTGGCCGACACCTTTCGCCGGGCCGGCCTCACCGACATCCTCGTGGCCGGCGGCCATCGCCAGGCCGAGGTCGCGGCCGAGGCCGAGCGCCTGGGCCTGCGCTTCGTCTTCAATCCCTATTACGAGACCGGCATGTTCTCCACGGTCAAGGCCGCCCTGGCCGCCGTGCCCGAAACCTGCCGCCGGTTGCTGCTGACCCCGGCCGATATCCCGCTGTTCCGCCCGGCCACGGTTGCCCGGCTGCTGGACCGGGCCGAGGCCCCGGACGCGCCGCCGGTGCTCTATCCGACCTTTGGCGGGGAGCGCGGCCATCCGCCCTGCCTCGACGCGGCGCTGTTGCCGGCCGTGCTGGCCTACGGCGGCGACGACGGCCTGCGCGCCGCCCTGTCCCCGTTTCCCCAGGCCGGGGTGGCCGTGCCCGACGAGCTGATCCTGGCCGACATGGACACCCCGGCCGATTACGCCCGGCTGGACGCCCGGGCCGGGCGGCTGGGCGTCCCCTCCGTGGCCGAAGCCGAGGCCCTTCTGGCCACCCAGGCCGTGCCGCCCCAGGGGCTGGCCCACGCCCGGGGCGTGGCCGCCGTGGCCCTGGGCCTGGCCCGTAGCCTCAATGATGCCGGCGCGGCCCTGGACCTGGAGCTGGTCGAGGCGGCGGCGCTGCTCCACGACGTGGCCAAGGGCCGTCCCAAACACGAACAAGCCGGCGGCGAACTGCTTTTTTCCCTCGGGTTCGATGCGGCGGCCGCCATCGTCGCCGCCCACCGCGACATCGTGCTGCCGCAGGGCGACCCCGTCACCGAACGCGAGATCGTCTATCTGGCCGACAAGTTCGTCCACGGCCGCTGGCTCGTGCCCGTGCCCGTGCGCTTCGGCCAAAAACTCGACCTGTTTGCCCACGACCCGCAGGCCGTGGCCGCCATCACCCGCCGTCGCCAAAACGCGCTGACGGTCCTTTCCCGGGTCGAGACCGGCCTGTCCCGGCCGCTGGCCGACATCCTGGCCGACACGGGCCTGACCTGGGAGGTTCTCCCATGAGCACGCTGTACCTCATGCGCCACGGAGCCATCATCCAGCAGCACCCCCGCCGGTTCGTGGGCCAGACCGACCATCCGCTCACCGAAGAAGGCCGGGCCCAGGCCGCCCTGTGGCGCGAAGCCCTGGCCGACGTGCCCTTCACGGCCGCCGTCTGCTCCGACCTCTCCCGCTGCCGCGAAACCGCCGCCATCGTGCTCGGCGGCCGCGACCTCATGGTGCGCCCCGAACCGCGCCTGCGCGAAATCGCCCTGGGCGCGTTCGAAGGCCTCACCGTGGACGAAGTGCGCAAGCGCTTCCCCGGAGCCTACGAACGCCGGGGCTGCGACATCGCCGGATTTACCCCCCAAGGCGGCGAAAGCTTCGCCGATGTCCAGGCCCGGGCCGTGGCCGCCCTGGCCGAACTGGCCCCGCTGTGCGGCAACGTCCTGGTCGTGGCCCACGGCGGCGTCAACCGCACCATCCTGTGCCACGCCCTGGGCCTGGACCTGTCGCGGCTGTTTCGCCTGGGCCAGGACTACTGCCGCCTCAACCTCCTCGACCTCTCCCCGGACTGCTGGCGCGTCGACGCCGTCAACCTCGCCCCAACGCTGCCGTGGCGGTTTATAGGACCTTGAAGAAGAGGAAGATGCCTCCGGCGGGGGGGGGGGGGGGGGGGGGGGGGGGGGGGGGGGGGGGGGGGGGGGGGGGGGGGGGGGGGGGGGGGGGGGGGGGGGGGGGGGGGGGGGGGGGGGGGGGGG
>JAEZMB010000102.1 GCA_023435825.1 Pseudomonadota bacterium | reverse complement strand
CCGCCGGAGGCATTCTTCTCTCTTGCTCCCCTTAGTCAGGCCGTTTCGCCGGCCAGAGCCGATTCGATCTCCCTGGAAACGACTTCATGCGCCTCGCGAGTTCGGGCAGTTTCCAGGGCGCGGCGCGCGGTTGGGGTCCCCAGGCGTCCCAGAGCCCAGGCGGCGTGGCCGCGCACCAGCGGTTCGGGGTCGGCCAGGGCCGCGACGAGGGGCGGCACGGCTTCGGGATCGCCGGCGTTGCCCAGGGCGATGGCGGCGTTTCGTTGCAGGAATTTCTTTTCCCGGATGTAGTTGTACATGAGCTGTTGGACCGGGCCGTGGAAATAGGCTTCGTCCATGCGCAGCACGTCGGCCAGGCGAAAGGCGGCGGCGTAGCCTTCAAGAAAGGGATCGGGCGGCAGTTTGAGGGACAGGCGGGCTTTGTTGCGGGGGCAGGCTTCCTGGCAGGCGTCGCAGCCGTGTATGCGTCGGCCCATGGCCCGGCGGATGTCGTGGGGGATAAAGCCCGACACGCTGGGAACCCAGCCGTCGCGGGCGAAGCAGTTGTTGAAGGTGATGCAGCGCCGGGGTTCCAGCCGCAGCGGCCCCAGGAGCGCGCCGGTGGGGCAGGCGTCGCGGCAGGCGGTGCAACCCTTGGGGCAGGGGACGCGAAGGGTTGGCGCGTCGGGCGGCAGCTCGGCGTCGGTCACGAAGGCGTCCAGGCAGATAAACGAGCCCGCGCCCCGGGCATAGGCAAAGTTGTTGTTGCCGAAGGTGGCGACTCCGGCCCGGGCGGCGGCCTGGCGCAGGGGCACGGTGATGCCGTCGTGCAGGGTCAGGCCGTTTTGCCGCAGAAAGGCGGCAAACAGTTCGCGGCGCGCCCCGTTGATGCGGTTTGGCGGCGGCCCGTAGGCCCGGGCCTGGTAGACCCGGCCGATGACGCCGACGAGGCTTTGGGGAAAGGCGCGGGTGGCGTAGTCGTAGGCCACCACGATGATGGAACGGGCTTGGGGCCAGACGTCGCGGGGCCGCGCCCCTTCCAGGGGGCGTCGCGGGCTTTGGCGGTAAAAGGCGTAGGGCTCGCCCCGGGAGACCAGATCGTCGGCAAAGGCGTCGAAGGGATCGGCGGCGGCGATGCCCACAGCGGCGTAGCCGAGGTCCAGGGCATAGTCCTTGAGGCTGGCGGCAAGGGACATGGGGCTTCCTTGTTCGTGTATATACACATATTGGAGCGGCCCTAAGGGGCAAGGCGCTCCAGGGCGGTGGCGCCGTCAAGCACGGCGGCCAGGGTGTCGGGGCCAAGGGCTTCGGCCACGCCATCCTGGGCCAGTCGCCAGAGCGGATCGGCGATTTCCAGCGCTTGGCGTCCGGCCGGGGTCAGGGCCAGGGGCTTGGCCCGACGGTCGCGGCGCTCGGCTGCGCCAACTTCGGCGACGAAATGCCGTTCGGTCAGCGGCCGGAGGTTTCGCACCAGGGTGGTGCGGTCCAGGACCAGGGCGGCCCCGAGTTCGCCGGCCGTGGCCGGCTCCAGGCGCGAAAGCGCCCGCAGCAGCGAATACTGGGCCACGGTCAGGCCGCTTGGGGCCAGATGGGCGTCGTAGTAGCGGCTCACGGCCCTGGCGGCGCGGCGTAGGTTGACGCAGTGGCAGGGCGAGGCTGGGGCCGACGATGATGTGTGCATATGCACGAATGATAGACGGCGGCAGTGGCGACGTCAAGAGGCGGCGGCAGCAAAAAAAGGGGAGCCCCCGTACGGAGGCTCCCCTTGGCATTGGCAGGGAAAGCGCGACTAGTCGCGGGGGCCGCGATCGCGGTCGCGTCCGCCACGGTCGTCGCGACGCGGGCCGCGGTCATCACGACGCGGGCCGCGACGATCGCCGCCGTCGCGGCGGGGGCCGGCGGTCTTGGCGTAGTCGGCCGGATCGTAGGGGATGCCACGTTCTTCGTTGAGCACGGCCTTGCGCGACAGGCGCACGCGGCCGGTGGGCTCGACGTCGAGCACCTTGACCTCGATCTCCTGGCCCATCTTGACCACGTCGGCCGGGCTGGCCACGCGCTCCACGTCGAGCTGGGACACGTGGACCAGGCCTTCGAGGCCCGGCAGGATCTCGACGATGGCGCCGCAGTCGATGATCTTGATGACCCGGCCCTTGTAGTTGGCGCCGACGTCGGCGTGCTGGTCATAGTAGAGCACCCGGGCCTTGGCCTTTTCCAGGGACTCCAGGGTCGGGGCGAAGATGGAGATCTTGCCCGTGTCCTCGATGTCGATGGACGCGCCGGTCTCGGCGGTCATGGCCTTGATGTTCTTGCCGCCAGGTCCGATCACTTCGCGGATCTTTTCCGGGTTGATGTGCACCACGGCCAGCTGCGGGGCCAGGGCCGACAGCTCGGGGCGCGGCTCGGGCAACACGGCGGCCATGCGGCCCAGGATGTGGATGCGGGCTTCCTTGGCCTGATAGAGGGCTTGGCGCATGACGGCCTGGGGGATGCCGGTGATCTTGATGTCCATCTGGATGCCGGTGACGCCGTCAGCGGTGCCGGCCACCTTGAAGTCCATGTCGCCCATGGCGTCCTCGTCGCCGAGGATGTCGGTGAGCACCAGGAAGTCGTCGTCTTCCTTGATGAGTCCCATGGCGATGCCGGCCACCGGGGCCTTGATGGGCACGCCGGCGTCCATGAGCGCGAGCGACGCGCCGGCCACAGAGGCCATGGACGAGGAGCCGTTGGACTCCATGACCTGGGAGACGATGCGCATGGTGAAGGGGAATTCCTCGGGGCCGGGCAGCACGGGCAGGATGGAACGCTCGGCCAGGGCACCGTGGCCGATCTCCCGGCGCGACGGGCCGCGCAGCATCTTCACTTCGCCCACGCAGTAGGGCGGGAAGTTGTAGTGGAGCATGAAACGCTTGTACGTTTCGCCGTTTAACGTCTCGATCTTCTGCTCGTCGCCGGTGGAGCCCAGGGTGGCCACGCACAGGGCCTTGGTCTCGCCACGGGCGAACAGGGCCGAGCCGTGGGTGCGGGGCAGCACGCCGACCTCGATGCCGATGGGGCGCACCGTGGTGGTGTTGCGGCCGTCGAGGCGGATGCCGGTTTCCTTGATGAGCTTGCGCAGGAGCTTTTTCTCCATGCTCTCCAGGATCTCGCCGGCCTTCATCTTGTACAGCGGCGTCTCCGGATAGGCGGCGACCACGGCTTCGATGACGGCCTGCTTGACGGCCTTGCGGGCTTCGCGGCGAGCCATCTTTTCCTGGATGGTGAAGGCCTGCTTGAGTCCGGCTTCGGCCGTGGCCGCAACCAGCGCCTCAAGCTCGACGATGGGCGCGGGCGGGGTGAAGGCGATCTTGGGCTTGCCGGCCTTCTCGCGCAGCTGCTCCTGCAGGTCGAGCAGGGGCATGACGGACTTGTGGCCGAATTCCAGGGCATCGGCCAGGAGGTCTTCGGACACGAAGCGGCCCGCGCCCTCGACCATGACCACGGCGTCGCGGGAGGCGGCAAACACCAGGTTCAGCTCCGCGCCGGCCGCGATCTGGGCCACGGTGGGGTTAAGGACGAACTGGCCGTCGATGTAGCCCACCCGGCCGCCGGCGATGGGGCCCTGGAAGGGAATCTTGGAGGCGTGCAGGGCAGCGGAAGCGCCGGTCAGGGCCAGGACGTCGGGTTCGACCTCGCCGTCGGCGGACAGCACGGTGGCGATGATCTGGACCTCGTCACGGAAGCCCTTGGGGAAAAGCGGCCGGCAGGGGCGGTCGATAAGCCGGCACACCAGCACCTCGCGCTCGGAGGGGCGGCCGATTTCGCGGCGGAAGTAGGAGCCCGGGATGCGGCCGGCGGCGTAGGCCATTTCCTGGTAGTCGACGACCAGGGGGAAGAAGCCTTTTTCCTCGGCCAGGGCCTGGGTGCAGGCGGTGACGAGCACCACCGTGCCTCCGGACTGGATCCAGACGGCGCCGTCGGCCTGATTGGCCAGGCGGCCGGTTTCGATGGTCACGGTCTTGTCGCCGATGGCGGCTTCAAGCCGGATGGGGGAAAACGTCATTGTCATGAGGACCTCGTTGGATGGTGGGAAGGAAGAAGCGGTTGCCCTCCCGCCATGCAGCAGGCGCGGCGGCAGCCGGGACGGCGCTTGTCCCGGGAGCGGGCGCGCATAATGCATGCGCGGGAAGGCGGGGCCCGGCGAACCGGGCCCCGTTGTTGCCGACTACTTGCGCAGTCCGAGCTTCGCGATAAGGTCGCGATAGCGCTGGACGTCTTTTTTCTTCAAGTAGTTTAGGAGCTTGCGGCGCTGACCGACCAGCTTCAAAAGGCCCGTGCGGGAGTGGAAGTCCTTGGGGTGGCTCTTGAAGTGACCCGTCAGGTAGACGATGCGGGAAGTCAGCAGGGCGACCTGGACCTCGGGGGAGCCGGTGTCGCCTTCGTGCTTTTTGTGTTCGCCAATAACCTGCGCCTTGTCTTCGGCAGTCATGACCACAGCGCTATCCTCCTGGTTAGGGGGTGTCGTTGGTGGCGGGGGCGTTATTGCCGCCGCGCCGGGCCGGTTGCGGGTCTCCGAAAAGACCGCGCACAATGGCCCACCTGAGCCGGCCGCCCGTCGCCTCGGCCCTGGCCAGAGCCAGGGGCAGGCGCGCTTCGTCCACGAGCAGGGCGTGCGTCCCGGGGGCGAAATCCCCCGTGACCGGGACACGGATGCCCCGGCGGACGTCGTCCGCTTCCGCAGAGCCAAGCGTTGTCGTGGGCCAGTGGGGCAGGGCTTTTTCGAGGGGAATGATCCGCTCGGGCAGCGACTGCGGGTCGGCCAGGACAGCGTCGAGGCTGTGCGCCTGCTGTAAGGCGAAGGGGCGGCTCTCCTCCCGGGTCAGGGCTGTCATGATCGCGCCGCATCCCAGTCGCATCCCCAGGCTGTGGACCAGGGAGCGGATGTAGACGCCGGCGGATACCCGTACCCGGAAGGTTGCCGACGGCGGGTCGACCGATTCGGCCCGCGCGTCGAAAACGGAAATATCCTTGACTTTCACCGGGGCGGCCAGGCCCTTGCGGGCCAGTTCGTACAGGGGCCGTCCCTGGTGCTTGGCCGCCGAGTAGGGCGGCACTTCCTGGCTGGTCAGCTCCGTCCAGGAAGCGACGGCCTCGGCCAGGGCCGAGGCGGAAACATGATCCCAGGGCGCTTCGCTTGTCACCGTCCCTTCGCAGTCGTAGGTGTCGGTGGTGACGCCCAGGCGCAGCGCGCCCAGATAGGTCTTCTCGCCCTCCATGACGTAGGGGGCAATCTTGGTGGCCTCGCCCAAAAGCACCACCAGCACGCCGGCGGCCAAGGGGTCCAGGGTGCCGGCGTGGCCGATCTTTTTCTGGCCCAGGCGCTTGATCGCCGTCAGGCACCGGGTGGACGTGGGGCCGGAGGGCTTGTCCAGCACCAAAACGCCGTGAAGCTGGGGCAGCGGGTAGCGCTTCTCAGACACGCGCCGGCTCCACGACCTTGGCCAGGGCGCTTATCAGCGTGGCCTCGGCCTCGTCCAGACCGGTTTCCAGCTTGCCGCCCGAGGCGTTCTTGTGTCCGCCGCCGCCAAAAGCGGCCGCGACCTGCTGGATGTTGACCGGACCCACCGAGCGCAGGGAAAATTTGACGCCGCCCTCGGGCAGCTCGCGCACGAGCACCGCCGCCTGCACGCCCTTGATGCGCAGGGCGTTGTTGATCAGCCCCTCGCAGTCCTCGGGGCCGGTCCCCGTGCGGGAAAACATCTCCTGCGATACCCTGATTGCGCCCACCTGTCCATGGCCGTGCAGGGACAGGCCAGCGAGCACCTCGCTCCACAGGCGGATGCGGTTCATGCTCCACTGGTTTTTGATGCGCGCGCCGACCTCGCCGACGTCCAGGCCCCCCCGGATCATCTCGGCCACCAGTTCCAGGCACACGGCGGTGGTGCCGCTGAAGCTGAAAAAGCCGGTGTCCGTGGCCATGGCCGTGTACAGGGCCTGGGCCATGGGGCCGACCAGGGGCACGCCGAGGTCCTTGGCCAAAAGGGCCACCATCTCGCCGGTGGCTCCACTGCTCGGATCGATCCAGTTGACGGCCCCAAAGCCGGGATTGCCCAGGTGGTGGTCAATGACGGCCGTGCGGGCCGGGTCGAGGTGGCCTTCCAGGCCGCCCAGGCGCGGCGCGTCGCCGCAGTCCAGGACAATGGCCAGATCGTAGTCGTCCGTTGGCGGCTGGTCCAGGAGCGGGGCGGGCAGTTCCAGCCAGCCGTACTGGGGCGGGGCCGGGGAATCGTTTATGAGCCAGAAGGTCTTGCCCAGGGCCTCCAGGATAAAGCCCATGGCGGCGGTGGACCCCAGGGCGTCGCCGTCGGGCGAGGCATGGGCGGCCACCAGGAAGGATTGACCGGCCCGGATACGGCGGACGATCTCACTCCTGGGGTCGGGCATAGACCATCTCCTCAAGATACGTATCGCGGGAAAAGCGCAGTTCGGGCACGAACTTCATGTGCAGGCGCTGGCCCAGCAGGGTGCGCAGGAAGCCGCGCGCCTGATCCAAGGCCTTGGCCGCGCCGGCCAGGCGTTCGGCGTCGCCGCTGAGCGTGTAGAAGACCTGGGCCACGGACAGGTCGGCGTTTAAGGTCACGCCGCTTATGGTCACGAGTTCCAGGCGGGGATCGCGCACATCTTCGAGAAGGGCGGTGGCCATTTCCCGGGCGATCTGATCGGCGAGCCGGTGCGAGCGGCGCGAGGCGGTGCGTTTCATAGGGATCTTTATTGGGGGCTAAAGCGTGAGGATTTCGATGTCGTCGTAGACCAGTTCGGCCAGGGCGGCGGCTTCGACCATGTTGACGGCCTTTTGCAGGAGGCCCCGGACGTGGGTCGCCTCGCCGGACACGGCCACGGCGGCCAGGACCAGCGTGTCCCAGGATTCCTGCATGGCCACTTCGGCGACGGCCACGTTGAATTTGTTGCGCAGCTTCTGCTTGAGGCTTTGGGCCACGCGGCGCTTGCCCTTGAGGGAGTCGTTACCGTGGAGGGCGAACTGGAGGGTGAGGACGCCTACGACCATGAATCCTTCCCCGTCAGCCGGGGAGCGGTTGGAAAATCGGTTGTCATCCGGGTTGTCCCGGCC
>JAEZMB010000073.1 GCA_023435825.1 Pseudomonadota bacterium | reverse complement strand
GCCGCCCCCGGGCCGCTCCCCGTCAACTTGCCGCCTGCCCGCCGCCGGGCAGACCTTTTTTGGAGCAGCCCCATGCAGCCCAGCGACCGGGTCCGGGAAGAAGTGCGCGGTTTCACGCCCTACGCCCCCGGCCTTTCCATGGAAGAGATCAAGGAAAAATACGGCCTGTCCCGGGTCATCAAGCTGGCCAGCAACGAAAACCCGCTGGGCGCTTCGCCCCTGGTCAAGCGGGTGCTGGCCCGCAAGGCCGACACCGTCTTTCGCTACCCCCGGGCCGGCAATCCGGCCCTGACCGCCGCCCTGGCCGCCCGCCACGGCGTGCCGCGCCACTGTGTCGTGGCCGGCAACGGGTCGGACGAGATCATCGACCTGCTCGTGCGCGTCACCTGCCGCCCGGGCCGGGACAATGTCGTGGCCTTTGATCCGTGCTTTTCCATCTACGTCCAGCAGACGCGCCTGTGCGGCGTGACCCTGCGCCAGGCCAAACTCGGGGGCGACTTCGCTTTCGACCTGGACGCCCTGGCCGGGGCTTGCGACGACGACACCGCCCTGGTGTTTCTGACCAACCCCGACAACCCGTCGGGCTACGCCGTGCCGGCCGACGACGTCCTGGCCCTGTCCCGGGCCATCCCCAAACGGGCGCTTCTGGTGGTGGACGAGGCCTACGCCGAATTCGCCGAGCCCGAGGCCGTCTATTCCACCATGGCCCGGTTCAACGAAACCGACAACGTGGTGGTGCTGCGCACCTTTTCCAAGCTCTACGGCCTGGCCGGCCTGCGCCTCGGGTTTGGCGTGCTGCCGCCGGAAATCGCCGACTATCTGCTGCGGGTGCGCCTGCCGTTTAGCGTCAACCTGCTGGCCGAGGCCGCCGGCCTGGCCGCCTTGGAAGATACGGATTTCGTGGCCGCGAGCCTGGACGCCGTGCGCCGGGGCCGCACGCTTCTGGCCGAGAAACTGGCCGACCTGGGCTGCAACGTGTTCCCGTCCCAGGCCAACTTCCTCATGTTCACGCCGCCGCTGCCGGCCGCCGACGTCTTCGAGGGGCTGCTCAAACGCGGCATCATCGCCCGGTCGCTCAAAAGCTACGGCCTGCCCCACATGCTGCGCGTCAGCATCGGCAACGACGAGGAGAACGACGCGTTCCTGGCCGCCATGAAGGATATTGTCGACAATGGCTTCTAGCCGGCGCGTCATCACCATCGACGGCCCGGCCGGCGCCGGCAAGACCAGTGTGTCACGCCGGGCGGCCGGGGCCCTGGGCCTGCCCTATCTCGACACCGGAGCCATGTTCCGGGCTCTGGCCCTGCGCCTGGGGCCGGGCGGCCACGAACTGCCGGAGTCCGCCATCGAGGCGGCCCTGGGGGCCATGGCCTTTGATCTGGCCGGCAGCGGGGCCGACACGCAACTGCTCATCGACGGCGCGCCCCTGCCCGAGGCCGCCCGCACCGAGGCCGTGGGGGCCATGGCTTCGAAACTGGCCGCCCTGCCTGTGGTGCGCGCTGGCCTGAGGGCCGTGCAGCAGGGCCTGGGCCGCCGCGCCGACCTCCTGGCCGAGGGCCGGGACATGGGCACGGCCGTGTTTCCCGAGGCGGCCTGCAAGATTTTCCTGGACGCCGCCGCCGAGGTCCGGGCCGCCCGCCGGGTGCGCCAGCTTGCGTCCCTGGGCCGGCCGGCTGACTACGAAGAGATCCTGGCCGCCATCAAGGCGCGCGACCATCAGGACCGCACCCGGGCCGAGTCGCCCCTTGTCGCCGCCGACGACGCCGTGGTCATCGACACCTCCGGCCTGACGGAAGACGAGGTACTGGCCGCCGTGACGGCGGCCGCCCGGGCCGCCGCGCCGTAAACCGCAGCCCCATCCAAGGAGCTCCCATGCTCGACCGGTTCAAGAAACGCCTGCGCCAGGGCAAGGGGTTCGCGCCCGAGGCCAAGTCCCCGTTTCCGCAGCGGCCGGTGTTCAAGCCGTATGTCATGGTGTACACCCTGAGCAGCGACGGGGTGACCATTCGCCGCTACGACGGCCTGGGCGAGGGCGAGCCGAGCCTGCCCGAGGGCTGCGTCTCCTGGGTGCGGGTGGTGGGCGTCCACGACCCCGAGCTGGTGCGGGCCGCGGCCCGGCGCTTCAGCCTCCATCCCCTGCTCGTCGACGACATCCTGGACACCGGGCATCGGCCGGTCATCGAGGACTACGACGAGCACATCTTCATTTTGCTGCGCCTTTTGGCCTACGATCCGGCCGAGCAGCGCGTCCTGGCCGAGCAGGTGAGCCTGGCCGCCGGCGAGGGCTTTGTCCTCACCTTTCAGGAGCGCGAGAAAAATCTCTGGGACGACGTGGCCTTGCGTCTGGAAAAGGGCGGCGGCAAACTGGCCAAGCGCGGCCAGCCCCACCTGACCCATGCCCTGGTTTCGGCCATCCTCGACGAATACATCCTGACCCTGGGGCAGCTGGCCGAGGAGATCGAGGGCTTCGAACAGGAACTCCTGGCCAATGGGGACAGCAATGTCCTGACCCGCATCTACCACCACAAGCGCGAGGTGCTGTTCCTGCACCGTTCCTTGTGGCCCTTGCGCGAAGTGCTCGGCCGCTTCGTCAAGGACGAATCCATAGCCTCGGACCCGGCCACGGCGGTGTTGTGGAACGACATCCAGCAGGACGTCTATCAGGTGCTCGACGCCGTGGAGACCCTGCGCGAGATGCTCTCGGAGATGGTCGGGCTGTCCATGACCAAGGCCGAGCTGCGCATGAACGCCGTGGGCCAGTATCTGACCCTGGTGGCCACGATCTTTTTGCCACTCAACTTTCTGGTCGGCTTTTTCGGCATGAATTTCGACAATTTGCCGTTTAAGAGCGAGGAGTGGGGCATCTATGCCCTGATGGGCCTCATGGGCCTGACCGTTCTTGGCATGACGGCCTACTTCTACCGCAAGCACTGGCTGGCCGGCACGGCATCGGGCGAAGGGGCCTAGTGTCGCGTCCCTTAAAAAATACGATAGTATTTTTTAAGAAAAACTCATGGTTATTATGTGTTGCCTACGAAATGTGCTATGCGCTTTTCGTGGACGCGACACTAGGGCCGGCCGAGCCGGCTCCTCACGCGCCGCCGCATCCGCAGCGGCCGGGCCGTCTCCGGCCCGGCCGCTGTTGTTTTTGGTCCTTGGCGCGTGCGGAGGGGCTGGTGTCACAGCACGTAAAAATACGAGAGTATTTTTTGAGAAAAATAAATGGTTTTAGGTCGTTGAATACAAAAAACCATATGCGCTTTTCGCGGACGCGGCACTAGGGCGCGGCCGGCCGTTTGGGCACGGGCGGGAATTCCGTGAAGTAGCGTTCCACGAACTCGTCTATGACGAGATCCGGCTTTGCGGCCTCCACCACGCTCTTGTCGAAGACCCGCATCTCGCGCGGCGTGGAAGGGTAGGGCCAGACGTAGACCGCTTGGCGGAAGTGTTCGGAAAGAAAGGGGATAAGCTCGTGGGCGAAGGAGTCCCGAAAGACCACGGCCGTTGGCAGCGAGGGGTCGCCGGTGCTCATGGTCACCGTGGGCTGGAAAAGCGCCCTGGGGACCTGGGGATTGGGCACTTCCACGGCCTGGCGCGGGGTTTTCGGCACAAAGGTCACCCGTTCCTCGGGGAAACGGTCGCTCAGGGCCAGCATGCTGGCCAGACCGCCGGTCAGGCCCGGGGTGATGCTGATGTCGTAATCCCCCCGGATGGTGGGCGCGAACTCCGGCCGCCACCGGGCCAGGCGCAGCATGATTTCGATGTAGCCGGCGAACGCGCCGTAGGTGGTCCAGTGCGTGTCGGTGCGGTAGTAGGCCAGGGCCTTTTCCTTGACCGTGCGCATGGCCGGACGCAGGTCCAGGATGTTGATGCCGGCCGCCGTCAGGGCGGCCACCAGCTGGTCGGTGCGGTCCTGGGGGCTGACCTTGTTGAACTGGGTCGGCAGGTGTTCGGGATAGACCGTGTGCTTGTTGGGAGCCACCACCAGCAGATAGTGGATGCCCCGGGCGGCCAGCCAGTCCTGGCGGTCGCGGTAAACGGCCACCCAGCGGGCCAGGTCGCCCGGGCTGTACAGCCGGGTGGCCCGGTAGTCCTCCACCACGTTGAGCTCGGGATTTTCCTGGGCCAGGAAAAGCCAGTTATCCTTGCCCCGGATCACCGTGTGGTAGTGGGAACTCGACTGCAGGATATCAAGATCAAGGAGGTTTTGCAGGCGCACGAGGTTCTTGCGAAACCCGTAGGTCTTGTCCAGAAAGCCCCGCTGCAGCACGTTGAAGGCCTTGAAAAGCTGGGAAAACGAGATTTCCGGCAGCGGGGCCGGATCGTTTTCCATGAGATCCACCGGTGGGGCGATGTGAAAAGCGCCGTCCAGGGCCGGCAGCGTCAGGAACACGAGGAAAATCAGCGCCGCCGCCGTGGCCGTGGCCTTGCGCCAGCGGTTTGATGTCTGAGCCGTCGTCATGCCGTTGCCGCGTCCCGGAGCGCGGGGCTGGCCGAGCATCTGCTTTGTACGCCCACGTGTCGGAACGTTCTGAAGAAATGCAGCATAGTTGCGTTGTTGTGGGCTAGAACTGGAAGTAGATGAACGGGTTGTGGGTGCCGCTGGCCAGGGACATGGCGCACAGCACAAAAACCGCCGGCAGCACGACCAGGCTGGCCAGGGCCTCCAGGCCCAGGTTGACCGCCGCTCCGGCCGGCCGCGCCGCCAATCGCTGCTCCCGCCACTGCGCCGCCCAAGGCACGATGGGCGTGACGCCGATCACGGCCAGGCACAACACGATGGCCACCTTGGGGTTGAGGAACAGCCCCATGTGCCACACCACCCCCGAACCGTGGGCGAAACCGGCCATGGCCTGGATGAAGGACAGGGCCTGGGGCAGGGTCTCGGCCCGGAAGAACACCCAGGCCACCATCACCACCACCATGGTGTAGACGTGGGCGATGATCGCGTTGCCCTGGGTCAGGCGCTTGCCCAGGGGGAAGCGCTCCAGCACCGAGAAAAAGCCGTGGAAAAGGCCCCAGATGACGAAGTTCCAGCTGGCCCCGTGCCACAGGCCGCACAGGAAGAAGATGGTCACCAGGTTGCGGTACATCTTGGCCTGGCCGCCCCGGTTGCCGCCCAGCGGAATGTAGAGGTAGTCGCGAAACCAGGTGGACAGCGAGATGTGCCAGCGACGCCAGAATTCCTGGATGGACCTGGAGATGTAGGGGTAGTTGAAGTTCTCCATGAATTTGAAGCCGAACATGTGGCCAAGGCCGATGGCCATGTCCGAATACCCCGAAAAGTCGAAATAAATCTGCAAGGTGTAGCACACGATGCCAAGCCAGGCCACGGGCGTGGTCAGATGCTCGGCCGGGATGGCGAAAATCTTGTCCGCCGGCAGGGCCACCACGTTGGCGATGAGCACCTTCTTGCCCAGGCCGATGATGAAGCGGTTGATGCCCTTGGAAAAACGCTCGATGCCCACGGTGCGGTGCAGGAGCTGGGCGGCGATGTCCTTGTAGCGGATGATGGGGCCGGCCACGAGCTGCGGGAAAAGCGAGATGTACAGGGCCGTGCACGGCAGGGACATCTGGGGCGGCGTCTGCCGGCGGTAGATGTCCATGAGGTAGGAGATGCAGTGGAAGGTGAAAAAGGAGATGCCGATGGGCAGATGCACCTGTCCCACCGTCAGGGTCGGCAGGCCGATGCCGCCAAGCACCAGATTCATGTTGGCGACGATGAAATTCGTATATTTGAAAATGATGAGCAACAGCAGATTGAAGGCGATGGCCACGCCCATCTGCGCCTTGGCGTTGCTGCGCTCGTGGGCCTTGTAGATCCAGATGCCGAACAGGTAGTTGGCCACGATGGACAGCAGCATGACGACGACGTACTCGCCCTCGCCCCAGGTGTAGAAGAACAGGCTGGCTGCCAAAAGCACCCAGTTGCGCAGATGGGTCCACCGGACGCTGGCGAAATACAGGGCCAAAACGATAGGCAGGAAATAGAACAAAAAGGATGCGGAGCTGAATACCATACGGTTGGGTGGGGGGGGTAGGGGTTTGCCCGACGCCGCGCCTGGGCGCGCGCCGGCCTGGAGGCCCTTTGTCGGGGGCCTTGCCCGGCGTCTCTCGCGGGTGATCGGTCTTACCCAAGGACTTCCGCTTTGACAACTCCCGGCCTTGGCAGGCCGGCATTTTCAAGCTACCAAGCGCCATGTCATCAGCAAACCGCCCGCCGACCGTCGACGACATCCGCCGCCTGCTCGCCGAACTTGACCCCGCCAGCATCTGGCGGCCCGTCCATGGCCCTGATGGCGAGCGCATCGCCGCCGCCGGCGACGGCCGCGAGATCCCCGAACTCGACGAGTATATCGGCAACCTCGACCTGGCCGGCAAAACCGTGGCCGATCTCGGCTGCAATCTCGGCTACTTCGCCTTCCTGGCCAAACGCCGTGGCGCGGTCAAAACCCTGGGCCTGGACATCGACCCCGAGGTCATCCGGGTGGCCAGCGCCATCGCCAGGCTCCACGACGCCCCGGACGTCACCTTCCTGGCCTGCGATTTTCTGCGCATCGTCCCGGAAACACCCTGTGATGTGGCCATGCTCATCGACTTCATCGGCCGCCAGATCATCGCCAAGGGCCGGGTCAAGGCCGTGGTCGCCGCCGCCAGGAACTGGGCCAGCCGCGAAATCTTTTTCACCCTGCGTCCCGTCTACGCCCTGGACGACCTGCCCGTCCCCCGGGCGGCCCTGGAAGGACTCTACCCCGGCTTCGTGCACGATGACGCCTTTTATCTGGCGGAATTCGTGGCCCATGAACTCGGGGCGAACTGGACGCTCACCTGCCTGCCGAACTGTTCCTTCGCTCTTTCGCCCACCCAGCGCCGCTACAAGGCCGCCCTGCTGTTCACGAAAATTCCCGACTAATCTCCCGCACGGGCGCTGCCCGTGACCCGGCAGGGCGCTGCCCTGCACCCGCCGGGGGGATAATCCCCCCGGACCCCCTGGCTGTCTGTGGCGGGCGGTGGGGCGACAAGTGGGTGCGGCAGGCGCGGTGGCGTGGCTGGAGGAGGGCGATTGGTCAGCGCGCCACGACCCGGTCGCGGCCGCTTTGCTTGGCGTCGTACAGGGCGGCGTCGGCCCGGGCGACAAGGCTGTCGGGGCTGTCGTCGGGACCGTCGGCGGCGACGCCGAAGCTGCAGGTCAGGCTCCCCACGGCCGGAAAGCGGTGGCGGGCCACGTCCACGCGCAGGCGCTCGGCCAGCGTGGCCGCTTCGGCGACGTCGGTTTGCGGGGCGATGATGAGGAATTCCTCGCCGCCGTAACGGCCGAAGGTGTCGTGGTCGCGCACATGGGTCGCCACCAGCCGGGTCAGTTCGGCCAGCACGGCGTCGCCGGCCGGGTGGCCGTAGGCGTCGTTGACGTTTTTGAAGTGGTCGATGTCGAAGATGATGACGCTTAAGGAAGCGGGATGGCGCTGGCTGCGGTGGAATTCCCGCTCCAGGGCCTCGGCCAGGCCGGCCCGGTTGGCGATGCCGGTCAGGGCGTCGGTGGCCGCCCGGATGCGCAGGATGCGCCGTTCCTCGGCCAGGGGCGTGATGTCGGTGAAGGTGATGATGGTGCGGTCGAGTTCGGGGAAGCCCACGGCCGAAACCAGGAAGGTGCGTTCGCGTTCCCCGCTGGCCGGAGGCGGGGCGAAGACGGCCTGGTGGGTGCGGCCCTCGCGCTGGTCCAGCAGCTTCGTCCAGGCCAGATCGGCCGGATCGAAGGTCCGTCCGTCGAGTTCCAGCACGCGTCCGGCGTGGTGGCTGTCGCGCAGGGCGGCCAGATCGGTCGCGCCAAGGAAATCGAGGAAGGTGCGGTTGACGTAGTCCAGGCTTTCGCCGCCAAGGGTCAGGATGAAGTTGGGGTTGATGTCGAGGATGAAGCGGAACATGCCGGCCCGGGCTTCGGCGGCCCGGGCTTCGAGCAGCACGGAGGCCTGCTTGGCGAGCAGCTTCAGCAGACTGTCGGCGTCCAGGGGTTTGATCACGTAGCCGTCGATGCCGATCTCGATGGAGCGCAGGAAGAATTGGGCGTCGCTGTGGGCCGTGACCAGGATGACGGGCACGGCCGGATCCATGGCCTTGATGGCCTGGGCCATGTCCAGGCCGGAAAGCCGGGGCATGTTGATGTCGGTGACCACGATGTCGGGGCGGTCGTATTTGAAGGCGTCCAGGCCCTCCATGCCGTCGGCGGCGGTGCTGACGCGGCCGGCGAAGCGCGACAGCAAAAGGCTCAGCTGCTCCCGGGCGAACCGGTCGTCCTCGGCCACCAGGATGTGCAGGGAGCGCAGGCCGCGAAGGCCCTGAGGCAAATTCTTGCGTTGGGTCATGGGGCGTCTCCGAAACGGTCGCTGGTGTGGGCTAGGGGCAGGGCGGCCACGAACCGGGCGCCTTCGGTCCGGTTGGCCACGGTCAACACGCCGCCCATGTGGTCGGCGACGATGATGCGCGACATGTACAGGCCAAGGCCGGTGCCGTCCTGGCTGCCCTTGGTGGTGTAGTACGGGTCGAATATCCGGTCGAGGATGTCCGGGGGAATGCCGCCGCCGTTGTCGGCCACGGCCACCACGGCCCGGCCCAGGCGCTGCATGACCCGGATCTCGATGCGGCCCCGGACCGGCTTTCGGGCCAGGATGGCGTCCTTGGCGTTGCCCAGGAGATTGAGGACCACCTGGGCGAACTCGCCGCGCGGGCCGTAGACCACCGGGTCGTGGCGGGCGGTGAAACGGACCTGGATGCCGTGCTGGGCCAGACTGGCGTCGATAAGCAGCAGGGCGTCGCTGATGGCCGCGATCACCCGGAACGGTTCCGGTTCCCGGTCGGGTTTGAAGAAGTTGCGGAAGTCGTCGATGGTGGCCGACATGCGGCGCAGGATGTCGTAGGCCTGCCGATGGGCGGTGTCCAGGGCGGCGGTGTCCTGGCAAACGGCCTCGTATTCGAAGCGCAGGTTGGCCAGAAGGATGCTCAGGGCGTTTAAGGGCTGCCGCCACTGGTGGGCGATGTTGCCGATCATTTCGCCCATGGCGGCCAGGCGGGTGCGGTTTAAAAGCAGGATGTCCTTTTGCCGGTTTTTCTCGGTTTCCTCGCGCACGCGCCGGGCCAGGTCGCGGTTAAGGGCCGAGATTTCCTCCTGGCGGGCGGCCAGGGCGGCGGTGACGCGCTTTCTCTCGGTGACGTCGCGGATATTGGCCAGGATCTGGTGGCCGGACCCGACCAGGATGCGCCGCAGGTAGATCTCGACGTCGATGAGGCTGGCGTCGTGGGGGCGTCTGGCCTTCCACTCGAAAAAGCGTTCCGCTCCGGCCAGGGCCTCGCGCCAGGCGGCGAGCAGCCAGGCCTGGGGCATTTCCGGCGCGGACAGGTCCCGGTCGATGCGCAGGGCCGGCAGTTCGTCGCGGCGCAGGTCGAAAAGTTCCAGGGCCTTGTCGTTGACGTCGATGACGGCCCCGTCCTGGTCGTGGAGGAAAATGGCGTCGTAGGTGCTGTTGAAGACCTTGCGGAAGCGGTCCTCGGACAGGCGCAGGCGCTCCTCGCCGGCCCGGCGTTCGGAGATGTCGCGGAAAAAGGCCAGGATGGCCGCGCGCCCGCCGTAGGTGACGGGCTGGGCCGATATGTCGGCGTGGAAGACCTCGCCGTTACGCCGTTTGCACGGCACGTTTTCCTGGAGCCGGCGGCTGCCGGCGGCGATGTCGGCGAAGCGCCGCCGGGCCGCCTCGCGCTCCTCGTGCGGATGCAGGGCGCAGGGTTCCAGGCCGGCCATTTCCGGGGCGGTGTAGCCGAACATGCGGCAGGCGGCGGCATTGACCCGCACCATGGTCCGGGCGGCGGCGTCGGCGATGATCAGGCCGTCGGAGGTTTCGTTGTAGATGGCTTCCAGTTCGGCGTTGGTCTCGCGCAGCCGGGCCAGGGCGTCGCGGTAGGCGGTGATGTCCCGGGACAGGGTGACCAGTCCCCGGGGCGAGCCGTCGGCGTGAAAAAGCGGCGCTTTGGTCACGTCGTAATGGCGCATGGTTCCGGACGCGGCGGCCATGGAAAAGCCGTAGACCGTGGTCGAACGGCTGGCCCAGGCCCGGGCGTCGGTCTCGGCCTCGGTGGTGAAAACATCGCGATCAAGGCCGGGAATCGCGGCCAGTTCCCGGTCCGTGCGCCCCTGCCAGTCCAGCCCGGTGAGGCCGTAGGCCTCGATCTGGGCCTGGTTGGCCACGATCCAGCGGCCGGCGGCGTCCTTGAAGCAGACCGGGTCGGGCATGGCGTCGAGCAGGGTTCTCAGGCGTTGCTCGCTCTCGGCCAGTTCCCGGGCGGCCCAGCGGCGTTCGGAGCTTTCCAGGGCCAGGCTCAGCATGTCGGAAAGCGAGCCGGCAAAGGCGATTTCGTCGTCGGACCAGCAGCGGGGCTGGCCCAGATGTTCCAGGCACAGCACCCCGGTGGTGCGGCCGGCGAAACGGAAGGGCGCGTCCATCAGGGCGGCGATGTCGCGGCCTTTGAGATACCCCTGGTGCAAAGCTCGGGTCAGCGGCGCGACAACGGCGTTGTCGGCCACGATGACCCGTTCGTGGAGCACGGCCGCGAAATAGTCGGGATAGGCGGCGCAGTCGAGTTCCAGGCCTTCGTCGGCCCGGGCCGTGCCGTGGCCGATCAGGCAGACGAGGCGGTCGTGGGCCGGGGAAAAACGCCAGATGCCGGCCCGGCCCACGCCCAGGACGGCCATGGCCCGGTGCAAAAGGGCGGCGGCAAAAGGCTTGAAATCGCCGCTTTCCAGGGAAGGCGAGCCGCTCAAGTCGAAGATGGCCCTGGCCTGGGCCCCAAGGCGCACCATGCGGCCGGTCAGTTCCAGCTCGCGGCGGTTGATTTCCTGGAAAAGGAGCTGCGACGGCCGGTTGATGCCGATGACCACGATGGCCTGGCAACCCAGGCCGTAGCCCAGCACCTGAAACAGGCGGCCGGCAATGGCGTTGCCCCCGGCCAGGGCCTCGGTGGCGCCGGCGGCGGCCAGGGCGGCCATGGCGGCGGCCAGGAGCCAGGCCAGGGTCGGCGGCAGGGCCTGGCGGTCGCGCCAGATGCCCGCGCCGGCCGCCAGGAAGAGCACGGCCGTAAGCCCCCGGGCAGCGGCGGCCAGGAATTCGCGCCTGCCGGCTTCGGCGGCGTTGGACAGCCCCCAGGCGTCGAGGTAGCCCAGGGCCAGCATGGCCAGCGCCAAGCTGGCCGTGAGCCCGGCCAGGCAGGCTCCGGCCGCCGCGGCGGACAGCGTCCGCCCCCGGGCGAGCCAAGCGCCGCCAGCCAGGCCCGCGGCCAGGGTGAGCTGGCCGACGGCGTGCAAGCCGGCGCTGAAATCGCCGAGGTACAGCGTCGGCATGGCGGCCAGGGCCAAGCGGGCGCCGTCCAAGGCGGCCGCCGCCACGAAGGCCATGCCGAGCACCAGGAACAATCCCTGCTCCACCTGCCGCCGGGCGTTCCAGATGACCAGAAACGTGGACATGCCGGCCACGGCGCAGGAAAGGTCGGCGAGCACCGCGAACAGTGGAGGGTTTGCCCAGCCCAGGACGGCCAGCCCGGCCAGCACGGCAGCCAGGAGCAGCAGGTCGG
The DNA here is from genome assembly GCA_023435825.1 of Pseudomonadota bacterium. Taxonomy (GTDB): domain Bacteria; phylum Desulfobacterota; class Desulfovibrionia; order Desulfovibrionales; family Desulfovibrionaceae; genus Solidesulfovibrio. The sequence continues at coordinate 987 of JAEZMB010000073.1, read as the reverse complement.
CGCGCAGGGGAAAAGCCGGTTCGTGGGGCGAGGTTGCCGGTGTGGGCATCATGGTCATGGAAGGCGTCTCGTCTGGGCAAGGGGGCGGGGAGCGTGGTGCCGGGGATGGGGAGCGCATCCGCGCGAGTCCGTTTGCGACGACCTGGACATGCTGGCTGGCTCCATGACCTGAACTTACCGGGATTGATGCAATCTTTTATGGTCTACGTCGGTCGGGAATAGGCGTCAAGGCGGTCTTTTCAGCCGATCCACGAAAAGTTGACAGGTTTGACGGCAGGCGCATATTATCTAAGGATTCGTCCGATGCACCAGGGTATGGGCGGACGCCCCAGGGCGGCCCGCCGCAGGGAGTTTGCCATGCCGCGCCACGCCTGCCGTCTGATCCTCGTCTGTCTGGCCCTGTGCCTGGGGCTTGCGGCCGGCTGCCAGAAACAGCCGGGTCCGCCGCCACCGCCGCCGCCCGCGCCCAAGCCGGCCGAACGCCTGGACGCGGCCCGCCAGACCGTGCTCGCCGGGGATTGCGCCCGGGCCATGCCGGAGTTGGAAGCCCTGACCCGCGAGTTGCCCCAGTCCGGGGAGACGTTCTTGTTGCTCGGGCTTTGCCGGGCCAAGCAGGGCCAGCCCGACCGGGCCGAGGCGGCCCTGGCCAAGGCATCGTCCCTGGAGCCCGGCAATCCGCGTCCCCTGGAGGCGCTGGGCATCCTGCGCTACGGCCAGGGACGCCGGCCCGAGGCCAAGGAAGCCCTGGGCAGGGCGGCCGAGCTCAAGTCGACCAATCCCCAGACCTACTACTACCTCGGCAACCTCGCCATGCAGGCCGGGCAGTGCGTCCAGGCGCTGGATTACTACCGCCTGTCCATGGTCAAGGACCCGGTTTTTGGCGACGCCTTCAAGGAATACCGGGCGGCGGCGGCGGCCTGCTCCAAGTCGGCGCGCCCGGCCGTGCCGCCGCCTGGGGCCGCGCCGAAGAAGCCGGCGGTCCCGGCC
>JAEZMB010000049.1 GCA_023435825.1 Pseudomonadota bacterium | reverse complement strand
TGATGGCCGAGGTGCTCGGAGTCGCCCTCGGCCGGGGGGCGGGGGGCCCCCCGGGCGGGGGCCGCGCCGGGGGGGGCGGGGGCATCGTGGGTATCGGGCTGGGCGGGGTCCAGGGCCATGCATCCTCCTGGCGTCGGGCAAGTCGAAATGACGCGGCAAAGGACCGACTTTATCCCCGGCCGTGATCGTCGGCAACCCCGGCACAAGGCCGTGCCCGGCCCCGAAGGCTGGCTCTGGTACGAAATAGCGGACGGCTCGCCGCAGCCTCGCCGGGCCAAAGGCTCGCCGAAAGCGGAGGCCGGGCGTGTCTAGCGGCCGATCTCCGGCAGATTGGCCACTGGCAGGCTTAGAATGAAGCTCGTGCCCTGGCCCGGGGCAGACAGCACCTCCACCCGGGCCTTGTGGCGCTTGAGGATGCCGTGGACCAGGGCCAGCCCTTGCCCCGTGCCCTTGCCCACGGGCTTAGTGGTGAAAAAGGGATCGAAGACGCGCTGGCGCACCTCCTCGGACATGCCCGGCCCGTCGTCGGCCACGGCCAGCTCGACCACGGGGCCGTTTTGCACGGCCCGGATGTCGATATGCCCCTTGCCGCCCGTGGCGGCGTGCTGCTCCTCGATGGCCTGGGCGGCGTTGACGATGATGTTGAGCAGCACCTGATGCAGATCGCCGGGCACGAAAAGGACCGGCGGCAACCCCGCGTCGATGTCTAGGCGCACGTCGGCGGCGAACTTCCAGGCCCCGCGCGACACGGCCAGGGTGTCGGCCACGGCCTGCCCCACGTCCACGGCCATGGGCAGTTCGTTGCCGGGATGCGAAAAGCGTTTCATGGAGGAAACGATGCCGGTCACCCGGTCGAGGCCTTCCCGGGACTCCCGGATGGCGGACGGCGATTCTTCGAGCAGGAACCGCAGTTCCTCGTCGGTCAGCATCCGGGCCAGTTCCTCGGTCAGACACAGGTCGCCCTCGGTATCCAGGGCGGCGGCGGCCAGGCTGTCCAGGGTCTCGATGAGACGGCCGAACGCGTTGGCCAGAAATTCCAGGTTGCCCAGCACATACTGCACGGGCGTGTTGATCTCGTGGGCGATGCCGGCGGCCAGTTGGCCCAGGGATTCGAGCTTGAGAGCGTGGGCGAGTTGGCGCTCCTGGGCCTTTTGGCCGCTGACATCGACCATGTTGACCACCACCTCGTCGATGCCGCCGTCCTGGGCGAAAAGCGGTGCGGCGCTCATCGACAAAAACCGCCGGCCGCCGCCGGGACGGACCACGGAAAGCGGCATGTCATAAACCGGCTTGCCCGTGGCCAGCACCCGGGAAAAGGGATGGTCGGCCCGGGCCAGGGGACGGCCTTCGGCATCGGCCGCGCCAAATCCGGCGTCGTCGAACACGTTTCCCGCCAGGGCACGCTGCTGCAACTCCAGGATGGCCGCGGCCCGGGGATTGCTGAACACGATGGCCCCATGGCGATTGAAGCGCAGCACGCCGCCGGGCAGGGCGTCCATGAGCAGGGCGGAAAATTCGCGCTCCCGGGCCAGGGCCGCCTCGGCCCCGAGCCGGCTCAGGGTCCGCCCCAGACGCTGGGCCACGAGCAAGGCCAGCTCGGCTTCGTCCTCGTGAAAAGTGATCCGCGGATTGTCGGGGTCGGGCGCTTCGTAGTGGATTTCCAGGGCGGCCTCGGGCTGGCTTGAGCCGGCCAGGGGAATGCGCAGACTGTGCGGGCAGGGACGAAAACCGGGCGTCTCGAACACGGCGCCATCGACCAGGAGGCGAACATGGGCCGCGTCCGGACGGCGCATGGCCGGCGGCAGCAAGGCGATGACGTCCTTGAAGAGGCGGTTGCGGGGCTGGCCGAACCGCTGGATCACGGCATGGACCTTGGACAGGCAGTCCAAGGCGCTTATCCGGCGGGAAAGATCGGCCGTGGCCTTGGCCAGAGCCGCTTCCTGGCGCGCCCGGCACATGGTCATCTCGCAGCAGTCGGCGGCCTGGCGAAATTGCTCCAGGAGCTTGCCCAGGCGTGCTCCCAATTCCGCCGGCCCGACCGGTTGCCGGATCACGTCGTCGGCGACGCCCAGGGCGGCGGCAACGGCCGCGTCGTCGGCCCCGGCCGGCAGCACGGCCAGCACCGGAAACCCGGCCTCGACCGAAGCAGCCTTTCGGACGGCGACCGCCTCGGCGTGCAAGACCAAAAGCTCGGTCTCGGCCACCAGCGCGTCGAGGTCGGCGGCCAGGGGCAGGTCGGGGACAAGGAATCGGGCGTCGTGGCCAAGGACCGACAGCAGCGCGCCGAGGCTCCCATCAACGAACTGCCGGCCATCGCCTTCTTCCCAAATGCCTATTGCGCCCATGATGGTTATCGCTCCCTTTTCGTGGCCCGTCGCCCTTCACGTCTAGCACCGGCAAGGCGTCATGGGAAGGCTTGGCCGCAACCGGCCATTGCCTTGGCCGGCCGGTTTCCGTATGAACTTGCAGTATCGGCTCATGCGCCGTGTCCCGACAAAGGAGTTCCGCCATGATCGCACTGTCCGTCGTCCTCGGCGTCGCCCTGCTTATTTGCCTCTACGGCATAGCCCTCTACAACGGCCTGATCCGGGGTCGCAACCTGGCCGAGGAAGCCCGTAGCGGCGTTGACGTCCAACTCAAACGCCGGGCCGACCTCATTCCCAACCTGGTGGAAGCCGTCAAGGGCTACATGGGCCACGAGCGCGGCGTGCTCGAGTCCGTGACCGGACTGCGTACCAAAATCCAGACCGCTCCCGACGACGCGGCCCGCTACCGACTGGAAGGGGACCTCACCCAGGCCTTGAGCCGTCTCTTTGCCGTGGCCGAGGGGTATCCACAATTGCGCGCCAGCGAAAATTTCGCCTCCCTGCAACAGGAACTGGCCGCCATCGAGTCGGAAATACAGCTCGCCCGGCGCTACTATAACGGCGCGGCCCGGGAGCAGAACAACCGCTCCCAGACGTTTCCGGCCAATCTGCTGGCCTCGTCCATGGGCTTTGGCCCCCTGCCCTATTTCGAGATCGAGGACCCGGCCGACCGCGCCGTGCCGCGCGTGAGCTTCGACGCCGGAGCCGGCTCGTGAACCGGGCGGCTTGCCTGCCCGGCGGCTCGCTCGTGTCGCCCCCTGGGGAAGCGCGTTTGGCGGCTGGCTGGCCAGCCTTTGTCAAAAGCGTTTTTTCGCGCCTCATCCGCGCGCTCTTTTCCCGGAGTGCGACGCTTGCGGCCCTGGGCCTGCTGGCCGCCCTGGCCAGCCCCGCCATTGCCCAGACCGAACGCCTCCTGTCCTTTGACAGCCGGGTGACCATCGCCGCCAACGGCGATCTCACCGTGGTCGAGACCCTGCGCGTGCTGGCCGCCGGCCAGTCCATCCGCCAGGGCATCGTGCGCGAATTCCCCACCCGCTACGACATCCCGGGCGGCAAGACCGTGACGGTCGGTTTCAAGGTCATAAGCGTTCGCCGCGACGGACGCAGCGAAGACTACCATACCGAGACGGCCGGCAACGGCGTCAAGGTCTACATGGGCAAAAAGGGACGATTACTCGACCCGGGCGAACATACATATGAACTGACCTACGCCACCGACGGCCAGGTCGGACAGTTCGCGGATTACGACGAACTCTACTGGAACGTCACCGGCAACGGCTGGCGGCTGCCCATCGACCAGGCCTCGGCCACGATCTTCCTGCCGCCCGGGGCCCAGCCGGGACAATGGGCCGCCTACACCGGGCCGGCCGGGGCCAAGGGCCGGGATTTCACCGCCCACACCGGGCCGGGTACGTTTTCTTGCCAAACGACCAAGCCCCTGCCTCCAGGCTCGGGGCTGACCGTGGCCGTGAGCTTCCCCAAGGGCTTCGTCACCCTGCCCACGCCCACCGAGCGCATTCTGACGAGCCGGGCGTTTCACCTCGCCGCTGCCGGACTGGCGGTGGTGACGATCTTTTTCGTCGTGGCCTGGCTCATTGTCGGCCGGGACCCGGCCAGGGGCATCACCATCCCGCTTTTTTCGCCCCCGGACGGTTTGAGCGCCCCGGGAGCCCGCTTCCTGCGGCGCATGGGCTACGACGACAAGGCCTTCGCCGCCGGGGTGGTGGAGATGGCCGTGGCCGGCGGGGCCGTCATCGAGGATGACGACGGAACCTATGTCGTCGGGCGCGGCAAGAAGCGCTTTCCCGAGGGGTCCTGGCAGGCGGGCATCCTCGACGCCCTGCTTGGCGGCGCGCCGGCCGTGCGCCTGGAACAGGAAAACCATCGAGCCGTTCGAGCGGCGCAAAAGGCTCTTCGCGAAGACCTCAAGGACCGGTACGAAGGCAGCCATTTCCAGGTCAATCGGGCATACTTCCTAGTCGGTGTGCTGTTGTCCCTGCTGGTCTTCGCCCTGGTCGCCCTGAACGCCGACGAACCGGAGATGGCCGGCATGACCCTGGCCTGGCTTGGCGTGTGGAGCTTTGGCGTGGCCGCCCTGACCCTGCGCGCCATGCAGGCCCTGGCCAAGGCCAAGGCCCGGCCACGATTCCTGACCATCGTCGGCGCGGCCTTTACCTGCCTGTTCGCCCTGCCCTTCATCCTTGGCGAACTGGCCGCCCTGGCCTTCCTGTCCCTGGCCATGTCCTGGCCGGCGGCCGCCTGTCTGGCCACCATCGCCGTGGAAGCCGCCATCTTTCGCCACCTGCTCAAGGCCCCGACCAGGGAAGGCCGCCGGGTCATGGACGCCCTGGAGGGCTTTCGGCTCTATCTGCGCGTGGGCGAGCGCGAACGCCTCAACATGCTCACCCCGCCGGAGCGAACGCCCGAGCTTTTCGAACGCTACCTGCCCTACGCCCTGGCCCTGGACGTGGAAAACGACTGGGCGGCCCAGTTCGCCGACGTGTTGGCGCGGGCCTCGGCCGAGGGCTACCAGCCGGTCTGGTACGTCGGCCACGGCTGGAGTTCCGGGGACTTCGGCGGTTTCGCTGGTGACCTCGGCTCGGGGTTCTCCTCGGCCATCAGTTCCTCGTCCACGGCCCCGGGGTCGTCCTCCGGCTCGGGCGGCGGCGGCAGTTCCGGCGGCGGCGGCGGCGGGGGGGGCGGCGGCGGATGGTAGCCGGATGGCGCGACCGGCGGCCGGCCTGACAGGAAAGCCCTTTCCCCAGGTGCGTGTCGTCCTGGCACACGTCCTCGGCAACGACGGCATGGCTTTCAAAATCGCAATATTTTCGGGATATTACCAAATCAAGCCTGGCTATGCTTTTTCGAGGACCCAACACCGGCCGACGAGTCGACCAGACAAGGCGGTTGGCGGCTCCTTGAGCCCCGGGGCGAACTCGACCATTGCAGAGGAAGATTAATGCCGGACGGCATTGTTGCAGTGTAAATCATAGGCTCAATCACGTCTGCACCAACACAGCAACGTCCGCCAGCTTTGCCTCGCCGAGCTTCCGCTTTTTCCCTTGGTTTTGCCGCCGACGCATGGTAGCTTTCTAAAGCACGACAATTCCCGCTCTTTCTTGGCCTCCAGGCTCGGCAGCAGTCGTTTCACGACCTGGATCGCAGGCAAGACAGGCGCACTTTATCCGGAAAACCGAGCGCAGCATGGAAACGCCGAACATCTCCGTCGCCATACTCACCAACAATCAGCATCATGCCGCCCGGGACAAGAAGTGCTGTCTTGATCTCAACATCAAAAACGTCATCATCTCCGACGAGCTCGACGATCTGCTTGATCCCATCAAGGAAGACGCCGTCCAGGTGGTGCTCATCGACGGGGCCGTCAAAGGCATGGACGGGGCCAGTTGCCTGCGTGCCCTGCGCCGGGCCACCCGCTCCAAGCTCTTGCCCGTCATCATGGTGACCACCGAAAGCGGGCTGCAAAACGTGGTCAAGGCCATTGCCGCCGGCTGCAACGGCTACGTCATCCGTCCCTATTCCATGACCACCCTGGAGCGGCACCTGCAAATGGCCCTGGAGACCACCAGCGTGGACGAGGTGGAAGTCGAGCAGCTGCAAACGGCCCAGGAACTCGTGCAGCAAGGCCGCTTCGACGAGGCCTTGCAGGAATTTTCCGAGATCGTGGAAGAGGAGAACGAATCCGCCGTCTGGTTCAACAAGGGGATGGATTACCTGCACCGGCAAAAATACGGCAAAGCCATCGTGGCCTTCAACAAGGCCCTGGCCCTAAACGCCATGTACGCCGAGGCTTACCAGGGCATGGCCCACGCCTACAAAGGCAAGGGCGACGACGCCAATTACCGGGCCTATCTCGACAAATCCGCCGAGATCCTCGCGCTTCAGGACCGTCTGGCCGAGCTCAAGGAACTCTTCGCCGAGATCCTGCAAGCCAACCCCGATGCGGTCAACCCCTACAATTCGCTGGGCATCGACCTGCGAAAGCGCGGCGACTACCCTGGAGCCCTGCACGCCTACACCCAGGCCCTGACGCTGACGCCCAAGGACGAAAACCTGCATTACAACATCGCCAAGGCCTGCATTTTCGCCAAGGACTACGACCGGGCCATTCACCATCTGGAACAGGCGGTAAGCCTTCGCGAACCCTTCCCCGAGGCCGCGAAACTGCTGGCCAAGCTGCGCGCCAAGCAATACGACGACCTGGCCCAAGCCCCGCAAACGACCGCACCCGACGCCGGCCAGGCCGCCCTGGCCATGGACGTGTAAGAACCCGGGCCGCGCATGAGCCAGGAAAACCGGATCAACGGCATCTTTTCGCTCAAAACCGCCGTCACGGTGGGCTTTGGCGTCACCAAACGGACCGCCCAGTCCGAGACCTACTGGTTTGTCAAGGAAATCGAGGACAACGCTTTCGATGTCCAGAGCCTGGACATGGACTTCAAGCGCCAGGGCGCGCCTTTTCGCATCACCCGGGAAAAGCTCTTCGAGGACTATCACCTGGAGCCGGACCTGAGCTATCGCCTGCTCAGCCAACCCCTGCTCGTGGGCGACCACTACCGGGCGTCCAACAAGCCGGCCAGCGCCGAGCAGGAATACCTCAAGATCAAGCGTATCGACGAGGACAACATCCGGGCCAACTTCGGCCTGGGGCTGGTCTATCTGTCCATGGACAAGACCGAGAAGGCCTCCTACATCTTCGACCGTCTGGTGCGTATCGAGGAAGCCTTTGAGCCGCGCCACAAGCACCTTTTCAACGAATTCGGCATCAACCTGCGCAAAAAAGGCCTGTTTGCCGAGGCCCTCAAGTACTATTTCCGAGCCCGCGAACTCTCCCCCACCGACGACCATTTGCTGCTCAACATCGCGCGGGTCTACTATGAGCAGCACAATCTGGCCGACGCCGAAAAGACCGCCCGCGAAGCCCTGGCCATCAATCCCGACTTGGCCGAAGCCAAAAGGCTCCTTGAACGCATCTGGGACACGCCGCCGCACATCGTGCTCCCGCCCATCAAGATCTGAGCCGGGCCGGGCTTTCCCGCTCCCCGGGCCGCCCGCGCATAGCGCACCGAGGCGCTGCCCACGGACCGGCCGCGCCGCATTCCCGGGTATGGCCCGTCCACATGGCGTATCGCGTTCTTGGCCCGTTGCCGGACCATCCGGGCGCGAGAGGCAATGCGCACAGTGCCTTGCGCCGGGACCGAACCAAGATTCGCGGCCGGCGCAGCCTGGGGCCGCCGCCACTCCCGCCTGTCACCGACCAGGGCCAGTCTGCCCTGGCCCATACCCCTCCCCGACCGTGCCCGCGCCATTTAGACGCAAGGGGCACTGCGCACGGCCCCTTGCGCCCGGTCCTGCCGTAATGGGCGGCCGGAACAGCCAGGGGCCGCCGCCCTCCCGTTTTTTCCCGACCAGGACCGCTCTACCCTGGCGTGTGCCCCTCTGCGCTCGCTGTCGGGCTATCCAGCCCCAGGGCCTGTTCGCACAGCACCTTGCGTCCGGTCCGAGCCAGCAGGTCGGCCAGTTCGTCGCGGCCGGACATCCGGCTGCGGCCCAGGGCGGCCAGGCGACGGTCCAGTTCTCCGGCGGCCGCGAAATAGGCCCGGACCACGGCCATGAGGTCGCGCAGGCCGACCAGACGCGACAGCCAGCCCAAACCTTCGGCGTAGACGATGGTCGAGGCAGCCTGGGCCGCGGCCACGGCATGGAGATAGGCCGCCGGCGCCACGGCAAAAAGCCGCTCCAGGTGGCGCGCCGCCACCAGCGGCGGGCAGTGGGCGGCAATAAGCCCCGTCAGCAGCGGATCGGCGGCGATGTCGGCCACGTTCGGGGCCTGACGGGCCATGGCTTCGCTCAGGGCGTCCTTGAGGGCCGTGATTTCCAGCGACGCCTCGCGGCTTAAAGCCACGAGCCCCGTCGTGCCCCCGCGACGGCGGCGTTCGCGCAACAGCAGGCCGGCTTCGTTTCGGGCCTTGCGGCCAAGGATCACCAGCACCTCCTCGACGTAGCGGCCATGGCAGGCGGCCAGCTCCTCCTCGGTCATGGCCATGCCGGCCAGGATCTCGTAGGACGAGCAGATGACCCCGGCCTTGTTGGCCGATGGGCCAGGCGCGATGAGCACCCCGGCCGCTTCCAGTCCCTTACGCGCACCGGAGGTCAAAAAGAGGTTGGCCCCCTCGATGATGACCCGGGCCGAGGGACGGCCCGTTTCGTCGCAAAAGGCGCTCCAGTTGGCGTCGTTTATGGTGTCCGGGCGGCCGCCGGCCGGGATGAAAAGGTCGGCCACGACGGTGTTGTGCAGGCTGGCCCGGGCCTTGGCTCCCTCGACCGTGTCGGCGGCCAGGACAAAGGCCTCCGGGCCGGACAGGCGGGCCGGGTCAAAACCGGTGATGGAGGTTTCGGCGGCCACCAGCCGGCTCAGCTCGCCTGGGTCAAGGCCGGCCGGATCGTAGGCCGCGCCATGGCCGTCGCTAATGGCCAGCACCTTGGCCCGGTCGCCGTAGCGGGCAAAGAGCTGGATCAGGGCGTTGCCGGCCACGTCCCCGGCCGGGCCGCCGGTCAGTTTGACCGTGAAGGCCTGTCGGTCGGGGTCGATGCCGGCCTCGCGCAAGAAGGCGTCGGCGAATTCCAACACGCCAAGACTGGTGACGCCGTAGCGCTTGTGGTTGATGCCGCCCTCGGGCTTTGAGCTCATAAACGCCCTGGGCCAGCCGTAGCCGCGCCTGGCGGCCCGGCGCACGATCCAGCGGATATGGTCCGGGGTGATGCCCTCGTCCGGGCCGAGATAGACGAGTTCGGGCCGGCCCAGGTAATCGGCCACGCCGGGAAGCGTATGGGTCTCGTCCCCGGGCACCAGCAGGTCGAGCAGGCCGTCCACGGCGCTTTTGAGCGCCAGGGTGGGATCGGCCCCGGGATCGAGGAGCAGGACGGCCTTGGCCCCGCCTTCGGGGATGTCCTTGTTCTTGAGCTGCTGGGACTCGGCCAGGTGCTTGGCCTCTTCGTAGAGCCGGCCGGATTCCAGTTCGAGCTGGGCCCAGGTCCGGGTCCGCACCAGACGCACCCCGCCTCGGGCCATCTCGCGGTAGCGCACGTGGAAACCGCGCATTTTCGGGCCGGCAAAGAAAAAGAGCGCGTGAGGCAGGTGCTCGCCGGCCGGCCGGGGAGAACCGCCGATCGCTTCGATGACGCCGGGGTCGAGACGGAAGGCCAAACCGAAACGACCGGCCAGATAAAAGTTCGTGCGCAGCACATGCCGCCACAGTTCGATGACGGCGGCGAACACCTGCCGGGCCAGATCGTCGTCGAGGCCGTCCAGCACGGCTCCGGCCAGCGGCGCATCATTGGCCTCCCGATGGCGCGGCGGCAGTTGCGGATCAAACCGGGCGGCAAACACGCCCAGCAGCGCCCTGGCCCGGGCCGGGTGGGCGATAAGGACGCCCTGCACGTTATCCATGGAAAAGGCGTAGCGGTTTCGCGGCAGCAAAAATTGCCGGGCGCATTCGCAACCGGCCGCGAGCAGCTCGACTTCCTCCTGGGCAAACCCGTGCCGCGAAGCCAGAACGGCCAGGGGCTGGTCCTTGGCCGGCACGCTCCACTTGACCCGTCGCAGGAGCAGCCGCAGCCGTTTCCAGGCCGCGTCGGCCGGGTCCAGGGCCCGGCCTTCCCGGGCGACGTAGAGGCTGATGACCGACAAATCGCCGCCGGCCAGGACAAACCGGTCGGAATAGCCGCGCAGGATGGTCAAGCCCTCGGACAAGACGGCCTGGGCCACTTGCAGGAGCAGCCCCGACCGGGGCGGTTCGCGCATGGCCACGACAAGGCGGCTCTCGGACGCGTCGGCCAGCAAATGCAGTTCCACCCGCACGCCGTCGCGGCCGTCGAGTTCCCGAGCCAGGGCGAAGTGGCGGGCGGCCCGCAGGGGGTCGAACTTCTCGACGTAATCGGCCGGCGCACCGCCGAGAAAAGCGGTGAAGGCCTGGCGGAAGCGGGGATCGAGATGCCCCCCGGCCGTCATGGCGGCCAGGGCCCGGCGCATGGCCGGGCTTTTTGCAGCCACCGGCGGCTGTGGATCGAGCAGGAAGGTGTCCAGGCGCAGTCGGCCGTCCAGAGAGGCGTAGAGCCGCGAGGTGCGGATGTTGTCGTCAACCCGTTCGACCAGATGGTCGAGCAGGCAGGAGCCGTCGGCCGGGGCGATACGGGTCAGGCGGGTGCGGGTGGCGTCCCAGAGGGTGGCGGATTGGCCGCCGGTCAGCACCTCGCCGGAAATGACGGCGCGCAGGTGGCGGGCCTGCTCGGCGGCGTCGTGGGTGCGGAAATAGTAGGCTGGCATGTTGGCCGCGAACCAGGGAGCGAGTTCGCTCACCTGGCGGCGCAGGTCGCGGTTGACGCTTCGGGTAAGGACGGCGGCGTCGGGCGGGCTGGACTCGGGCATGGCGGGCGGCTCCTTGGCGAGGGATTTCGGACCATCTCCGTCATGGCCAAAGGTTTGCCAGATGGCAAGGGGACTTGCGCCCGGGGCCGGCCTGCCGTACCGAGCAGTTTTTCGCCACGGAGAAGCCGCCATGTCCGCTCAAAACGCCTTCGAAAGCCTGGAAACCGCCCTTTGGCCCACCTTTGCCGCCGCCTTGGCCACGAGCCGGCACGGCGCGGATGTGGAAAAATATTTTGCCTACGCCGTGTTGGAGCTGCTCCACGGCGTCCTGGCCGACGAAGCCGGCGGCTTTGCCATCTTCTACGAGGACATCCGCCTTGATCCAACAGCGCCGGACGGCTGGAGCCTGGCTCCGCGCCTGGCCGGCCATCCGCCCCTGGCCGCCGCCCTGGCCGGTCCCGACCTGCCGGCCGTCCTCACCCGTCTGTCCCAGGCTGCCGCCGCCCGACTGGCTACGTTCTGACGCCCCCTGCGGCAGCAACGCCCGCCCTTAATCATTTCCCAGGCCGGCCGACAAAGCACCAAGCCTCGCCGCCCCCCCCTTTACTTTTTCTCCAAGTGGGGGGTGTGGGGGGCAAACGGCCCCAGCCCCCCCGCGGC
>JAEZMB010000024.1 GCA_023435825.1 Pseudomonadota bacterium | reverse complement strand
CCCCCCCCCCCCCCCCCCCCCCCCCCCCCCCCCCCCCCCCCCCCCCCCCCCCCCCCCCCCCCCCCCCCCCCCCCCCCCCCCCCCCCCCCCCCCCCCCCCCCCCCCCCCCCCGCCGGAGGCATCCTCTTCCATCTCCGCCCTACTGGGCGCGGCGGGATTTGATCTGGGCCAGTTCGCGTTCCACGTCTTCGTCGGCGGCCAGGCGGTCGAAGCGGGCGTCGAGGCTTTGGTCTTCGGCCGGGCGGCGGCGCGAGGCGGCCGTGCCGGTCAGTTCGGCTTCGGCCTCCAGGCGGTCGATGCGGGCCTCGAACTCCTCGAAGCGGCGCAGGGCTTCGCTGGAGTCGGCCCGCGAGACGTCCTCGCGCATCCGCTTGCGGCCGGTGGCGCGCAGGTGGCGAGCGACCAACGTGCGCTGGCGTTCCTTGGCCGAGGCGAGCTTGTCCTCAAGGGTGGCGATGTCTTCGCGGCAGGCTTCGATGAGGCCTTCCACGGCGGCCAGTTCGCCGGCCACGACATTCGCCCGGGCTTCGAGGTCGCGCTTTTCCAGCAGCGCCTCCCGGGCCATGTCCTCGCGGCCCTTGTCCACGGCCAGCTCGGCCTTTTCGCCCCAGCGGCCGGCAGCGGCGGCGAGCATGTCGTGTTCGCGGGCGATGCGGGCGGCCTGGGCCATGGTGCGGGCGCAGTCGGCCTTGAGCTCCACCAGCGTTTCTTCCATCTCCTGGATCATGAGGCGGATGAGCTTTTCGGGCTCCTCGGCCTTGTCGAGCATGGCGTTGATGTTGGAGTGGATGATGTCTCGGAAGCGGCTGAAAATACCCATGGCGTTCCTCCTGGCGCGGCTGCGCCTTGCTGTTTGCCGTAAAGCAGGGAGTATGCCAGATATTTTTCATCGTATTTTCAGAGAGTTGTCTGAATGGAGCAGCTTGAGGAGTTGTGGTTTTAGCCGTGTGTTGGTATTTTTCGCCACAATAGTGGAGGAAATCGCCATGACGCCCGACGCTCCCTGGCTGGCCGAGGCCCTGGGCCAGTCCGACGCCTTTCTGGCCTGCATGGAAGCCGTGGCCCAGGCCGCCGCCATCGACCGGCCGGCGCTTATCGTCGGCGAGCGCGGCACGGGCAAGGAACTGGCCGCCGCGAGGCTGCACTACCATTCCCCGCGCTGGGACCGGCCGTATGTGCCGGTCAATCTGGCCGCCTTGCCCCGGACACTCATGGAATCCGAGCTGTTCGGCCACGAGGCCGGGGCGTTTACCGGCGCGGCGCGGCGTCGGGCCGGGCGCTTCGAGGCGGCCGACGGGGGGACGCTTTTTCTCGACGAACTCCACGCCGCGCCCCTGGCCGTCCAGGCCAAGCTGCTGCGGGCCGTGGAGTACGGGCATATCGAACGCATCGGGTCGAGCCAGCCCGTGGCCGTGGACGTGCGCATCGTGGCGGCGGTCAACGTCGATCCGCGCCGGCTCGTGGCCCGGGGCCGGCTTTTGCCTGATCTCCTGGACCGGCTGGCCTTTTGCGTGCTGGTGATGCCGCCCCTGCGCGAGCGCCATGGCGACATCCCATATCTGGCCGAACGGTTCGCCGCCCGGTTCGCGGCCCAGCTCGGCCGGCCCGAGCCGCCGGCCTTTTCCCGGGCCGCCCTGGCGACGCTTGCGGCCCACCCCTGGCCGGGCAACATCCGCGAACTCAAAACCGTGGTCGAGCGCGCCGTGCTGGCCTCATCCGCCCGCATCGACGCCATAACCATCGACCCCTTCGCCGCCCTGTCTCCCGCCCGGGAGGTCCAGGAGGGGGTGACCCCCGCCTGGCCGCCGGAGGCATCTACTGCTTCATCCACCCCTTCCCCCCATCCAGGGGGTTCGGGGGGGATGATCCCCCCCGACGGGTCCAGGGCAGCGCCCTGGCCGCCGGAGGCATCCCCATCTTCTCCCCTCCCCAACTTCACCGAAGCCGTGGCGTCCCTGGAAATCTCGCTGCTCGGCCGGGCACTGGCCCGTTCGGGCGGCAACCAGCGCCGGGCGGCCGGGCTGCTCGGGCTTGGCTACCATCAGTTCCGGGGGCTGTACCGCAAGTATGCCGGCGCTCTTGACGCCGCGTCCAAAGCCCCGTAGCCCCAGGCGATGCGCCAAATCACCGAATCCGACAGCCGCATCCGCGCCGACAGGCTGCCTAACGGCGTCCGTATCGTCACCGAACACATGCCCGTTTCCAAAACCGCCAGCCTCGGCATCTGGATCGAGGCCGGCTCGCGCCATGAGGCCCCGGGCCAGGAAGGCATGGCCCATTTGATGGAGCACATGGCGTTTAAGGGCACGGCCCGGCGCGACGCGCTGACCATCGCCAAGGAACTCGACACCTTGGGCGGGCTTTCCAACGCGTTCACGTCCCGCGAGGCCACCTGTTTCCACGTGCGCGTCATGGACGCCCACTTGGCCCGGGCTTTCGACATTTTAAGCGACATCGTCCTGCGCCCGCTGCTTGATCCCGAGGAGCTGGCCCGGGAACAGGCCGTCATCCTTCAGGAAATCTCCATGGTGGAGGAGACGCCCGAGGAAAAGATCCACGAGGATTTCTGGGCCGCCGCCTGGGCCGATCCGGGGCTGGCCCATCCCATTACCGGCACGCCCGAGTCCGTGGGCGCGGTCACGGCCGAGGCCCTGGCCCAGTGGCGGCGCGCCGCCTACCATCCCGAAGCCATCACCGTGGTCGCCACCGGGGCGCTCGACCACGACGCCCTGGCCGAGCTGGCCGAGGCCGCCTTCGGCTCGCTGCGAAAAGTCCAGACCACGCCCGCGCCGGCCGCCGGAGCCTACACGCCGCCGCGTCTGGCCGCCCGGCGCGACTGGGAACAAAACCACGTCATCCTGTCCTACCCCTCGGTCGGCAACGTCAGCGCCGACCGCTTCGCCCATACGCTTTTGGCCACGTTGCTTGGCGGCAACATGTCCTCGCGGCTTTTTCAGGAAGTGCGGGAAAAACGCGGGCTGGCCTACTCCATCTACGCCGGCGTCAACGGTTTGGCCGACGTGGGGCTGCTGGAAATCCAGGCCGCCGTGGACCCGGACCGCACGGCCGAACTGCTCTCGGTGGTCAACGCCGAGCTGGCCGCCGTGGCCGACGGCGCGGTGACGGCCGAGGAACTCGACCACACCCGCGAACACCTGAAGGGTCTACTCTACCTCGGCGCGGAATCCACCGAGAACCGCATGATGCGCCTGGCCCGCAACATTCTGCTGTTCAACCGCCACATCCCGCTGGAGGAAACCGCCGCCTGCCTCGACGCCGTGACGCCGAGCGACATCGCCCGCACCGCCAAGACGGCCTTCGCGCCGGGAAGCGCCGGACTGGCCGTCATGGGGCCGACCGCCGCGTTGCCTTAAGGGCGGCGTCGATGGCATGTCTTGTTGCAGGAAGGTAACCGCCGGCAGCAAGCCGCCTTTCCCAAGACCACGCCCGGAGGTGTTCCCATGCCCGGACACGCCGCCTACACCATCGGCCAAGGTTGCCTTCGCCTCATCGAAGGCGACATCACCGTCGACGACGCCGACGCCATCGTCAACGCCGCCAACTCGGCCCTGGCCGGCGGCGGCGGCGTCGACGGAGCCATCCACCGCGCCGCCGGCCCGAAACTGCCCCCTGCCTGCCGGGAAATCATAGCCCGCATCAGCAGCCTGCCGGCCGGCGGCGCGGTCATCACCCCCGGGTTCGAGCTGCCCGCGCGCCACATCATCCACACCGTCGGCCCCATCTGGCGCGGCGGCGACCAAGGCGAACCCGAAGCCCTGCGCTCGGCCTACGCCGAATCCATCAACCGCGCCGTGGAAAATGGCCTGACCACCATCGCTTTCCCGGCCGTGTCCACCGGCGTCTACGGCTACCCCGTCCACCTGGCCGCGCCTATGGCACTAGGCGTCATGGCCGAGGCGCTCAGGGACGGCCGGCTGCGGGAGGTCCGTATGTACCTGCACGGCCAGGCGGCTTTTGAACGCTGGCGTTTAGCGGCGGATGCGTTGTTTGGCGGGAGCGCGGGGTAGGAAGAGGCCTCCGGCGGCCGGGGGGATAATCCCCCCGGACCCCCTGATCGTTCGTGGTTGGCGAGAGGGGGGCTAAGCGGCGGGGCAGGCGGGTGGACGGGAAGGTGTGGCGAGAGCGCCTCGGCGCGGGAGCGTGGCGGCTGCGCCGCGTGGGTCGTTGGAATTTCCGGGGCGTCGATGCGCCCGGCTGTCGCCGGGTGCTCGAC
>JAEZMB010000022.1 GCA_023435825.1 Pseudomonadota bacterium | reverse complement strand
AGCCCCGGGAGCCGGCGGCGCTCCGGCCGGCGGTCCGCCCTCGGGCGCGGCCGGCAAGTGCGGCGACGGCATTTGCGACGATTTCGAACGCACCCATGGCGTGTGTCCTCAGGACTGCGGCCCGGCTTCCGGCTCGTCGTCCAGCCCGGCGGCCTCGTCCGGCATCAAGCCGGTCTCGCCGACGCTGCGGGTGTCGTCCGGTTCGCCCGGCGGCCCGGGCGGCCCCGGCGGTCCGCCTCCGGGCGCGGCCGGCAAGTGCGGCGACGGGGTGTGCGACGATTTCGAGCGCAGCCATGGCGTGTGCCCGGCCGACTGCGGTGCGGCGTCCGGGCCGGCGGCCGGCGGCTCCTGATGCGACGCGGGACAAGACCGGCTGTTTTCGGTAGTGATTTCCAAATGCACGCTGTTGCCCGTAAGCAGGCGATCCCGATGTTTCCGGCCCGGACCGGCCAGACCGGATAGCGCTTGAGCGACCACGCCTCCTCGCGCGCCCTGGCCGCGCCCCGATACGCCGCCGCCGTCGCCGCCGTCCTGGCCGGCGGAGGGCTGGCCGCCGTGGGGCTCGTCGCCTCGGGCCTGCCCTGGTGGGCGGCCCTGGCCGGAGCCGCGACCCTGGCCCTTCTCGTCGCCTGTCTGGCCAGCCCCTTTTTCGGCCTGTGCACCACCGCCTTTTGCCTCATCCTGGCCTCGCCCAATGTCTACACCCTGGTCGTCAACACCCTGCAACTGCACCTGTATCCCTACGTGTTTCCGCTGGTGTTCACGTTTCTGGGGATGCTTGTCCGAGCCGGCCAGGGCCGGCTGTCGCTACGGCCGCGTTCGGCGTTTATGCCCGTGCTGCTGCTGGTCTTCGTGGCCGAGACGGCCAGCCTCCTGTGGACGCCGCACACGGCCTGGGGACTGGCCAACATCGCGCGGCTGGCCGTCAACCTGCTGCTGTACTGGTGCGTCGTCACCCTGGTCGACACGCCGCGCCGCCTGGACATCCTGTTTAAAACCCTGTTCGCCAGCGCCGTCATGACCGCCGCCGGCGTGCTCGGGGCGCTTGAGTGGGAATACGTCCTGCACGTGCCCCTGGACCGGGCGCTCAAGCTCGTGTTCGAGATCTATTTCTACACCACCCGGGCCGGCGGCATCGAATCCTGGAACCAGAGCGCCGGGTTTTTGAGCGTGGCCAGCATCATCGCCGCCGGCTACGCTGTGCTGGCCCGGACCGGGCTTCGCCGGGCGCTGTGGTGGCTGACGGCCATGTTCTATTTCTGCATGATGCTGTTGCCGGCCAGCCGGGGCGCGCTTCTGGGTTACTGCGGCGCGGCCGGGCTGCTCATCCTGGCCCTGCCGGCCACCCGGCGCGTGCTTATGCGCAAGACCACGCTGTTTATCGTCCTGGTCATCGTCGGGATGCTCGTCACCACCCCGGGCTACATCGACCGCATGCTTGTGGGCTTTGGCTACACCGGCGAACTGCTCTTCAGCAAAAAGAAGTCCTCCACGTCGAGCAGCTCCGACGCCACCGGCATCTCGACGCGCTTTAAGATCTGGCGCAAGGGCTTCCAGGCCGTGGGCGAAAGCGGCGGGACCGTGCTGGGGGGCCTGGGCACGGGCGGCTTCATGTACCGGATCAAGGTCTTCGAGGTGCACAACGTCTACCTCGCCTTCTACTACGACATGGGGTTGGCTGGCATTTTTCTGCTGTTTTTCCTGGGCTTTATTCTCGTGCGCCGCACGTTTCCCATCGCCATGGCCTACCATGCCCGGCTGGCCCGGCCGCCGAATGCGCCCGATCCGGCCGGCCCGGCCAGCGCGGACTTCGTCCTGGTCATGTTTTTCGCCGTGCTGACCGCCTTTACGGCCGAAGTGGCCATCCACGGTCTGGTGGACTACGACCTCACCTCCTTTGTCTCGCGCTACGCCTTTTTCTATCTGGCCCTCTACGACATCGTTTTGGGGCTGGCCGAGGCCCGGTCGGCCGCCCCTCTCGACGCCGGGACGGCGAAGGCGTAGGAGGGCGCGTCGGCGTCCCGGCGTGGAGACGTCCGGCCGCCTGTCGCCGTACCACCCCTTCAAGGATTTTCCATGGCCTCGGAAATCTTCGGCAATCCGTCATTCACCCGGTTTTGGACCGCCCGCAGCGCCTCGGGTTTCGCCTACCACATGACCGCCGTGGCCGTGGGCTGGCAGGTCTACGCCATGACCGGCAGCGCCTTCATGCTGGGGCTGGTGGGGCTGACCGAATTTCTGCCGCAATTCCTGCTGACCCTGGTCGTGGGGCAGGTGGCCGACCGGGTGGACCGCCGCCGCATCGCCGGGGTGTGCCAGCTTATTGAGGCCGTGGCTCTGCTCACGCTTCTGGCCGAGACGGCCGGCGGCTTTCTCGGCCTTGGCGGCATGTTCGCCTGCGTGGGGCTCATTGGCGCGGCCCGGGCCTTTGAGACGCCCTCGCTGCAGGCCTTGCTGCCTTCGCTGGTGCCCCTGGAGGCCCTGCCCAGGATGCTGGCCTGGAGCGGCTCGGTCTGGAAGACGGCCATGATCCTGGGGCCGGCGGCCGGCGGTTTCCTTTTTGCCCTGGGGCCGGGCGTGGTCTACGCCCTGGGCGCGGTCTTTTATGTCGGCGCGGCCCTGGCCGTGCTGTCCATCCCGACCGCTCCGGCCAGGCGGCCGCCCCAGACCGAGGGGCTTTGGCGCTCGGCCCTGGACGGGCTGCGCTACATCAAAAGCCGGCCGGTCATTTACGGGGCCATTTCCCTGGACCTGTTTTCGGTGCTGCTGGGCGGCGCGGTGGGGCTGTTGCCGGTCTTTGCCAGCGACATCCTGGCTGTTGGCCCGGGGGGCCTTGGCGCGCTTCGGGCCGCGCCAAGCCTTGGCGCTCTGGCCATGTCGCTGTATCTCACGCGCTTTCCCTTGACCCGTCATGCCGGGCCGGCCATGTTCGGGGCAGTGATCGTTTTCGGGCTGTCCACCCTGGTCTTCGGGCTGTCGCGGTCGTTTCCGCTGTCCCTGGCCGCGCTCACGGTCCTGGGTGCCGGGGACATGGTGAGCGTGGTCATCCGCTCGACGCTCATCCAGATCGACACCCCGGACGCCCTGCGCGGGCGGGTCAGCGCCGTCAACGCGGTATTTATCGGCGCGTCCAACCAGCTCGGCGATTTCGAGTCCGGGCTGCTGGCGGCTCTCGTCGGGGCTGTGCCGGCCGTCATTTTCGGCGGCGTCGGAGCGGTGGCCCTGGCCCTTTTGTGGATGCGCCTTTTCCCGGAACTGCGCCGCCGCGACCGCCTCGTTCCCGAGACCGTCGGCGCTTGACGCCACGACATTCAACCGCACCCACCCCGTAACCCCCTAAAAGGGAGGGTTCGGGAGGGGGTTACCCCCTCCCGGCCGCCGGAGGCATCTTCACCTCATGAACGACAATCACCCCCTCAACTGGCGCGACGAGTTCGCGGTGACGGCGGACACGGTGTTTTTCAACCATGCGGCCATATCGCCCTTGCCGCGCCGGGCCTGTCTGGCCGGCGACGAGATCTATGCCGAGCGCTGGCGGCGGGCCTCCAAGGACTACATGCGCTGGATGGGGCTGGTGGACGAGGCCCGGGACCGGGCGGCTTGGCTGCTCGGGACCGAGCCCGAGCGCGTGGCCTTTACCGGCAACACCTCCTGCGGCCTGTCGCTCGTGGCGGCGGGCCTTGCCTGGAAGCCCGGCGACAAGGTGGCCGTGGCCTGGCCGGATTTCCCCTCGGTGCGCTTTCCTTTCGACAATCTGGCCCGGCTTGGCGTGGAACTCGTCGAGTTGCCCAAGCATGACGGCGTCCTGGACATGGACGCGGCGGCGAAGCTTGTGCCGGGCTGCCGGCTGGCCGTGGCCTCCACCGTCGATTGGCTGACCGGCGCGGCCCTGCCCACGGCGGATTTCGTGAAACTGTGCCACGAGGCCGGGGCGCTGTGCTGCCTGGACGCCATCCAGAGCCTGGGGGCCATGCCCTTTGACGCCACGGGACTCGGGGTCGATTTCGTGGCCGCCGGCTGCCACAAGTGGCAGTTCGGCCCCATGGGGCTGGGCATTTTCTATGTTTCGCCCCAGGCCGACGCGGCCCTGGCCACGACGCTCGCCGGCTGGCGCAGCGTGCGCGACGCGGAGCAGCTCTCCGAGGCCTTTGTTCTCAAGGCCGGGGCCGGCCGTTTCGAGCCGGGCACCCAGGACATCGCGGCCATCGCCGCCTACGGCGAGGCGCTCTCGCTTTTGGAAGAGGTCGGTATGGAGACCGTGGCGAAAAACATCTTCGGCGTCACCCGCGCCCTGGCCGAAGGGCTGGCCGAGCGGGGCCGCAAGGTCGTGTCGCCGCGCACGGGCGGCCGGCATTCCGGCATCGTGTCCTTCGAGCATCCCGATCCGGCCGGGCTTTTCGCCCATCTCGACGCCCGGGGCGTGGCCTGTTCGCCGCGCGGCGGCCGCATCCGCCTGTCGCCCCATTTCTACAACGACGCCACGGACGTGGCCCGGTTTTTTACCATCCTCGACGCCTTCGACCAGGGCTGAACTTTCCGGCTAAAGACGCCAAAAGGGGCGCGGCCATGACGGTCGCGCCCCTTTTGCGTTGAGATAGCGAGGGGTTACAGGCCGGCGTCCTTGAACAGCTGCTCCAACCGGCGGCGGTTGACGCCAAGGTCGCTTTTGCCCACCCGCGAGGCGCTACGGGCCTGGAGCAGGCCGGCGGCCGGGTCGTAGAGCAGCTCCACGTCGTCCACGAAGCCGAAGCGCGACGACTTGGCCGTGGCGTGGACGTAGCGCTCGGAAACGTCCACCAGGGTCACCCCGGACTGCTGGCGCAGGATTGCGACCAGAGCCGGGAGGGGATTGTCGGCGCAGGGGCGTGGGGCGATGTAGTGGAGGGGGTCGTTCTTGCGGGCCATGGTCGACACCCAGTTGGGATTTTGCCCATCGGCCCGCAGCGGGCCGCCCGTGGGCGACACCAGCGGCGGCATCTTGCGGCTGACCGCGCCAAGCCAGATGAAAACCGCCACGCCAACGACAATGGCGACCAGCAGCACCACCGCCGCCACCTGCCCCACGGATTCGAAAAAGCGCACCAGGGCGCGCAGCGTGTCCATCATGCCAAAGCCTCCCCGTTCTCGTTGTCCTCGATAAGCCCCCCGGACCAGGCGATCCGGTCGCGTCCCGCCTCCTTGGCGGCATACAGGTATTCGTCGGCCTTCGCCAGCAGGCTGTCCAACCGCAGCGCCCCGTCGGCCAGACCGAAGCTGGCCGTGACATGCAGGCCGCCGGGCCGGGAGGCAGCCACGGCTCGGCGCAACTGGCGGGCCACGGCCAACGCCTCGCCGGCGTCCAACCCCGGCAACAGTACGCCGAATTCCTCGCCGCCCAGCCGCCCGATGACGTCGCCCTCCCGCAAGGCCGCCCGCAGATGCCGGGCCGCCTCTTGCAAGGCCAGATCGCCGGCCTGATGGCCGTGGACGTCGTTGATCCGCTTGAAATGGTCGAGGTCCAGCATGATCAGGCTGGCCCGGCCGCCCTGGGCCGGGAGGTCCTCCAGCACGGCCTGGGCCTGCTCGAGAAAATGGCGGCGGTTGGACACCCCGGTCAGGGCGTCGGTTTGGGCCTGCTGCCGCAAGGCGTCCCGGGCATCCCGCAGTTCCGCCTCGACCCGGCTGGAGGTCATGGACAGCACGCAAAAGGTCAAGAAGGCAAAAATCCACATGCTGGCAAGCAGCAGCAGCTTGATGATGGCGTCCGGGCCGCCGACCTGGCAATCTGCCGCATCAAAGGCCTGGAAGGCGCGCACGGCAAAGGCCACGGCGACGGAAAAGAAAATCGCCGCATAGAGGCCCTGCATGGAGTAGGTCTTCCAGCGCCGCACCAGATACGGCTCCAGGGCGATGCGGCTGTAGACCAGCGCGCAAAACGTCGAGAAGATAACCACCCGGCGGCAGGTGTTGAAATCCACGTAGATGTAATAAAGGATGCCCAGTTCGGCCAGCACGGCCAAGACCGCGTTGGTCAGAAGCCTTGGCCGCAGCGGCGTGATGCCGCCGTACATGGCGATGCCGTGGTACCAGCAGACGGCTTGCAAATACAGCAGGCCGTTGCTGATGGCCAGGGACAGATGGTCGCCGAGGACCCGGTAAAAAACCAGGTAGACGCCCAGGCTCCAGAACAGCTGGCCCAGGGCCAGGGAGGCAAAGCCGGGGTAGGTCTTGCGAAAGAAGTAGGTGTGGAACATCACCATGGTCAGCGAAAAATAGAGCACCGCCGCCATGAGGATCATGGTTTTGACGTCAAGAGCGGCGATGGCCTCTAGCATAGGCTCCATGGGGATCTATTCGTTTCCTGTTTCGAGAGAGGGGTGCGTCTCGTGCAACCGCCGCGTCGGCGGGCAGCACCGATCATGTTCGGGGCGCGGCCTGCCCGTAGAGCGTCTGGAGCAGCAGGGAGCGCAGTTCGTCGTCGGGCAACAGCCGGCCGGTCCAGAGGCGAAACTGCTCCACGGCCTGATAGAGAAACATTTCCAGGCCCGGCACGACGGCGCCGCCGGCCGCCGCCGCATCGGCCGCCAGCCGCGTTTCGTAAGGATTGTAGACCAGATCGAAGGCCACCACGCCGGGCGTAAGCGCCTGGGCCGGGTAGGGCGAGACGCCTTCGAACCGGCCGGCCATGCCCATGGGCGTGGCGTTGGTCAAAAAATCCGCGCCAAACGCACCGCGCTCGTCCCAGGGCACGGCCAGAACGCCGAATTCCCGGGCCAGGGACTGGGCTTGTTCGAAGCGCCGGGCCGTGACGCCGACCGCGCCGCAGTCCAGGCGCGTGAGCCCGAGCACCGCCGCCCGGGCCGCGCCGCCGGCCCCGAGAACCAGGGCGCGTCGGGGCGCGATGCCGCGCATGACCAGCGGCCGGCAGAAACCCTCGACGTCGGTGTTGTCGCCGATAAGCCGGCCGTCGCGCCAATAGAGCGTGTTGACCGCGCCCACGGCCCGGCCGAGGTCGGTGACCTCGTCCACGAAGGCCATGACCGCCGTCTTGTGGGGGATGGTGACGCTGGCCCCGGCGATGGGCGTTTGGCGCAGGCGCTCCATGAAAGCCGGCAGGTCCTCGGGCGGGGTCGGCCAGGCCTCGTAGCGGGCGTCCAGGCCGTAACGCGAAAACCCCCAGTTGTGGACCAGGGGGCTGAGCGTATGGCCCAGGGGATGGCCGATGATGCCAAAAAACTGCATATCCGTGCCCTTGCCTGCGGCGGAAGGAAAACCAGGGAACCACTCAAGTGCTGTTTTGGGCTGCGGCCCGGGAACCTGTCTCGCGCCTGCCCCCATCGGGCAAACGGCGTTCCCAGCCAACCGCGCACTTCGAAGGCGACGCCGAAAAGCCCCCAACACCCCCTTTCAGGGAGGGTCCGGGCGGGGCTAAGCCCCTCCCGGCCGCCGGAGGCATCTTCTCTTCTCTTCTCTTCTCTTCTGATCTTCCCTCTACCCCTTGGCCGCTTCGGCCCCGGCGCGCAGGGCTTCGGCGTTTTTGGGGATGAGGTGGCTGTAGTGCTTGGCGATGACGTGGGAGAGGCTTTCCTCGACCACGGACAGCGGCAGCACGCCGGTTGCTTCGATAAACGCCCCCAGGGCCACCATGTTGGCCATGCGGGTGTTGCCCAGGCCGTCGGCGATCTCGTTGCAGGCCACGGGCACCAGGCGCACGCGCGAGGCGTCGGCCAGGGCCGGGTCCACCAGCGAGGAGTTGACCACGAGCACTCCGCCGTCCACGAGTTGGGGCTGGAACTTGTCGAGCGACGGCCGGTTCATGATGATGAGGCTTTTGGGGCTGCGGATGATGGGCGAACCGATGGCGTCGTCGGAGACGACGACGGTGCAGTTGGCCGTGCCGCCGCGCATTTCCGGTCCGTAGACCGGGATGTAGGTGACATTCAAGCCATGTTCCATGCCGGCGTAGGCGAGCAAGTTGCCGATGAGCATGACGCCCTGGCCGCCGAAGCCGGCGATGATCACGTCCTGGTAGAGGCTCACGGCTATTCCTCCTTGGCCGCGTCCTTGAAGACGCCGAGCGGGAATTCGGGGATCATTTCCTTGCCCACGCGCTCGTTGGCGGCAACCGACGACATGCGCCAGTTGGTGGGGCAGGTGGCCAGGACCTCGACGAAGCCGAAGCCTTCACCCTTGATCTGGGTCTCGAAGGCGCGGCGGATGGCGCGCTTGGTCTGGGCGATGTTTTTTATCGTGTTGACGGCGGTGCGGGCGCAGTAGGCCACGCCGCCCAGCGTCGCGATGATCTCGGACATGTGGATGGGGCCGCCTTCGCGCTCCATGCACCGGCCGCCGGGGCAGGTGGTGGTCTTCTGGCCCACCATGGTGGTGGGGGCCATCTGGCCGCCGGTCATGCCGTAGACGGTGTTGTTGACGAAGATGACGGAGATGCGCTCGCCCCGGTTGGCGGCGTGCATGATCTCGGCCATGCCGATGGAGGCCAGGTCGCCGTCGCCCTGGTAGGCGAAGACGAAGGCGTCGGTGCGGGCGCGCTTGACGCCGGTGGCCACGGCCGGGGCGCGGCCGTGGGGAGCCTCCACGGTGTCGACGAGGATGTAGTTGTAGAGAAAGACCGAGCAGCCAATGGAGCTGACGGCGATGGTTTTTTCCACCAGACCGAACTCTTCCAGGCATTCGGCCACGATGCGGTGGACGACGCCGTGCTGGCAGCCGGGGCAGTAGTGGGTGGCCACGTCGGCCAGCACTTCCGGACGCGTGAAAACAAGCTGTTCCGACATGTTAGGCCCCCTTCACAGCGGCGCGCACGGGCGCGTCGAAGTCTTCGGGCGTGGGCATGTTGCCGGGCAGGAAACCGAAGAATTCGGAATCGCCCAGGCCGCGCACGGCCAGACGCACGTCGTCGACCATCTGGCCGAGGTTGTGCTCGATGGTGAGGAAACGCTTGCCCTGCCCGGCCAGGTCGCGCAGGACCGCCTCGGGGAAGGGGAAGAGCGTTACGGGACGCAGCAGGCCGACCTTGAGTCCCTCGGCGCGCAGGGCGCGCACCGTGGATTTGACGATGCGGCCGATGGAGCCGTAGGCCACGACGACGAGTTCGGCGTCGGCGGTCTCGAAGGCTTCGTAGCGCACTTCGGTCGCCATGGCGGCGTACTTGTCGCGCAGGCGAATGTTCTGGCCGGCCAGGGCGCCGTCGTCGAGGAAGAGCGACTTGAGGATGCGCGGGGCGCGCTGTCCGCGGCCGGTGAGCTTCCAGTCCGCACCTTCGGCCGGGTCGATGGGCAGGGGCTCGCGCCGGGCCACCGGCTCCTTCATCTGGCCGACGATGGCGTCGCCCAGGATGAGCACGGGATTGCGGTACTTAAAGGCCAGTTCGAAGGCCTCGAAGGTCAGGTCGTAGCACTCCTGGCAGGAGCCGGGGGCCAGGACCAGGGTGCGGTAGTCGCCGTGGCCGCCGCCCTTGACCGACTGGAAGTAGTCGCCCTGGGACGGGCCGATGTCGCCAAGGCCCGGGCCGCCTCTATTCATGTTGACGACCACGCCGGGCAGGTCGGAGCCGGCCATGTAGGAGATGGCTTCCTGCATGAGCGAAACGCCGGGGCTGGAGGAGGAGGTCATGGCCCGCACGCCGCAGGCGGCCGCGCCGAGGAGCATGTTGGCCGAGGCCACTTCCGACTCGGCCTGGACGAACTCGCCGCCGGCGGCCGGCATGGCCGAGGACAGCATTTCCGGGATGTCGTTCTGGGGGGTGATGGGATAGCCGAAGTAGCAACGGCAGCCGGCGTCCAGGGCGCCATGGGCGATGGCTTCATTGCCCTTGATGAAGATGCGTTTGGCCGACATCACTCGTTCTCCTTGGCTTTGCTTTTGGCCGTGCGCCAGACGGTGATGGCCACGTCCGGGCACATCTGGGCGCAGGAGGCGCAGCCCGTGCATTTGTCCATCGAGGCCTCGGGCAGTTCCGCGACCTTGTAGCCCTTGGCGTTGAAGCGCGAGGAGGCCACGATGATGGACTTGGGGCAGGCCTCGACGCAAAGCAGACAGCCCTTGCAGCGCTGCTCGTCGATGACAATCCGCGACATCTGTTTCTCCTTGGCGGGCAAGGGATCGGCGCGCGCCAACACGGGAGCGCGCCCCGGCCCGAATGTTCCAGACGGTGGGGAGACGCCAGACGGCTACAGGACCAACATGGCGTCGCCGTAGGAAAAAAAGCGGTAGCCGGAAGCGACGGCCTGCCCGTAGGCAGCCAGGATGGACTCTCTTCCGGCCAGGGCGGCCAGCATAATCACCAGCGATGATCCAGGCAAATGGAAATTCGTGACCATCCCGTCCACCACGGCGAAGCGGTGGCCCGGCCGGATGAAGATGTCGGTGAAGCCGGCGAAGGCTCCGAAAGCCCCGGCTTCGCGCGTCGCGCCCTCCAGGGTGCGGGCGGCGGTGGTGCCCACGGCGATGACCGGCCGGCCCTCGGCCTTGGCCCGGGACACGGCCTGGGCCGCCTCGGGCGACACCTCGATCCATTCCTTGTGCATGGCGTGGTCGCGCAGGTCCTCCACGCGAACCGGCGAGAACGTGCCCAGGCCGACATGGCAGGTGACGGCGGTGAGCCCAAAGCCGCGCGCCTCCAGCCGGGCCAGGAGCGCTTCGGTGAAGTGCAGGCCGGCGGTGGGCGCGGCGGCGCTGCCGAGCTTGTCGTCGCGGGCGTAGACGGTCTGGTAGGTTTCGCGGTCGGTCGCGTCATCGGCCCGGCGGATGTAGGGGGGCAAGGGCACATGCCCGATGCGCCTGAGGATAGCCGGCAGCTCGCCGCGCCAGGACAGCGTCACCTCGGTATGGCCGAAGGCCCCGCGCGAGACGGCGGTGACGGCAAGGTCCGGCGCGAAATCGATGCGGTCGCCGGGCCGGGGCGGCCGGGAGACGCGCAGCAAGCCAGCGGCCGGGGCATGGGTCCAGCCGGTGGCGGGATCGGTTTGCGGCTGAAGCAGCGCCACGGGCGTCAAAAGCAGGAATTCGGCCGCGCCGCCGGTGGGGCGTTTGCCGAGAAGCCGCACCGGGGCGACCTTGGTGTTGTTGACGACGAGCAGCGCGCCTTCGGGGAGCAGGTCCGGCAGGTCGGCGAACACGCGGTGGGCGACGCTCCCGGCGGCCCGGTCAAGGACCATCAGCCGGCAGGCGTCGCGCACCGCGCACGGCCGCTCGGCGATCAGGGCGTCGGGCAGCTCGAAATGGTAGGAGGAAAGCAGGTCTTCAGGAACGGGGGGCGCTTTGGCGTCGGTCACGGGCTATCCTTGGAGAAAAACGGCGAGGCGAAAAGCGGCGGACCGGATGGCCCGGCCCGCCGCTGGCTTGGCGAAAAGAGGTCGTGGTCTAGGCGTCCATGGCGGCGTCGCCGTTGAGCACCCCGACGACCTTGGCAATGACCTGCTCGGCCTCCCCCTCGGGCACCTGGCAGGTGCCGACGTTGCGATGGCCGCCGCCGCCGTAGGACAGCATCAACCGGCCGATGTCCACGGGGTTGGTGCGGTCGAAAATCGACTTGCCGACCGTCAGCACCACGTTCTGCTTGGCCTTGCCCCAGATGACCTGGACGCTGACCTCGGCGTCGGGGAACAGGGCATAGGCCGTGAACCGGTTGCCGGTGAAAATCTCTTCCTGCTCGCGCAGGTCAATGAGCAGCACCTTGCCGATCAGCTTGGAACGCTCCCGCAGCATCCCGGCGAACTGCTCCTCCTGCTCGAAATACCGCTTCACCCGCTCGGCCACGTCGGGGTCGGCCAGGATGGTCTCCACGGGCTGGGTGCGGCACAGCTCCACCAGATGCATCATGAGCTGGTAATTGCTGATGCGGTAGTCGCGGTAACGGCCAAGGCCGGTGCGCGGGTCCATGAGGAAGCTCAAGAGAATCCAGCCGGTGGGCTTGGCCACTTCCTCGGGCCGCAAATCGCCGCTGTCGCAGCGGTCGACATAGGCCAGCATCTCGTCGAAACGGGCAGGAAAGCGGTCGTGGCCGCCGTAGTACTCCCAGATGACCCGGGCGCAGCTCGGCAGGGGCTTGGACACGCCGGTGAATTCGATGTCGCCCAGCCGGTCGGCCTCGCTGGTGTGGTGGTCGAACCACAGCCCGCAGCCCGGGGCGTAGGGCACGTTCGCCAGGATGTCGTTTGGCCCGCATTCCACCTTGCCGTCCTGGACGTCCTTCGGGTGCACGAACACCCATTCGTCCATGACGCCGGCTTCCTTGAGCAACACCGCGCAAATCAGTCCATCGAAATCCGAACGCGTCAAAAGCCGCATGTCCCCTTCCTCCTTGGCTCGCCGCCGCCCGATGCGGCATCGTCATCTCTAGCCCAAGGTCCGCCACGAGGCAACCGGCCAAGGCCCGGGCCGGCCCGATATTTCCTTTGCCAAGGAGCCGGTTTTCCGCTGTGATGCGGCCATGCCGATACCCCCGACGCCCGGCGGCCCCCCGGCCAGCCTTGAAGATCTTGAGCAGCTTTTGTTGCACGCCGCCAGCGCCCGCCGCGCCGCCGCCGCCGCCATCCTGGCCGGCCGGCCCGTGCCATCCGAGGTCACGGCCACTATCGCCCGTCTGGGCATGGACCTTCGCCGCAGCGCCGGCCGCGACCACGTCGCCGCCCTGGCCCACAGCGAGGACGCCAGCCTGCGCCTGGACCTCGGCCTGGAAATCGAACAACTCGAAAACGACGCCCTTTACCTGGAAGACGGCCGCGAAGCCCTGCGCAAACGCCTGGGCAAACGCCGTCCCGGCCTCGGCGACGCCGTACGCCGGGGTCTCAAGGCCATTGCCGGCGAGACCTTCAACACGCTCATCTGCGACGCCGACGCCCTGTTCCGCCCGGCCGGCCATCGGTTGGCCACCAGCTTCCAGCCGGCCTGGAACGCCGTGGCCGCCGGCCGCTTCGCCATGGCCCGAAGCAGTCATCCCGTGCTGTGGTCCGACGCGCCCCTGCCCAGCCTGCTCGCCCGGGCCGCCCTGCCGCCCCAAACCTTCGCCTACGCCGGGTCGCTCGGCCGACAGTGGCAAACCGTCGCCGGCGACCAGGGCCAGGCCGCCTTGTCCCAGGAAAAAACCGAACTCACCCAAGCCATGGCCGAGCGCATCCAAACGCTCATGGCCTCCCCGGACCGCCTGCCTTTCCTTTGGATCGGCTCGGGCCTGCAAACGGGCCAAGGCGAAATCAGCATCGCCCGCCAGGACGCCGCCCATTCCGTTGACGAAGACGACTCGCTCACCCTGCTTGAGCACATCCACGACGCCGTGGACGCCATCGACCCCCAACGCCAACACTTTCGCGTCGATGACGACGGCTACGACGTCACCATCACCCCCACCTCGGCCAACCGCGACCTCTGGAACGACTTCTCGCCGGCCGAAGGGCTGCGCAACATCGACCAGGCCCTGGACCTCGACCTGGCCAACGGCCCGCACCTCGTCTGCGCCGCTGGCTCCCCCGGCGTCGCCCTGCTGGCCGCCCTGGCCGCCCATACCCCAAACCTGCGGGCCATCCTCGTCACCGACCGCGCCGATCTCGCCGCCCGGGCCACGAATATTTGCCCGCACACCGCCATCGTCCGCCACCCCGACACCGTGGCCTCGATTTTGTCGGCGGGTTCGCCGTAACTGGTGGTGGGGTGATGTGCGGGGGCGGAGAAACGAAGAAGAATCGGGCGCTGCCCGAACCCGCCGGGGGCCTTAGGCCCCCGGACCCCCTTTATGGGTTGCGACGGGGTAAGGAACAGTTGCGGTGGGCGCGGGCGCGCCAAGACTGTTGGCGCGGGAGCGCTGGCGGCTGCGCCGCATGGTTCGTTGGGATTTCGGGGGCGTCGATGCGCCCGGCTGCCGCCGGGTGCTCGAC
>JAEZMB010000014.1 GCA_023435825.1 Pseudomonadota bacterium | reverse complement strand
CTGCGCGCCCGCCAGGCCGACCTCGGCCGCCGCGGCGGCCGTCTCGTCTGGGAAGCCGGCAAACGCGCCCAGGGGCGCTAGGATGCGTGGAAAAGAGGCCTCCGGCGGCTGGGGGCCTGAGGCCCCCAGACCCCCCACATGGAGAAAGGGGGCGGCGCGGGGCGCGAGGTTCCGCTTGCCGCACGGCGGCGGCGGCGGTAGGGGAGCGCCATGCGCTTGCCGGAGGAATCCATGAAGCTGTACGCCCTCGTCGTCATCCTGTGCTGTCTGGCCCTGCCCGCGCCGTCGCGCGCCGGGGTGGTCCTGGAAGGCGACGCCTGCCGCCAGGTGTTCGATAACCCCATGGCCGAGCAGATCGCCTGCCAAACCGGCTTCCGCCTCGACCCGGCCGCCAGGGAGCGCCTGGCCAGCAATTCCTTCGGTTTTGTCTCGGATCTGGCCTGTTCCGCCGTCATCACGGCCAAGCGCTCGGAAGTCGTCGCCCGGCTCCACGCCAAGGGGGATGTGGCCCTGCCGCCCCAGGAAGTGCGCTGCAATCTCGTCTCCGGCGGCGACCCGGTGCCGGTGCGCTTCCGGCTTGCGCCGGTGGTGCGCATCGACGCGGCCGGCAAGGCCGTGGACGCCCGCCTGGGCATCCGCGACCTCACCGGCATTCCCGAACCCCTGGCCACGGCCGTGGCTGAATTTCTCAACAGCGATCCCAGCCTGCGGCGCAGCATCGTGTCCGCCGCCAACGAGATCCTGCCCAATCTGCCCAAGCGCTAGGCGGCCGCCTGCCCCCATGTGGGGTTTCCAAAGGGGCTCAGCCCCTTTGGCCGCCGGAGGCCTCTTCCTCTTCTCTACATCACATCCGCGCCTTGGGCCGGCAGGCTCCCTGGCAGCAGCCGCCGGAGAGGAATTCGCTGTAGGCGAAAAGGATGCGGCGTTCCCGGGTGAGCACGTCGTCCGGCAGCGGCTCCATGGGCGCGGCCAGGGCGGCCAGTTCCTCGTAGCGCGGCACGGACCGCATCCCCCGGCCGATCTCCCGGCCCGAGGCAACGTTAAGCAGTATGGCCTCCCGGGTGTCGGTGACCAGCACCAGCGGCACGGGGCCTTTGTCGTAGACCCGGGCGGCGGCCAGGGATTCGCGGACGTAGCTGCCGGGCTCGCCGGAGCAGAAGATGATGAATAGCAGCGTGCGCCCGGCCTCGTCGGTGGCGGCCAGATCGATCATGCGGGTGTAGTCCTGGCCGTCGGCCGGGAAGCAGACGCCGATCTTGGGGGTCAGGCGCGCCTTGGGAAAACCGCGCTCCTCCACGAGCAGCCTGGCCAGGGCCTGGCGGAACTCCTCGTAGGAGGTCTCGACGACTTCCTCGCCGGTCAGGTAATCGCGGATGACGTTGCCTAGGGATTCCTCGTGCATGGGGGCCTCCTGGCCGCACGGGCGGCCGGGAACAGCCTAACCGGCCGGGGCCGGTGGGGGCAACCGCTGCCGCGCCTCTGGCGTTCGGGCGAGGTTTTTTCGATCGGCCGGCGATTTTCTTGTCGCCTGGGTCCTGCCGCCTCGACGAATCCCGAATCATTTGATACGGAAGGCCACGTTGATTTTCGCCGGGGGGGTGGCATGGAAGACGGCCGGCTGCACGACAGGCTCAACAGCCTGAAGGAACATCTGCAACTGGAGAATCCGCTGCTTGTCGAGGCGGTGGGCAGTTTCCGCAAACTCGACAAGGTTTGCCGGGGGCTTGGGCTCATCGGCAACGACCAGTCCACCATCTCCCAGATCGCCTGGTGGCCGCTGATTTCCATCCTGGGGCCGTTTTCGGCCGGCAAGTCCACCTTCATCAACAACTATCTCGACATCCCGGTGCAACAGACCGGCTCTCATGCCGTGGACGACAAGTTCACGGTCATCTGCTACAACGCCGCCGGCGAATCCCGGGTGCTGCCCGGCACGGCCCTCAACGCCGACCTGCGCTTCCCGTTCTACAAGATGAGCGAGGAGCTGGAAAAGGTCGAGCCGGGCGAGGGCGGCCGCATCGACTCCTACATCCGGCTCAAGACCTGCCCCAGCGACAAGCTGCGCGGGCTTATCCTCATCGATTCGCCGGGCTTCGACGCCGACGCCCAGCGCACCTCGACGTTGCGCATCACCAACCACATCATGGACCTGTCCGACTTGGTGCTGGTGCTTTTCGACGCGCGCCGCCCCGAGCCCGGGGCCATGCGCGACACCCTGACCCATCTCGTGGCGGCCACGATAAACCGCCGCGATTCCAACAAGTTCATCTTCATCCTCAACCAAATGGACATTGCCGCCCGTGAGGACAACCCTGAAGAGGTCGTGGGCGCGTGGCAGCGCGCCCTGGCCCAACAGGGCCTCACGGCCGGCAAGTTTTATCGTATCTACTCGCCCACTTCGGCCGTGCCCATCGACGACCCGGCCCTGCGCCAGCGGTTCGAGGCCAAGCGCGACGCGGACATGGCGAGCATCCACACCCGCATGAACCAGGTGCGGGTGGAGCGGGCCTACCGCATTGTCGGCGAGTTGGAAAAGCTCGCCCGCGAGGTGGAGGACGTGCGGGTGCCGGAACTGCGCGGCATGATGCAGCGCTGGCGTTCGGGCACGCTGTCGCGCGACTGCGCCATTTTCGGCGCGCTGGGCGTGGTGCTGGCGGCGCTGTATGTGCTGACGGGCCATCCCTTCACCAACGGCGTCGTTCCCGGGTGGCTCGGCTGGGTGTTCGGCGAGGCCTGGAGCACGATTTTATTTTTGCTGGCGAGCCTTGGCGTCGCGGGTTGGCTGCATATGCTGGCCCGCAAGTGGTCGGCGGCGTCGGTGGCCCGGCTGGTGTCCAAGACGTATCCCCACGGACCGCTGCGCGAGGGGCTGTTGCGGGCGTTTTACAAGAACACCGCGCCCTGGCGTTCGATTTTCCGTTCCGAGCCGGCCGGCTGGGGGGTGAAATACCGCAAGATGCTGGTGTCGGTGATCGCCGACAGCGAGCGGTTCATCCAGACGCTCAATGACCGCTACGCCCATCCCTCGGGCGTGACGGCGGCGGCGGTGGTCCCGCCGCCCCCCGACCCCGAGCCGGCAAGCGAGGGGGAGGCCCAGCCTGCCTAGCAGGGGGGAGATATCGGTTGCGACGGCGCGGGCGGCTTTGGCTGCCCGCGCTTTTTTTGGGTAAGGCGTTCTGTTCCCTGGCCGCTCCCGACCATCCGCCGCCTGGCGACGATGTCTTCCAGTAAAAGCCCTAGCCGATCTCCTCGCGCCGCTTCTCCCAAACGTCCATGACGCGGCCGAGGGCCTGCTTGAGTGTGTCGTATTCCAGGGGCTTGATCAGGCATTCGTCCATGCCGGCCGCCAGGAAATCGTTGCATTGGCTGTTCATGGAGTAGGCCGTGGTCGCGACGATGGGCATGTCCGGCCGGCCGCCCCAACCGTCCCGGACGGCCTTGGCCACGTCCACCCCGTTCATGATCGGCATCTGCACATCCAGCAGCACGATGTCGAAGGGTTGGGCGTCAAGCAGGAGCAGCGCTTCCCGGCCATTTTGCGCCACCGTGACCTGATGGCCGAGCTTGTTCAACATGCCGACGGCGACCAGGCGGTTGATGGCGTCGTCTTCGGCCAGCAGGATGCGGTACTGCCGGGGCGCGGCCTCGGCTTCCGGCGTCAGGGGACGGCTGGCGCCCATGGCGATGGGGCCGGTCACCGGGACGCTGAGATAGACGGTCGTGCCCTCGCCTTCCGTCGATTCCAGGCAAATGGCTCCGCCCATGAGGCAGACCAGGCGCTTGACGATGGAAAGCCCCAGGCCGGTTCCGGCATATTGCTTCTTGTACGAACTGTCGCCCTGGGTGAACGGCTGAAACAGCTCGGGCAAAAGCTCTGCCGCGATGCCCTTGCCCGTGTCGGCGATGGTCAGCGCCAGCGTTCCCGTGTCGGGAGTCGCCGGTGAGCTGGCGTAGGTCAGGGCCAGCCGGACCTGGCCGTTTTGGGTGAACTTCACGGCATTGCCGACGAGATTGAACAGCACTTGGCGGATTTTGGGGGCGTCGCCCGTGACCAGTTCGGGCACGCCGTCGTCGGCGGAAAAGTGCATGGTCACGTTCTTGGCCTTGGCCATCCCTTGAAACAGCAACACCGGCTCCTGCATCAACTCGCTGGGCGCGAACGGCTCGTGGACCGCCACCGTGCGCCCGGCCTCGATGCGGGAAATATCCAGAATATTGTTGAGGAGCTGCAAGAGGCGTTCGGAGCTGTCGTAAGCGAGCTTGATGAAATCCTCGCGTTCTTTTTCGCAGCCCGTCAGCTTCAGGAGCTGGAGCATGCCCATGACGCCGTTTAAGGGCGTGCGGATTTCGTGGCTCATGTTGGCCAGGAATTCGCTCTTGGCCCTGGCGGCGGCCTCGGCCGCCTCCTTGGCGCTGGCCAGGGCGGCCGTGGCCTTGACCCGTTCGGTGACGTTCTCATGGGCCACCACGGCCCTGGCCGGCCCCTGCCCGGGAAAGCGCGTGACGCGCACCTGGAACCACCGCTTTTCGGTGGGCGAGTGGCAGGGGTACTCCAGGCTGAAAAACGGCAGCCGGCCGGCGAGGACCTCCCGAATGGCCTGGGCGATCCGCCCGGCCGTTTCGGCCTCGTCGCCGGTCGTCCCTTGGCAGGCGCGGAAATAGTTGGCTCCCTCGTTCACGGCGACCGGCGCGCAGGCGGCGTCGGCGGCAAAGGCGCGCCAGGCGGAATTGACGGCCAGGATGTCTCCGGCCTCGTCCACGATGGCGATGTGGGCGGAAAGTCCGTCGAGGGTGCCCCGGGCGAAGCGTTCCGACTCCACCAGGGCCTCCTCGGCCTTGCGGCGGGCCGAGATGTCGCTGACGGCCAGAAAGAGCTGGGGGGCCGGCGTCGGCTTTTCCCGGGTTGCCGGCTGTTCGTGGACGCAGGCTTCCAGCAGCACGGGTTTGTCGACGCCCCCGTGGACATGCAGGGCCGTCTCCACCTTCTTGCCTTCGGGGCTTTTGAAAAGCGCCCGGTAGCGGGCCACGAAAACCGAACGCGCCGACTCGGCGATGCACTCGAAAAACGGCCGCCCCACGGGTTTGCGGCCGGTCCAGCCGATCATGTCCAGAAACGTGTGGTTGACTTCCTGGATCATCGCGTCCTTGTCCAGGACCACGTAGCCGACCGGGGCCTTGTGGAACAGGATGGAGAAACGCTCCAGGGCCAGGGCCAGCTCAAGCTGGGAACGCTGGAGCTCCTCGTTTTGGAGTTCCAGTTCGATCTGGTGGACCTGAAGCTCGTGGATGACGGCCTGGTTCTCTTCCGGGGAAAGCGCCTGGCCGGCGACGTCATGCGATTGCAGCAGCTCTTCGGCGCGTTCCCGGAGACCCTGGGCGGCGGGAAGTTTGTCGGAAGTCATCTGACGATATCCCTATTTAGTATAGGCGGTTGCAGGGCGGTTTGGGCGTTAGTCCGGCGCGTGAGCCATTTCAGGGCTGCGGCGCTTCGCCGCCCGGGTTGGCCGGGGCAGGCTCCCGGGGCGTTTCGACGGCGTCCGCCGCGTCGCCAAGGCACGCGGCTTCCCGGCCCAGGCGTTCCTCGGCGGCCTTTCGCGTCGTGATGTTTTCGTGCACCACCAGCACCCTTCGGCCCTTGGGCGTGTCAAAGGGCTGGATGCGGACCAGAAACCAGCGTGGCCGGCCTTGCTCATGGCAGGGGTACTCGATCTCCGTGGGCTCGTCGCGCCCGTCCAGGGCCGCCCGAACGGCCGCCGCCGCCTGCAGCGCCTCCTCATGGCAGGGCGGGGCCGCTGCCTCGCAGATTCGCAGATAATTGGTTCCCACGGCGTCGCTTGGCAGGCGCAGGCCGTTTTCCCGTCCAAACGTCCGCCAGGCCTCGTTGACGTATTCGATCACCCCGTCCTGATCCAGGATGGCCATGTGGGCCGGCAGGGCGTCGATGACCTGGCGCAGGTAGGTCTGGGACAGACGCAGGGTGTCGCGGACCGTGACCAGATCGGTGACGTCGAACACCATGCCCATGGAGATCGTGGCCTGCCCGGTCTCGTCGTGCGTCTCCACGGATTTCTCCTGGACGATGCGCACCTCGCCTCCCGGACGCACGATGCGGTGGACGACTTCATAGGGCACGCCGTCCCGCAGGGCGCGCTTGTACGTCTCTTCCACGGTCTCCCGGTCCTGGGGATGCACCAGTTCCAT
Organism: Pseudomonadota bacterium; assembly: GCA_023435825.1. Taxonomy (GTDB): domain Bacteria; phylum Desulfobacterota; class Desulfovibrionia; order Desulfovibrionales; family Desulfovibrionaceae; genus Solidesulfovibrio. The sequence goes on along the minus strand of JAEZMB010000014.1, from coordinate 8,902 downwards.
GAAGGTCTCGTAGGACGGGGAAAACGTCTTGGGATCGGTGCCGAATATGCGGTGGACTTCGGCCGACCATTCCAGGCGCTTGGTCGCAAGATCCAGCTGCCAGCTGCCGACGTTGGCCATTTCCTGGGTCTTGACCAGGAGTTCCTGATGCAGGGCCAGGGCGTCCCGGCTTTTCTTGAGCGGCCCGGTGTCCGTGAAGGTGATGAGCATCCCGGACGAGGTCGAGGACCCGATGGCGTAGGGCAGCACGCGCATGAGGTAGCATTCGCCTTCCAGGGTGCAGGCTTCCCGGGAAATGGACTGTCCCTGGCGCTCCACCTGGTGCAGCGCCTCAAGGATGTCCACCCCGTGCAGCCGGTGGGTCAGATGGGAGATGGGCCGGCCGACGTCGCTTTGCAGGATGCGGAAGATGTTGGCCGCGGCCGGGGTGAATTTCCGTATTTCCAGGTTCTCGTCCAGGAACACCGTGGCGATCTGGGTGGCGGAGATGAGGTTGTCCAGGTCGTTGGTCATTTCGGTGAGTTCCAGGATCTTGTTCTGGTACTCCGCGTTGACGGTGTGCAGTTCCTCGTTGACCGACTGGAGTTCCTCGTTGGTGCTTTGCAGCTCCTCGTTGCTGGCCAGGAGCTCTTCGTTGGTGGCCTGGAGTTCCTCGTTGGAGGTTTCCAGCTCCTCGATGGTGGCCTGCAGGTTTTCCTTGGTGAATTGCAGGTCCTGCTCCAGGTCGAGGATGCGCTGTTCTGCCTCGCGGGTGATGTCGAGTTCCTGGGCCGCGCCGGGCTGGGCTTCCGACTTGTTGGGCGCGGACTCCTGGAGGATGACCGCCGCCAGCGGCAACTGCCCTTTCTTTTCGGGCAGGGGCCGGATGCGCATGACGATGGTCCTGACCCCGTCGCGGGCGGGAAGGCGGATGTTGGCGTAGCTGATCTCCTGGCCGGAATGGAAGACCTTCTGCAGGCCCGTGGCCAGGGGGATGGCCAGCTCCTTGACGGCCATGCGGGTGATGTCGTTGCTCTGCTTGCCCGACGGCAGGCGCAGCAGCCCCTCGGAGTCGCCCACCAGATGCAGCAGCTCGTGGTGTTCGTTGACCACGGCCACCAGGGGCACGTAATCGCCGGCCAGGGACTGCAGCAGCCGGTCCTGGATGCGTTCCTCCTCGCGCTGGCCCAGGGCGTGCTCGTTGCGGAAAAACCGCGAGGCATACTGGCGCGAAAGCCGGTCTCCGGCGCCCTGGAACAGCGGTTTCTCAGCGGTGTGGCGGCGTTTGCCGCGCGAACGGAAAATCTTGAACCGGTGGTGCAAGGGTTCGAAGTACTCGCCCATCTCCCCCGGGGTCTCGCTGGTGCCAAGCAGCAGCAGCCCTTGGGGATTGAGGGAGAAATTCATGAACTCCAGGACCTTTTGCTGCAGCACCGGCTGCAGGTAGATGAGCATGTTGCGGCAGCTGAGCAGATCGATGTTGGTGAAGGGCGGGTCCTTGATCAGGTTGTGCTGGGCAAACACCACCATTTCCCGGAGATGGCGGCTCACCTGGTACTGGTCGTCACGGCGCACGAAATACTTGGCCAACATGCCCGGCGGCAGATCGGCGGCGATGGACTCGGCGTAGAGGCCGTTGCCCGCGTGGAGGATGGCGTCCCGGTCGATGTCGGTGGCGAAGATCTTGACCGAAAGCGGCCGCTCCAGGCGCTCCAGGCACTCCAGGGCCAAAATGCCCAGGGTGTAGGCCTCTTCCCCGGTGGAGCAGCCGGCCACCCAGAAACGGACCTCGTGCCGTTCGTTGGCCTTGAGCAGGGCGGGCATATAGGTGTTGCCCAGTTCCGTGAAGACGTCGCGGTCGCGGAAGAAGCTGGTCACGCCGATGAGCAGTTCCCGGTACAGGGTGGTGACCTCGCCCGGGCTGGACTCCAGCAGGCGGACATATTCGCGCAGGTTGGCGGTCTGGCAGACGGTGATGCGCCGTTCGATGCGCCGCAGCACGGTGCTGGGCTTGTAGTAGGTGAAGTCCACCTTGGTCTGTTCGCGCAGCAGGGCGAAAATGCGGGTCAGGCCGTCCTCGTCGGACAGCAGGGCCTGGGGATGGCCGGGCGTGGACGTGAAGGGATGTTTGGCAAAGGAGACGAGCTTGCCGGGCATGGCGTCGGCGGGCAGGATCATGTCGGCCAGCCCGGTGGCGATGGCGGCGCGGGGCATGCCGTCGAACTTGGCCGAATCCTCGCTTTGCACCATGATCATGCCGCCGGCCTCCTTGATGGCCCGGATGCCGCGAACGCCGTCGCTGCCGGTGCCCGAGAGGATGACGCCGATGGCCTTGTCCCCCTGGTCTTCGGCCAGGGAACGGAAGAAGATGTCGATGGGCAAATTGATGCCCTTGGCGTGGTCAAGATCGCTCAGGATGAGCTTGCCGTGAAAGATGGTGAGCTGCTTTCTGGGCGGGATGAGGTAGACGGTGTTGGCCGTGACGGCCATGCCTTCCTCGGCGCGGCGCACGTTCATGGCCGTGCGCTTGGACAGCAGTTCCACCATGAGGCTTTTATAGTCCGGCGAAAGGTGCTGGATGACGATGAACGCCATGTCGCTGTCCACCGGCATTTGGGAAAAAAAGGCGTCCAGTGCTTCGAGTCCGCCGGCGGATGCGCCTACGCCAACGTAATATTTCGGCTCTTTTTCCGCAGTATCCATAGCCTTCCCTCTGTGAACAGGTGCTTTCCAGGTAATGGCGAAAGCAGCGAACGCCTGGCTGGGGCAGGCTCGGCGCCATGGGGCCATCTAAGTGATCAATAAACAATGAGGGGCGTCTCACGCAAGCAAATAGGGCAACAAGATCAGTCCTCAATGGGAATTTTCTATTAAAAGTGGATTGCTGTTTTGTCATTGTTGGCGCAACCGGCCGGCAAGAGCGTCCTGTCTTTCGACCCTCCGGCCGCCCACGCTGGAGCCCACAAAAAAGCCCCGGTTTCCCGGGGCGTTCGTATTTTTCGGCGCTCGGCCGTCTCGGTCAGATCAACCCCAAGGTTCGCTCCCGCTACGGCGACAGCTCCTGGATGGCCTGGGCCACGGGCTTGTTGCCGGCCTTGACCTCCTTGTCAGGATGACAATCTGTCCATACATTCTCTCCATGGATTTCGAATGGGACGAAGCCAAGCGGCTGGCGAACCTCGCCAAGCACGGCATCGACTTTTTGGACGCCAAGGCCGCCATCGAAAATTCCCCGGTGCTGTTTGAGGACGACCGCAAGGCGTACGGCGAGCGCCGCTGCATCGCCGCAGGCGAAGTGGGCGGGCGCTTGTTGATCGTTGTTTTTACTCTTCGCGGCGGCGCATTCCGCATTATTTCCGCGCGAAAAGCCAACGCCAGGGAACGGAGCCACTATGCCGACGAACTCTACTGAAAACGGCAAGACCATCGTGCGTTATACCAAGGAAGAGCTGCGTAGCCTTCCCTCGCAAACCGACTGGGCGCGCGTGGACGCCATGACCGACGCGGAAGCGACCGCCAACGCCCTGGCCGATCCCGACAATCCGCCGCTTGGCGACGATTTTTTCGAGAAGGCCAGGCGCGTGCGTCTGGATGACCTGCTGCCCGAAACCAAGGAGCGCGTCTCCATCCGCCTGGATCGGGACGTGCTGGCCTGGTTTCGCGCCCGGCGGAAGAAAGGCTACCAGACGGCCATCAACGCCGTGCTCCGGGCCTTCATGGAAAGCCAGGAGCACGGCAAACGCCCCTAGGCTTGCCGCCGCCCACTTCCTTGCTCACAAAAAAGCCCCGGTTTCCCGGGGCTTTCGTATTTTACGGCGCTTGGCCGTCTCAGTCAGATCAACCCAAAGGTTCGCTCCCGCTACTGCGACAGCTCCTGGATGGCCTGGGCCACGGGCTTGTTGCCGGGCAGCACGGCTTGGGGGTTTTTGGCGGCCAGGGCTTTGAGCGCCGCCACCGCGCCGGCGCGGTCGTTCTTGTCGTGCTCCAGCACGATGCTCTTGTTGTAGCTGGCGATGACGTGGCCGGCATTGATGGCCAGGGCTTTGTTGAAGCACTCCAGCGCTTTGTCGAACTTGTCCACGTGGCGGTACATGACGCCGAGGTCGGTGAGCACGTCGGGGTTGCCCGGCTCCAGGGTCAGCGACTTCTCATAGGCCGGAATGGCCTTTTCGGGCTGGTCGGTGTCGAAATAGAGATTGCCCAGCTCCGTCCAGGCGGCCACGTTGGCCGGTTCGAGCTGGGTCTGTTTTTCCAGGGCCTTGATGCGGTCGAGCAGGGCCGGCGAGGCCTGCTGCGCTTGCTGCTGCTGGGCCTGGGGCGGCGGCATCTGTTGCTGGGCGGCGGGCGCGCCACCCTTGGACGGGCTGTCCATCATGCCGCGAATGGTGAATCCCAGAAAGATGCCGGCCAGAAGGGCCAGCCCGGCCCCGAGGATGGCGGCGCTGCGTCCAACCGTCGCCTCGCCGGATTTGTTGGTGCCCATGGGCGCTCCTTTGTGCTGCGTGGTGTCGTGGGGCCGGAACGGTAGCAACGTCGCCGGCAAAAGTCATCGGTTCAAAAGGCCCGAAGCGGCCACGGGGCCGCTTCGGGTTGGGGAAGGAGACAGAGGGTTGTCAACACGGGGGTACGTCTATGGAGTCAACAGGAACTGCCTATCTGTTCCCGTCGGTTGCCGGGGCGGCGACGATTTTGCGCAGCCGGTCGTACTCTTCGGGGCTTATCGCCCCCTCGGCCAATCGCCGTCGCAGGATGTCCAGGGCGTCGTCGCGGTCGGCGGCCGCGCCGCGTCGCACCGCTTGCCGCCGTTTGTCGTTCCGGGTCCGGGCCAGACCCAGGACGACCAAGGCGGCGAGGACAAGGAGCAGCATGGTCAGCCAACCGCCCGGGAAGAAGGGGAAACCGGGGATCGCGCACATGGCTGCCTCAATGGATTCGGCTGCGGGGCCGGGCGGAGGACTCGCTCGGCCCCGAAGCGTTCGTCGTTACTGGCAGCCGCCGCCGTGGTAGCCGCCCATGCCGCCGCCCATGCCGGGACAGCCGCCGCCGGCCACGCCAGGGCCGATTTCCTTTGCCACCTGGATGCGGAACTGGGTGCGCTCGGAGAGCAGCTTGGCCTGCAAGTCGCCGATCTGCTTGGTCACGGCGTCGATCTTGGCCTGGTCCGGGCTGGTTCCCACGGACAGGGCGTTGAGTTCGGCCATCTTGACGCCGAGGTCGGCGCGCAGCTGGGCGGTCTTGGCCGCGAAGGCGTCATGGAGCTTCTGGAAAGCGGCCTGCTTTTCCGGGCTGAGTTGTCCCCAGCCGCCGTCCATGCCGGGACAGCCGCCCTGGCCGCCCGGGCCGCCCATGCCGCCGCGAGCCAGAGCCAGGGAAGAAGTGAGCGCCAGGATGGCCAGAGCCGAGAGAACGATGTGAAGCGACTTGACGCGCATGAAAATTACCTCCGTAAGGTTGCCGGAAATGTCCGGCGTGGTCGGGTTCCGCTGGGCCGTTGCCCGTGGATGGTTTTTCCAATTGCAGTAGCCGTGCCAAAGTGAAATAGTGTGTATGATTAGGTGATTAAGGTTCTTTTCGGGCTTTTCGCTCCGAGGCCTGGGCTGTATGCAATGTGCCCAGCCCAGCGGCGTTCAACGGCCGGGACGTATAGTTTTTATGCAGGAACCTTTGCAATAAAATTCATTTATTTCAAACTATTAGCCTTAAGAAGGCGTCCCGATATCGCCATTCAACGGCCGGCGGGGCGCAAGTGTCTCGAAAATATCCACCATGGCCGGCCGGCGATCGAGCGGCGTGGCGGTGATGGCGGAGGCGGACCAGGGATCGGCCTCTTCCAGGGGTGCGTCGCCATCCTGGCGGGGCGGCCGGGCCGGCCAGGACGGATAGTCGAACATGGGCCGGCCGGCGCTTTCCCGGCCAAGCCGCCAGCCGAAAAGCAAAAAGCCCGCCGCCCCGGCCAGATGCAGGGCCGCATCAAAGGCCATCCACAAGAGCAGGGAATCGCTCATAAAGCCTCCTCGTCGGTTGGCGGCGGGGCCAGCACCGCGTCGATGAGCCGGGCCGCCGGCTGCTTGCCTGTTTCGTCCAGGCTGGTGGCCAGGGGCCGGGCCATGCAGGCGTGGCAGGCCTCGTCGTAGATGTGGTCCTCGCCGGTGGTGTCGATGTCCTCGACGTTGCGCCGGTCGGCGGTCAGCAGCGGGATCGTGCGGATGAAGTCGCGGCAGGTGTCGTAGACCTGTAGCATGGGCGGCCCGTGGTCCCGGGGGCGCAGGCGTTCGTGGAACTGCCGGATCTTGAGTTTGCGCGAGGGATCGCCGGGGGAGAGGATGACGCCCGCCCCGGCGAAGGTCTCGGCCGTGCTCGGCCCCTGGCCGCCGCCCCGGTAGTCGGGCTTTTTGGCGAAGCAGTCCGGGCCGCAAAGCCGGGTGATCCGTCGGCCGTTGATGCCAAGCTCCTGTTCGCGCTCCAGGATGCCGGCGGCGATCTGCGTGTCGGTCAGGCGCAGGCCCTGGTTTGGTGAACCGTTCGAGCCGTACCATTCGCTGCAGCGCAAAAGCCGCCCGTCGGCGTCCACCCACCACCAGCCCACGGAAAACGGCGCGCCGTAGCCCCAGTCGAAGGTCATGAAAAGCGGCGCGTCGCCCGGGATCGGACGCGGCGGGATTACGTGGAGCCGGCGCTGGAAGGCGAAGGCCTGGCCCATAAACACGTCCCAATCGCCGTCGCGGTAGGCCGTGCGGTAGGGTTCGGGCAGGGCGTCCAGGCGGGCGGCGTAGCCCGGGTCCCGGGCCATGAGGATGGCGTTGTCGGAAAGCCGCCCCGGGATGTGGCAGCGCAGCATCCCGCCCTCGGCTGTCGGGGCGCGGCGACATACGCCCGGCGGCGCGAAATCGACGAACCGGGCCTTGGCGAACGCGTGCCCCACGCCGCCGGGGTTGGAGGCGCAGACAATGCCCGGAATCTTGTGGCGAAGCTGCGCCGGCACGTCGAGTGCGCAACGCAGCCGGCCGCGCAGGTAGTCGTATTGCAACTCCGTGAAGCTCGTCAGCTCGTCGAGGCACAGCAGATGGATTTCCACGCCCTGGTAGCGAAACACGTCGTTCTCGCGCTGGCAGCTGCAAAACAGCAGCATGGAGCCGTTGACGAATTCAAAACGCTGCTTGGCCGCCCGAAACGTGCCGAGTTGCCGGGGAAACTGGGCCAGGGCCGGCAGGATATGGTTGCGCTCCAGCTCGGCCATGGTGCGTCGGAAGAGGTAGGCCCGAAGGCCGGGCACGCGCAGGCAGGCGAGAAGCGCCTCGAAGCGCAGGGCGTGGCTTTTGCCGGGTCCGGCCGCGCCGCCAAACAGGATCTCGTTGGCCGGGCAGGCATGGAGCCGGGCCTGGAGCGGCTGGGGCCGGTAGTCCACGGCCACCGCGCCGGGGGGAAGTGCCGAAATGCCGTCAATTGTCCGCAATGCCGGTTTCCTCATGCCGCGCTGCCCGGCGGCAAAGCCGTAATGATTGGAATTATTTTTGGCACGATTCAGGCTTGGACCGGGGCGGACGCGTCAGCCGCGTTCGGAGGAGTCCGCCATGCTGGTCTTGCCGCGCAAACGTCGTCTGGCCATCGCCCTGTTCGCCCTGGCGCTGTTGGCGCTGGCCGTGTGCGCCGTGCCGTCGTTGTCCCAGCCGGCCGCCATGGGGTATGCCCGGTTGCTGCGCCGCCATCCCGCGCCGCCGCCCACGGCCGTGGCCGATTGCGCCGTGGCGGCCCTGGCGCTGCACGCCGGCAGCCCGGACGCGCCCATCCCGGACGCGGCCTTTGAAGCGCTTTCCGGCCGTTGCCGCCAGGCCGCGCGCCAGGCTCGCCCCGGGCTGCGGGAAGGCGACGACTGCGAACTCGGCGCGGTCGGCGCGGGGCATTCCGGAGACCAGGAGAAGTATTATTTGTCCTGGCGTTCGCCGTCAGGGGTGTGAGGGGCCGGGCGCGCGAGACGTGGCGCGCTAAAATTGCTGCTATAACCTGTCCATGTGACCGCCGCCCGTCCCGCCTACTCCCCCGCGCCGTCTTCCGGCTCCGGCGGCGGCGCGTCCGGGAACGGAACCCAGGTGACCACCGTCAGCGGCCGCACGCCTTCCCCGGACGCCGCGTCCGGCCCAGCGTCGCTGCGCCCGACCCCCTTGCCGCCGCCATCGCGCGCCCCCAAATGCCGCGCCAAGGCGGCCAGGGCCGGCTGCTTGCCGAAAAGCTTCACCCGCACCCCCTTGCCCGGCGTCTCCACGATCTCCGACACGCAGGCCGCCTGATCCTCGGTCAGCTCCTCCGACGGCCGCAGCCGCACGCCGCCGTCCCCCCAACTGGCGAAATCCCGCATGTCGGCAAAAGCCAGCCGCGCCAGCTCCAACACCACCCGGTCCTGACTCACCCCCAGCCGGTCGCTGCGCGCCGCCATGGCCGCCTCCAGCGCCCGCCGCACGTGGGGCAACGCCCGCAGCCGCGCCCCGGCCTGCCTGGCGCTGCGCGCGCTGTAGCCCGCCCGCCCCGCCGCCAAGGTGGCGTTGCAGTCCACCAGATACTCCTCGACAAACCGGCGCTGCTGGTCCGTCAGCGCCGGCTCGCCAGCGACAGGGGAGATGGAGGCGGAAGGGGATGTGGAAGGGGACGCGGCGTTGTCGGACATGGCGACGGCTCCTTGGCGCGGTGCGGCATGGTTGGCGGGCGGACGGCGAGAGCGGTGGACGGAAGAGAAGAGGCCTCCGGCGACCCAAGGGGGTGACCCCCTTGGGGAACCCCGCATGGGCGCGGCAGGGGAAGGGGGTGTTGCGGCTGGTGATGGGGCGGGAAGACCGCCTGGCGGCGTGCGCCAAGGCGTTGGCGGCTGCGCCGCGTGGGGCGTCGGAATTCCCGGGCCGTCGATGCGCCCGGCTGCCGCCGGGTGCTCGAC
>JAEZMB010000287.1 GCA_023435825.1 Pseudomonadota bacterium | reverse complement strand
CGCCGGCGGGGCCGCCGCGCCGCCCCCCCCCCCCGGCTGCCCGACAGGACGGAGACGACGCCCCGTGGACATGACCTTCCAGCATTATCTGCTTGGCCTTTTCGCTGTCGCCAACAACATTCCGGCTCTGCCGATCTTCATGAACCTGTGCCGGGGGGCCGAGGTCCCGGTGCAACATCGCCTGTGCGGCGTGGCCACGGCCAGTTCCCTGGCCACCATGGCCATATCGCTGTTCATCGGCGCGGCGGTGCTCGACTTTTTCGGCATCTCCATCGCCGCCTTCCGCATCGCCGGCGGATTGCTGCTGGTCTCCAGCGGGCTTTCCATGCTCAAGTGCAGCTGCGACGAGGCCGACGGGCTCGCTCCGGTCAGCGTGTCGCGCATGATCCCCATGGCCGTGGTGCCCATCGCCATCCCGCTGACCACCGGGGCCGGCACCATTTCGACCATCGTGCTTTTTGCCGAATCCGCCCACACCACGGCCGGGCTCATGCGCATCGGCGGAGCCATCGCCGTCATGAGCGTGGTCAACTATCTGGCGTTCTACTATTCGCCGGCCATCGTGCGGTTTCTTGGCCGCACCGGCATGGACATCTTCACCAAGATTTTCGGACTCATCACCCTGGCCCTGGGCATCCAGTTCATCATCACGGGGCTTACCGCCGCTTTCCCGGTGTTGCATTAGGGCCGCGACGACGAAAATCGTATAGGGTATCCCTCGATCAAAAGACTAGAACCATTAGTTTTTCTTGATAATGCCATCGGATAGTTGTGGCCGCGCACTCTGGCCGGCCACACGCCAGACAATCTCCACGGCGTTGCCCGTAAAAGGCGTGCGCGCGCCTTTGCCGGGCAACGCCGTCAGCGCGTTTTCCCCCGCAGAAACGACAAAATAACCCCCAGACAGGAATAGGCGGCAAAGGCGGTCAGGCCGATGCGCATGCTGGTCAGAAAGGCCGGCAGCGTGTCCGGGCCGATGGCCGCCTCGCCCATGAGCAGGGCGAAGATGAGCGTCACGCTGGTCATGGACACGGCCATGCCCAGCGTGCGCATGCTGGCCACCATGCCCGAGGCCAGCCCGAACTGGCGCTTTGTTACGCTGCCCATGATGGCCGTGGAATTGGGCGTGATGAAGAGGCCAAAGCCCGTGCCGATGACGGCCAGTTCCAGGCCGAGCAGCCACAGCGGCGTGTCCTGGCCAATGCCGGCGGCGCAGGCGAGCAGGCCGGCCGAACTGACGAGCATGCCCACCGTGGCCAGCTTGGCCGGGGCGAACCGCTCGGCCAGCCGGCCGGCGATGGGCGAGGCGATGACCTGCATGACCGGCTGGCACAAAAGCGCCAGCCCGGCCAGACGCGGCGGCAAGCCCTTGGCGTATTGCAGATACAGGCTCATGAGAAAGGTGATGCCAAACGTGGCGGCGTAGTTGCCCAGGGCCGCCAGACAGCTCAGGGTGAAAAAGCGGTTTTGGCGCAGAAGCGACACGTCCAGCAGCGGACAGGGCGTCTTGGCCTGCAGGCGCAGGAAACAGGCCAGCCCGATGAGCCCGCCGCCGATCATGGCCGGCCCCAAGGGCAGTTCCCGGGCGTGGGCCGCGCCGAGCATGATAAGCCCCACGCTGGCCGCGTAGGCCGCGGCGCCCGGCCAGTCCATGCGCTCGCCCGAGGCGGCGGCTTTGCCCTGGCGCACCCCGAACAGGCACATGGCCGTGGCGCAAAGCCCCAGGGGCACGGACATGAGAAACACGTAGCGCCAGCCGAAATGGCCGGCGACCCAGCCGCCGATGACCGGCCCCACAGACAGCCCGGCATAGGTGCAGGCCGAGACCAGCCCGATTTTGCGGCCGCGAATCTCCGGCGGATAGGCCGCCGCCACCATGGCCAGGGACCCGGACAACACCATGGCCGCGCCCAGGCCCTGGAAAAACCGCTGCACGAGCACCATCTCCACCGAGCCGGCAAAGCCCAGGGAGCAGGTCAGCCCGGTGAAAAGGGCCAGGCCCGGGAGCAGCACCTTGCGCTGGCCCACGATGTCGCCCAGCCGGCCAAAGGCCAGCATGGCCATGGCCAGGGAGACGACATAAAGCTGTTCGATAAGCCCCAGCTGCATGGCCGAGGCCCCGAGGTCGCGGCCCAGGGACGGCAGGGCCACGCCCACGGCGGTCAGCATGAACGGGGCCATGAATTGGGCGATGCAGACGGTGATCAGCGTCAAGACCGGCGCGCCGGCGGCGGGGAAAGGCATAACGACAATCCTTTTCCGTTTTTGGGCGGGTGTGGGCTTTTCGGCCGGCCCCGTCAAGGCCGGGGTGGCGGGAAGGGCCGCTTGTGTCGCGGCCACGATTGCCGTTGCCGTGGACACTGGGCTAACCCAAGGAATTTTTTGAAATGCCTTCTTTTTGATACGGGGCGGGCCGGCAGGAGGGCTGCCAAGGGAGTCGGCCGGGCGGCCAATGTGACATTTTGGCGCGCCCCTTGTCAGGCCTGACGCCGCCGGTTACGGTTTCCATTCGCCAAACAACCCAGACCAGTCTCGGGGGAATGCGTGGAACGCCTCATCGAAGCCGATTTGCAGCGCCTCAAAACCGAAACCCTGACCGCTTTCCGCCTGGCCCAGGCGGCCGTGGACACGGCCGTGCGCTCGGTGTTCGAGCGCGACCCGGCCCTGGCCGACGCGGTCATTTCCGGCGACGCCGCCATCGACGCCATGGAATGCTCGCTGGACGCCGAGGTGCTGCGGATACTGGCCCTGCACCAGCCCGTGGCCGGCGATCTGCGGGCCATCGTCGGCTGCATGCGCTGCTCCGGCGACATCGAGCGCATCGGCGACCAGGCCGTCAACATCGCCGAGCGGGGGCTCATTCTCCTGGAACTGGCCCCGCAGGCCCCGCCGCCCAAGCTCGTGGAACTGGCCGAGGCCACCCGGGATTTTCTGACCCACACGGCCGAGTGCTTCACCAACCTCGACCTGACCATGGCCCGGCGGCTGTGCGAGGAGTCCGACGAAATCCTGGAGCTCAACGTCTCCATCCTCAAGGAGATGGCCGAGGTCATGCGCGACGCGGCCCGGCCGGTGGAGCGGGCGGTGCAGGTCTGTTTCATCGCCCATGGCTTAAAGCGCGTGTGCGACCAGTGCACCAACATCGCCGAGTCCGTGGTCTTCACCCGCGAAGGGGCCTGCAGCCGGCACCGCTGCGACTGATTTCGCGCCAAACGGCCTTGCCGGCCGTGGCTTTTTGACGCCCCTCGGCGTAAGGTGAGGCCATGACGCCGCAGGACCATTCCGCCGCACGCCTGCCAGCCTCCATGAGCATCCTCATCGTGGACGACCAGCAGCCCATGCGCAAGACCATTGCCTTCATCCTGCGGCAGCTGGGGCTCAAAAACGTCCAGTTCGCCGAGGACGGGGACGAGGCCTGGCGCATCCTCAATGTCGGCCGGGTGGACCTCCTGCTCCTGGACTGGAACATGCCCCGCCTGTCCGGGCTGTCGCTTCTGGAGCGCATCCGCAAGAGCGAATCCCTGGCTAAGCTGCCGGTGATCATGGTCACGGCCGAGGCCAACGCCGACCATGTGGTCACGGCCGTCCAGGCCGGGGTCACGGACTACGTGGTCAAGCCGTTTTCCCCGGACACCCTGGCCAAGAAGCTCTGTTCCGTGTGCGACCGCTGCCCGAGCCTGGTCAGGCTGCGGGCAGGGATACGGTAAGGGTCGTTTCGCCCCCGCCGGTTTCCATGACGATGTCGCCGCCGTGGGCCTGGGCCACGCGCCGGGCCGAATAGGCCCCAAGCCCGGTGCCCTTGGGTTTGCCGGCCGTGACGTACTTCTCGAAAAACCGCTCCCGAATGCTCTCCGGCACCTCGCCCTGGTTGGCGATGGCCACGCGCACGGTATTCCCCTCCCGCCCCAGATCCACCGACACCGCCCCGCCCGGGGGCGAGGCTTCCACGGCGTTGGCCACGAGGTTGGCCAGCATGGAGCAGCACAAGAGCGCCTCGCCGCGCACGAGGCAGGCGGCTTCGGGGCTGTCGGGCCGGCCGTCGAGGCTTAAGCTCAGGACAAGTTCCCGACGCTTGGCCGTGTCGGCGTGGCTGGCGAAGAGCTTGCGCAGCATGGGCACGAGATCGACCTCGGCCGGCTCCAGCTGGTACTGGCCGCGCTCCATTTTAAACAGCGCCGTCGACAGGTTGACCATGCCGAGGATGGTGTAGCCGGCGTCCTCGATGAGCGCGAGCATCTCGCGCTGGTCGTCGGTGAGGTTTTCGTCCTCGGCCATGACCTGGGGCAGGCTCACGATGGTGGTCAGCGGCGTTTTGAGGTCGTGGCGCATGATGCGCTCCACGTCCTCCTTGAGCCGGGCGTTTTCCAGGGTGACGCGCAGCAGTTCCCGGTCGGCGGCGGCCAGCCGGTACTGGGCCAGGGCGGCGTCCAGGGAGCGGGACAGCACGCCCGGTGGGCAGGGCTTGGTCAAAAACCGGAAGATGCGGCCTTCGTTGACGGCGGCCATGGCCGCGTCGAGGTCGCCGTGGCCGGTGAGCATGAGCGGCACGGCCTCGGGGGCGATGTCCCGGGCCTTGGCCAGGAAGGCCACGCCGTCCATGCCGGGCATCCGCAGATCGGAGACGATGACGGCAAAGGGACCGGCCGTTTCCAGCCGGCGCAGGCCTTCCTCCGGTCCGACGGCGGTTTCCAGGTCATAGCAGCGTCCGAGGTTGCGGCGCAGGGAATCGAGCACCGCGACCTCATCGTCCACGAAGAGAATTTTGGCGCATTGGGGCATGGGCGCATCCATACCGCAATCCCGGTTTCAGGGGAATCGGGCGGCGGCGAAAAAGACGGCGCAAACCCAGATGATCGCGGCCATGAGCCGGAAGAACCGGCGCAGGGCGGCAGGCGAGGCCAGCCGGCCGGCCAGCCAGGCTCCGAAGCGGGCGTAGGCCATCATGCCGCCAAACCCCAGCAGGCAGACCGGGCCGGCGGTCAGGGCCAGGGTGGCGGCGTCAACCACGCCCGAGGCGGCGAAACGCGGCAACATGGCGGCCAGAAATCCCCAGGCCTTGGGGTTGCAAGCGGCCACGCCGAGTCCCTGGGCAAAAAGGCCGGGGAGGCTGGCCCGGCAGGCCTCGGGCAGGGCCAGCCTGGCCGGGGCGCGCCACAGGCACAGCCCCAGCCAGCCGAGGTAGGCCGCGCCGGCCAGGGAGATAAGGCGCAGGAGCAGCGGTTCCCGGGCCAGGAGGGCCAGGCCGGCCAGCACGGCCGCCACCTGGGCGAGGGTGGCGCAGACGTTGCCCAAGGCGGCGGCGGCCACGGGCCGCGCGCCGTGACGCAGCCCCAGGCTCAAAGCTTGGAGCATGGCCGGGCCGGGGGTGAGCATGCCGGCGGTCAGGGCCAGCAGATAGGCAGGGTAGGAAAGGGTGTCCATGGCGGCTTCCCGCGACAGGGGAGCTGCCCGGCCGGGTCGCATGGCCGGCCGGGCGCCTTTGGGGGGGGCCGGGGTTGCCGGGAAAGG
>JAEZMB010000201.1 GCA_023435825.1 Pseudomonadota bacterium | reverse complement strand
CGCCGGGATGATCGTCGTGCTGGGTGACAGCGAGGGCTTCGACTCGCGGCTGTTCGGCCCGGTCCCGATCGGGTCCATCCACGCGACGGTCATCCGGAAGATACGCCCGCCCCGGGTTTGACGACGCTCGCGCCCCCGTCGCGGGCCGCACTCAACTGGTCGGTGCGTGGGGGGGGGGGGGCCCCGGCCCCCCCCCCCCCCCCCCCGGGTGCGGGCAGCGCCCGCTCTTCCTCTTCCGCATCCTCTTCCCCTCACCTACTTAAATATCTGCCCCAACGTCTCCAGCACGGCAGCGGCGGCCAGGGGTTTGGGCAGGGTGTATTTCGCGCCATAGCTTTTGGCCCAGCCCAGGGTTTCGGTGTCGGTAAAGGTGCTGCCGGCGCTCATGGCGATGATGGGCAGGCTTGGGGCCAGTTCGAGCAATTCCTTGATGGTGGCCAAGCCTTCCTTGCCGGGCATGAAGATGTCGACGAAGGCGGCCTGGGCCGGAGTTTCGCGGAAGGCGGCGATGGCGGCGTCGCCGTCGGCGGCCTCGGCCACCTGGTGGCCGGCTTTTTCCAGGATGCCGCGCAGCATGGTGCGGGTGATGGCGGCGTCGTCGACGATGAGGATTCGGGCCACGGGCGATGCTCCTTGGGCTTTTGAGGGTCAAGACGGCAGGCGGCGCGGCTGGCCGTCGGTTTCGTCCCCGGCGCTGGTCTGCATGTGTTCGATGAGTTGGCCAAGTTCCCGGGTTTCGTCGTTGAGTCCGCGCACGGCGTCCACCGAGGCGTCCATGCCGGCCCGGATGTCTTCGGCGATGCGGCTGACTTCCTCGGTGGCCCGGCTGATCTCGGCGGCCGTGGCCGATTGCTGTTCGGCGGCGGTGGCGATGGCCCGGACCTGATCGGCGGTGCTGTCGACCATGCCGACGATGGCGGCCAGGGCTTCGCCGGCGGCTTCGGCCAGATCGGTGCTGCGCGACACGGCTTCGGCGGCCCGGACGGTTTCCTGGTTGCCGCGCCTGGCGGCCTGCTGCACGGCGGTGATGGCCTGGCCGACCTCGCGGGTGGCGGTCATGGTTTTTTCGGCGAGCTTTCGCACCTCGTCGGCCACCACGGCAAATCCCCGTCCGGCGTCGCCGGCCCGGGCGGCTTCGATGGCGGCGTTTAAGGCCAGCAAGTTGGTCTGGTCAGCGATGTCGGAGATGACCTCCAGCACGCGGCCGATGTTCTCGGCGGTCTTGTCGAGTTCGGCCATGTCGCCGCGAAGGGTCTCGGCCATGGCCTTGACGTCCTCGATGGCGGCCACCACCTGACGGACCATGTCGGAACCTTGGCGGGCCTTCTCCTTGGCCTCGTCGGCGCTGCCGGCGGCCAGGCCGGCGTTTTGGGCCACTTCCAGCACCGAGGCGTTCATCTCCTCCATGGCCGTGGCCGTTTCAATGCTGCGTTGGCGCTGGTAGGACACGCCTTCGTTGGTGCGGTCGATGCGTTCGGCCAGATCGCGGGCGTTGTCGGCCACCTTGGCCGAGATGCCTTCGGCGGTGTTGGCGGCGGCGGCGATGAGCCTGTTCTGTTCGGCCAGGGCTTCCTGCTGCAGCCGGACCTTGGTCAGCGTGGCCAGCATGGCGAAGACCCCGAGCATACGTCCGGCCCCGTCGCTGATGGGCGCGGCGTCGATCTTGATGAAGAAGCGCTCGCCCCAGGCGTAGTGCCCGTCGTATTCCACGTTGGTCATGATTTCCCGGCGGCTCATGACGTCGCCAAGAACCTGGGCGACGATGGCGTGGCTGGCGAACACGTCGTTCATATGGCGGCCGACGTAGGCCTCGGGTTCTTTTTTCTCGCCCAGGAAGTGGGCCAGCCAGCGGTTGACCAGGGTGATCTTGCCGTCCGGGGCGGCCACCACGCAGGGCAGGGTGACGGAGTTGAGGATGCCCTTGGCGAATTCCAGTTCGGTCTTGAGGTGGTCCACCATGGCGCTGATGGAGGCGGCCAGGCTGGCCATCTCGGCGGTCAGCCCCGAGGCGGGGGCGGCGGCCAGGTCGCCGCCGGCCACCTGGTCGGCATAGGAGACGATGGCCGAGATCGGGCGGTTGAGCAGCCGCCGGACCAGCACCAGGCACAAAACGGCCATGCCGACGAGGAAGACGGCCGAGAACAGGACGAGCTTGACGACGATGGCCCGCACGGCCTGGTCGAGCTGGGCGGCCTCCTTGGCCACGTCACGGTCGATGCCGTCCACGTAGTCGCCCATGCCCACGATCCAGTTCCAGGGCTTGAACAGTTTGACGTAGCTGAGCTTGGGATAGGCTTCGCTGGTTTCGCCGCCTCCGGAGACGGGCTTGGGCCAGGAATAGGTCACGTAGCCTTCGCCCGTGGCGGCCACGGCGTCGGCCATGGCCGTGGCGATGTTGGTCTTGCCGCCGGGATAGGCAACCGCGGCGGCGTCCGCGCCCGGACTCATGGACGTGGCTTTGTCGAATTGGGCCGAATCCAGGACCTTGCCGTCGAAATCCGGCCGGATGGGATGCATGACCACACGCGGGATGGGCCGGGTATTGTCGTAGAGGAAGAAATAGTTGCCGTCGAGCAGGCGCATCTTGGACAGCTGGGCCTTGGCTTCGGCCTGCAGCCGGGCCGTCTCGTCCTCGACCCAGGCCCCGGACCCGAAGATCCAGCCCAACTCGGGCAAAAGGCGCACATAGGAAACCTTGGGCTTGGGATCGTTTTTCGCCCCGGGCTTGTCCCACATGTAGGCCACCATGCCCTGGCCCTTGTCCTTGGCGACCTTGACCATTTCCTGGAAAAGGGCCGTGCCCTTGGGGTCGCGGTAGCCCGAGATGTCCTTGCCTTCCAGGGCCGGCTGGGTCGGGTGCATGACCATGCGGGGGGTCAGGTCGTTGATCCAGATGTAGTTGTCGCCGTCGAAGCGGGCCTGTCGGACCATGGCCTTCACTTGCGCCTCGATCTCCTCGCGGGGCATGGCGTCCTTGTGGGCATCGTAATAGGCCTTGGCCTGGCCCACGACCGCATCCACCACGGCCTTCAAATGGTCGTGGGCGCGCTTTTTGAGCGCCGCGTCGTCCTGGGAAACGTCGTAGAAATACTTGATGACGGCGTAGGCCTGGTTGACGTCCTCGCGTTGCCGGTCCTTGGCCTCGGCCATGAGCCGGTTGCGCAGTTCGACGCCGCTTGTCTCGCGGTATTGGCCGAGCTCGTAGAGGAAATAGAGCATGGTGAAGCCCGACAGGGCCGTCAGCATGGCAATGAAGACAAGGGCGATCTTGAGGCTGATGGACCAGTCGCGCGGTGCTTTCATGAACCTCTCCAGGGCGTTTGTCTGGCGGCGTCGGACGGCGCATACAGGAGAGACGACGCTTGACCATATATGACGCAACCCACGGCCCATGGCAAGCGCCTGACGCAAAAGAGGCTTCCCTTTCAGGGGGGCTTGGTGCATAAGCCTGCCAGGAATACCCCATGAGCACGTTTTACGAAATCGCCACCGATCTCTTCGACCCCCTGCACTCCTTCTGGGAGCACCCCAAAACCCGCCGCGTCGTGGCCGTCAGCCAGGTCGTGGCCTTTCTCATCGGCCTTATCGGCATCGAACTCAACATCCGGGGACTGTTGCCGCCGTTTCTGGCCCGCATGACCCCCCTGTCCCATTTCTACGCCATCAACCTGGCCTTCACCCTGGTGCTGATCCAGGAAGTCGTGGACCTCATCTTCGTTTTGCCCTGTTCGGTGACCAAATCGCTGGGCAAGCAGTTCGAGGTGTTGTGCCTGATCCTGCTGCGCGACGCCTTCAAGGAACTCGTCCACCTGCACGAACCCATCATCCTCATAGAGGCCGTGGACGTGCTGTTGCCCATGCTGGCCGACGGGGCCGGCGCGCTGATCGTGTTCATGGGCCTTGGCCTGTACTACCGCCGCTACCGCAAGCGCGCCCAGGGCAAAAAGGGGCCGTGGCTCTATCCCTTCGTGGCCACGAAGAAGTTCCTGGCCTTCTGCCTGCTGCTGGCGTTTCTCGCCTACGGAGCCTGGATCGGCTGGCAGGGCATGACCACCGGCCACCTCTACCCGTTTTTCTCGGTGTTCTATACCGTGCTCATCTTCAGCGACATCTTCATCGTGCTGTTGTCCCACACCTATCAGCCGGCCTTCCATTCGGTCTTCCGCAATTCCGGCTTCGCCCTGGCCACCCTGCTCATCCGCTTCGCCCTGGCTGCGCCGGCCTACTACGCCCCGGCCATCGGCATCGCGGCCATGGCCATGGCTTATGGCGTGTCCCGGGCCAGCGAAGCCTTCGAGGCCGAGGCGTAACAGGAGATCGCCATGTCCCCGGAAACCTCCATCGCCCTGCGTCCCATCGGTGTGATCCGCACGCCCTACGCCGCCCTCGAAGGCATGCCCATCCAGCCCGGCGGGGCCAGGGAGAGCCTGGGCCGGGTGGAGATTGACCCCGAACTGGCCCCGGCCCTGGCCGACGTGGACGGCTTTTCCCACGTCTACCTCATTTACTGCTTCCACGAATCCTCGGGCTACAAGACCACGGTGACGCCCTATCTCGACGACACGCCGCGCGGCCTTTTCGCCACCCGCGCCCCCAAACGGCCCAATCCCATCGGCCTGTCCGTGGTGGAGGTGGTGTCGGTTGCGGGCAACGTGCTGACCGTTCGCGGCGCGGACATGCTCGACGGCACGCCGCTACTCGACATCAAGCCCTATGCCCCGGCCTTCGACGCCCCGGCCGGCCCGGTGCGCAGCGGCTGGCTGGAAGGACGCGGCCAAACCGTGGGCGATACGCGCTCCGACGACCGGTTCATCGGCCCGGACTGAGCCGTCCCTTCCCGATTCCGACAAGGAAAACGGCCGCATTCCATGAGAATGCGGCCGTTTTTTTCGGCGTTGGCCTGTGGGAAAGGCCTGGGGAAACCCCGTAAGCCTGCGGCGCAGGCAGATGGGAAGGCCATGGGGCCGCGTCCGGAACAGCCGGCGCGGCCCCATGCCTTCGGGCGGTCCGTCGCTATTTGGCGACGTCGGCCTTGAGCTGCTTGATCATCTCGGAAACCTTGGCCAGGGACGCCTTGTTGGCGTCGCCTTCCAGGGTGACGGCCAGGGCGTCGGCCGTGGCGGCCAGCTCGGCCAGACGCGCCGCCGTCATTTCCTTGCGCAGCTTGCCCGGCAGGGCGTCGAAGGCTGCGATCTTGGCGTCCATGGCCGCCACCTTGGCCGGCACATCGGCCACGGCCTGGCTCACCATGGACAGTTTGGCGTCCAGGGCGACATAGACGCCCATGGCCAAAACAATGGCCAAAATCCCGATGGCCAGGCCGGCCCGGGCCGAATTGGCCGTTTCCTTCGCTTCAACGGCCGGATTGCCGACCTTGCTCTCGACATCATCGCCATACATCGCCCGGACTTTCTTCTCCATGCCAAGCATAGTGGTCTCCTCCGAGGCAAAAATTTAGAATTCAAGATAAACTAGTCGAAAGCCCATGGAGCCACAACGGGAAAAGCGGCTTTTGGGGCACGGGCTTGTGAAATTTATTTCAATCTCCGAGCGGACAAGTCGGAAACCATCCGCTTTTTTTGACGAAAACTGGCTGGTTTACGGCCGGTTTCCATGGACTTGTGGGTCTTGAGGGCGGCGGGAACACCCGCCGCGAAAGGAGACCCGAACATGATCCTGCGCTGCCGCCTGTGCCACGCCCCCATTGCCGCTTGCACCCCCGCCCGACTGATCCCGCCGCTGACCAGCGCCGTGTTCGAGCCCCTGGAGCCGGGGTTCCCGCCGCCCTTCCCCCCGGACGTCCCCTGGGAGGCGGCGCGCTGCCCCCAGTGCCGCCACCACCCCCAGGGGTACGCCCCGGACGGGGCCCTAAGCCTCGAAACCGACCAGGGCGACTGGCCGCTGCCCGCCCCCGGCCAGCCCGAAACCGCCAGCCCCGACCCGAAACCCGCCAACCCCGGCCCGACCCCCAAACGCGACAACCCTGACCGGAGAAGCCGATGACCGACGCTGTCAACCAGCTCCTGCCCCCGGCCGCCGAGCCCCAGCGCGTGGGCCGCCGCGTCTTCGAACTTCTCGAAACGGTGGTGCGCGACAAGGCCCGCCTGGGCCTGGCCGAGGCCTGGACCCGCAACTACCGCCTGGGCCTGGGGCGCTGCTGGCAGGGGCCGGCCCAGCCCGGCCTGCCGCGCCTGGGGGCCAATCTCCTGCACCTGCACCGCCAGCGCACCGTCAACCTGCTCACCGACAACCACCCGACCTTCAACGTCAGCCGGGTCAGCCCCGTGGGCGACGAGGACGTCTACCGCGTTCTGGAGCGCGCCGCCGCCTGGTGGTGGAACGAACAGGAACAGCAGGCTGTGTTCGAACGCTCGGTCATAAACGGCGAAACCTACGGCCTAGCCGTGGAAAAAGTCGTCTTCGACCCCGAACTGGAATACGGCCTGGGCGAAGTGCGCACCATAAACGTCGATCCCTTTGCCTTCGGCGTCTATCCCACCAGCTGCCTGGACCTCCAGGAGGCCGAGGCCGTGCTGCACTTCGCGCCCATGAGCTTGCGCCAGGCGGCCCGTCGCTGGCCCGAGGCGGCGGACAAGCTCAAAAGCGACGCCGCCACCCTGGCCGATCTCGGCGACGGCCGGCGCGAGGTGCTCCTGGGCGACGGCCGGCGGCAAGGGCTTTTCACCCGCTTCGGCGAGGTGCTGCGCCAGCTGGCCGGAGCCGGCGGCGGCGACGCCCTGGGCCAGGACACGGTGCTCGTGTGCGAATGCTGGGCGCGCGACTACACCATGACCGACGACGGGCCGCTCTACCCGGGCTTTATCCGCTGCGTGGTCGTGGCCGGCCCCGGGACCCTCGTCCTGTCCGACCAGCCCAATCCGTCCATAAATCCCGCCCTGCCCCTGGACCAGGCCATGGCCAGCTACCTCTACGACCGCTACCCCTTCGCCCTGGCCAATTCGCTGACCGACCCCACCACCATCTGGGGAGCCTCGGACTTCGAGCAGCTGGCCGAGCTGCAGCTCGAAATCAACAAGTGCCTGTCCCAGCTCACCTACCACAAGGACCGCTGCGCCCGGCCCAAGATCATCAACCCCCGCGACTCGGGCGTGGACAACGCCGCCTTCACCAACCGCCTGGGCATCGTCAACCCGACCTCCATGGCCGCCGCCCAGGGCATCCGCTACCTGGAATTCGCCAACAACACCCGGGACATCGAAAGCGTGCTGGCCATCTACCGCGAACTGTTCAGCCAGATCTCGGGCATCGGCGAACTGGAACGGGCCGCCTCCCCGGACCATCCCGTGGTCGCCTACAAGGCCATCGCCGCGCTCATCGAACAGGCCTCCACCCTGCTTCGCGGCAAGATCCGCAACTACTCGCGCCTGGTGCGCGAACGCGGCCGCATGTTCTTAAGCCACATGCAGAACTGGTACGCCAAGGAACGCTGGATCAGCTTCGCCGAAAACGGGGCCATCGCCATTGCCCCTCTCAGGGGCGATGCCTGCCGCGTGCCGGCCCGGCTCACCGTGGTGGCCGGCTCCACCATGCCCGTCTCCCGGGTGCAACGCCGCGAGGAAGCCCTGGCCCTCTACGACATGAACGCCATCGACCGCCGCGATCTCCTCGAAAAGCTCGACTGGGACAACCGCGCCGCCGTGTTGGCGAGGATGGAGGATCGAGGGGGCGCTGCCCCTTCGAGCTCCCCCGCCGGGGGGGATAATCCCCCCCGGCCCCCCTTGGCGGGGTGAGGCGAGGAGCGTTTGGCCGGACTTGGGTTGTTCATGCCGAACCAAAGACGCGGGAGAAAATTAATGCCGCTGTATGATTTCGCCTGCCGGGTCTGCGGCCGGGAGTTCGAAGCCATGGCCCCCATGGACCGGGACGAAAATGTTTGCGCCTGCGGCGGCTCGGCCAAGCGATTGCTCTCGGTGGGGCGCGGCTACCGGGCCGATGCCGACTGGCTCCCGTCCGTCACGGCCGTGGTCGACAAGGAGTCGTCCGCCCCCCATGTCCGGGCCTTTCTGGCCGAACCCAGCCGGGCCAACTACCGCCGGTTCCTGCGCGGCGAGGGCATCCGTCCCCAGGAGCCCGGCGAGGAGCGCGCCCGACGCCCGGACCCCGGCCCGGCCGTCGCCCGGGAAGTCCTGGAGCGCCATAAAGCCCGGCGCGGGCTGGTCTGACGCCGCGCCGGACGCTGGCAAAACCCCGTTTCCGACTGTTTTTTCCGGGCTGCCGCCATGGCCGTCGTGGCCTCGTGCGCCCCAAACAGCCCCGGCAGCGCCCGGGACTACACGTTGCGCCAAGGAGCCGGCCGCGCCCGGCCCGACGCGCCAACCCCAGCCCACCTATGAGGGAACCATGGAACAGCCGACCCATCCCGCCGCCGCGCCAACCGCCGGTCCCGCCTCCGGGACCGCCCCGGGAGCCGAGGCCGGGACCGACCCCGGCATCGCCGGCCTGGAATCGGTCTCTAGCGACCTGGAGGCCCGTCTCGACGCCCTCATCGAGGCCCGTCTGGAAAACCTCGAAGCCCGGCGCGCCGCCTCGCAGCGGGCCGAACTGGCCCAGCGCTTCGCCGCCGAACACCCGGATTTCGAGGCGCTGCGGGAAAACGGCGCGCTTGCCGCCAGACAGCGCGAAAACCCGCTCCTGGACGAGGTCGGGGCCTACTTCGCCCATCACCTGGCCGAAGCCGGCAAGGCGAATGCGGAGGAAACCGAGCGCGTGCGCCAAAAAGCCCTGGCCGAAGGCGAAGCCGCGGCCATGGAGCGGCTGCGCGCCCGGCGCGGCAGCGTCGCCCTGGACGCGCCTTCGGGAGCGCCCCGGCGCGGCCGGGCTGACGATCCCCAGCTTGAAGCCCCGGACCGGTTCGGCGGCGTCCATGCCGTCCTGGCCGCCCGCATGGCCGCCCGCCGCCGCGACGCCGGCCTGTAACCCCAAGGAGGAACCCGCATGTCCCTTTCGCTCAGTGAAATCGAAGCCATCACCAACGACTATTTCGCCGCCGCCGGCGGCCGGGCCGTGGACATCTACTTCCGCAATTCGTTCCTGCTCGACCTGCTCATGAACCGTCAGGCCGGCCTGTTTGAGCGCCCGGCCGGGGGCGAGAAAATCCGGGTGCCCCTGTCCTACTCCGACAGCGAAGGCGGCTTTTTCACCCGGGCCGACACGCTCTCCAGCGACGACCGCGTCACCATCAACGCCGCCGCCTTCAACTGGAAGCACGCCTACGGCAACGCCACCGTCTACCTCACCGACGAGGTGGCCGCCGCCGGGGACTACGCCGTGGTCCAGTTCGTCACCCAAAAGCTCGAAACCGCCCAGCGCACCTGTTCCGGCTGGCTGGCCGCCACCCTCTATTCCGCCGCCGGCGACGAGGCCCCGACCCTGACCGGCCTGCGGGCCCTGACCAGCCCCGATCCCGACAAGCCTTACGGCGGCATTGCCGAAAACGACCTCGTGGCCGCCGACGGCTCCAAGCCCTGGAAGGGCGTCACCGTGGCCGACGCCGAGGCCATGAGCCTGGAGACCCTGCAGACCCTGCGCAGCGCCGCCAAGGTTTCCGACGGCCGTGACGGCAAGCCCAACGTGGCCGTCACCACCGAGGCCCTCTACAACAAGGTCTCCCGCATCCTGCAGGTCCAGCAGCGCTTCGTCACCGACGACGGCGTGGCCCAGGCCGGGTTCGCCCACCTCGTCTACGAAGGCATGGTGCTGGCCGCCGACGACTACTGCCCGGCCGGCCACCTCTTTGCCGTCAACACCAACCACCTGGGCTTCGCCATCCACCAAAACGGCTTCTTCGCCCGCCAGCCCTGGGTCGATCTGGCCGGACCGGCCGGGCGCTCCATGAAGATCCTGTGGCACGGCAACCTCATCTGCTCCAACCGCAAGGCCCACGCCTGCCACGCCAATCTGTCCTAACTTCCAACAATCGGAGGCAAAAATGGCCCAACCCATGAAGCTTTCCTTCACCCAGGACGTGGGCGAGACCTCGCCGGCCAAACGCGAAGCCGTGGGCGCGCTGCGCATCACCGCCGACGGCCGCAAGTTCCGCTACGCCAAGGCCGGGAGTTCCCCCGTGCCGGCCGGCTCCCTGGTCATGGCCCCGGCCGCCGTGGCCGCCCACACCGGCCGCGCCGCCACCCCGGCGGCTGTCGGCGACCGCGTCGTGAGCCTGGTCGTCGGGGCCGCGCCCGTGGCCGAAAACGCCTACGAGGACGGCTACCTGCAAGTGGCCGCCAACGACGGCGGCGGCCGGCAGCATCGCATCCTGTCCAACACCGCCTGCGCCGCCGGCGGCACGACCGTTATCACCCTGGCCGAACCGGTGCGGGCGGCGCTCACCGCCGCGTCCGTGGTCTCGCTTCTCCCCTCGCCCTGGTGCGGCGCGGCCGTCTCGGCCAGCGAGGAAAACCTGCCGGCTGGGGTCGCCGTCTGCGACGTGCCCGCCGGGCACTACTTCTTCGCCCAGACCGGCGGCGTGGCCTGCTGCCTGGCCGCCGGCACGGCGGCCGTGGGCTCCATGCTCGTGCCCGGTCCGGCTGCCGGGAGCCTGGCCGCCATGAACGCCAGCCTCGACGTGGACCAGCCCGTGGCCGGCGTGGCCTTTGCCGCCGCCTTTGCCGACGGCAAGCATCAGCCCTGCCTGCTCACCCTCGATTAGCCCGCACCCCGCAAACACGACCTCCATCCACACGTGTTGCCGGGACGCGACGCAAGTCCGCCCCGCCCACCCCCAACCAACGGAGAACGCCATGGCCATGGCCGCCATGAACCTGCCCCGGGCCGACGCCCAGGGGATACGCCGCGCCGTGCCCGACAGCCTGGCCGGGCTTACCGCCGAAGTGTCGGGCATCATCGGCGACCCGTCGGTGTCCGAGGACGACGTGGCCCGGGCCCTGGGCCGGGGCCTGCTCGCCGCCGCCGCCGCCGCGCGGCTGCCCGACCTGGCCGCCTGGGCCGAGATTCCCCTGGCCCCGGGACAGGCCGACGCGCCCTTGCCGGCCGATCTCCTCCATGCTCCGGTCGATGCCTTCCTCCTCCCCGCCCGCGGCCGGGTCCGGTTGGCCCCGGAC
>JAEZMB010000189.1 GCA_023435825.1 Pseudomonadota bacterium | reverse complement strand
CCCCCCCCCCCCCCCCCCCCCCCCCCCCCCCCCCCCCCCCCCCCCCCCCCCCCCCCCCCCCCCCCCCCCCCCCCCCCCCCCCCCCCCCCCCCCCCCCCCCCCCCCCCCCCCGCCGGAGGCATCTTTTATTCTTGTCTACTTCTCGCGCGCGAACGGCCAGGCGGCCAGGCCGCCTTCCATGACCGTGACGTTGTCGTATCCCGCGGCCAGGAGCATCCGCTGGGCCTCGTAGGCCCGCATGGACACGCCGCAGTAGGCCACGATGGGCGCGGTCTTGTCCTGGGGCAGTTCGGCCAGGCGCTTGCGCAGTTGGCCCACGGGAATAAGCGTCTCGCCGAGGCCCAGGCGGGTACGTTCGAATTCCTTGGGGCCGCGCACGTCGAGGAGGAAGGGGCGGTCCCCGGCGTCGAGGCGGGCCTTGATTTTGCCGTTGCCGACGCTGCGCATAAGCCCACGCATCTTGTTTTGGAGAATGTGGGCCGAGGCGATGGCGTGGTCGATGGCCAGGGAGTAGGGCGGCGCGTAGGGCAGGTCGGCCATGGCCAGATCGTCCACGGTGAGGCCCCCGAGGATGGCCATGGCCATTTCGGCCACCTGCCGGTTGACGTTGCCCGGCCCGACGCAGGAAAAGCCCAGGATACGACCGGTCTTAGCTTCGGCCACGATTTTGGAGACGAGGAGTTTGGCTCCCATGAAGCCCGGGATGTCGGAGCCGGCGTTGACGGCCGAAACGACATCGATTCCGTCTTCCCTGGCCCGGCGCTCGGACAGGCCGGTGGAACCGGCGGCGAAATCGAACACCTTGCAGATGCCGCTGCCGATGGTTCCGGGGAAGGTTGCCGTGTCGCCCAGGGCGGCGTTTTCGCCGGCCACCCGGCCTTCGAGGTTGGCCAGATCGCCGTAGGGCGCGAGCATGGGCTGGCCGGTCAGGCGATTGGTTACTTCCACGCAGTCGCCAGCAGCATAGATGTCCGGGTCGGAGGTACGCATGTGGGCGTCGGTCTTGATGCCGCCGGTGGTGCCGAGTTCGAGGCCGGCCGCCTTGGCCAGGGCGACGTTGGGGGCCACGCCGATGGCCAGCACCACCAGCGAGCAGGGCAGTTCCCGGCCGTCGGCCAGCCGCACGCCCGAAACCGCGCCGTTCGCGCCGAGGATTTCGCTTAGGCCCACGCCCGTCAGCACGGCCGCGCCCTTGGCCTTGGCGTGGTTTTCAACGAGCAGCGCCAGTTCGGGATCGAGGAAGCCGAGGATCTGGGGCAGGGCCTCGACCACGGTGACGGCCAGGCCGGCGTCGGTCAGGGCCTCGCAGGTTTCCATGCCGATGAGTCCGCCGCCGACGATGACGGCCCGGCCGCCGGGCATG
Source organism: Pseudomonadota bacterium (assembly GCA_023435825.1). Taxonomy (GTDB): domain Bacteria; phylum Desulfobacterota; class Desulfovibrionia; order Desulfovibrionales; family Desulfovibrionaceae; genus Solidesulfovibrio. The sequence goes on along the minus strand of JAEZMB010000189.1, from coordinate 6,187 downwards.
GCTTTGGCCTTTTCCCGCAGGAGGTCGGCGTCCTCCAGGCTGGCCAGGGTGGTGACGCCGGCCAGCTCGCGGCCCGGGATGGGCGGCACCTTGGGATTGGAGCCGGTGGCGATGATGAGCTTGTCGTAGGGAAGGTGGCCGGTCTCGCCGGAGGCGGTCCGTTTCCAGGCCACGGTATGGGCGGCGCGGTCAATGGCCGTGACTTCCGTGCCTGTCAGGGCGGCCACGCCCTTGGCCCCGGCGAAAAAGGCCGGATCGCGCACCACGCCGGCCGGGGTGGCGAGGAGTTTGTCGCGTTCCTTGACGCTGCCGGCGACATAATAGGGATAGCCGCAGGAGGCCATGGAAAGGTTGGGGGCTTTTTGCAGCAGGGTGACTTCGGCGTTCTCGTCCAGGCGTTTGGCCCGGGCGGCGGCCTTGGGGCCGGCGGCGGTGCCGCCGATGACGACAATGCGTTTTCTGCTCATGGGGCTTTCTCCTTTGGTGACGCTATGGGGTGGCCGCTACCGCAGCCGGAAACACGATAATTCCTACATTGTTCATACCGTAAATGAAAATCACCCGCAAGACCGTTGCTCCCCCAATGGGGGGTCTGGGGGCCTCAGGCCCCCAGCCGCCGGAGGCCCTCTTTATCTCCCGCCAGCGGCGGCTTCGAGGGCGGCGAGGGTCTGGCGGGCGGTGCGGTCCCAGGTGAAGCGGGCTTCGTTGGCGTGGCCTTCGGCGATGAGGGTGCGGCGCAGGGCGTCGTCGGCAAGGACGCGGTCGAGGGCCTCGGTCCAGGCGTCGACGGAAACGGGATCGACCAGCAGCGCGCCGCGTCCGGCCACTTCGGGCAGGGCGGTGGCGTCGGCGCAGACGACAGGCGTGCCGCAGGCCTGGGCTTCGAGGATGGGCAGGCCGAAGCCTTCGAAGAGCGAGGGGAAGGCCAGAACCTTGGCGCAGCGGTAGAGCAGCGGCATTTCTTCACGCGCCACGTGGCCCAGGCGGCGTACCCGGGACTCCAGGCCGAGCCGGCGGGTGAGCGCGTCAAAGTCTTCGCTCCAGGCCAGGCCGCCGGTGAGGACCAGATCGCAGGTGGTCCGGTCGGCCAAGCGGGCGTAGGCGGCCAGGAGCACAGCGAGATTTTTTCGCGGCGAGACGTTGCCGCTGTAGAGAATGAAATCGTTGGGCAAGTCACGGTCGCGGCGCAAGCGGGCCAGGGCGGCTTCGTCCACCGGGGCCTTGTACATGGGATCGCAGGCGAGGTGGGTGACGGCGACGTGTTCGGGCCTGGCCCGGGTCAGGCGCAGGACGTCGCGCCGGGTGTATTCTGAGATGGCGACCAGACGTTCGGCGCGCTTGGCGCTGTAGCGGATGGCGAACTTCATGTAGCAGGTGTCGGCGGCCCGGTACATGGCGAGTGTCGGGTGAAAATAGCCGAGGTCGAGCATGGCCACCACGGCCGGGCAGGGGATGCCGGGAGGCATGTTGGACGAGGGGAAAAAGGCGGCGTCGTAGCGGCGGCGGCGCAGGGCCAGGGGCAGGGCCAGCCAGTCGAAGGCCAGCCGGTTGGCCGTGGGCAGGACGATTTCCTCGGCCTCGGGAAACGTGCCCACGTCCTTGGCGTCGGAATAAAAAAGCGTGAACTCGTGGCCGGCGTCCAGGTCGAGCATGGCCCGCATGAGGCTTAGGAGATATTCCTTGGGGCCGCCGGAGGGATAGGCCAGGGTGCGGGCGTTGACGGCGATGCGCATGGGCTATCCGGCCAGGCCGTGCTTTTTGCGGGCATAGGCGCGCAGGGGTTCCAGGCGGCAGTTGACGTGGCTGGGCAGCCGTCGGCCTTTGACGATGGCCCCAAGCTGGGCCAGGACCGAACCCAGACGCACTTCCAGGGTCACGAGCTTGATCTTGAGCTCATGCAGGAACCCGGAGCCGTGGCGGTGCTGGCAGGCGGCCACGTCGCGGCGAAAGACCTCTTGCCAGGTGGCGGTCTTGGCCGAGGGGTGCAGGCGGAAGGCGGCCAGCACCTTGGGCAGGCGCACGATGCGGCCTTGGCGGCTTATTCGCTCGAACAGGTCGAAGTCCATGCAGTAGGCAAAGGCCGTGTCCATGCCGCCGGCCGCCTCGTAGGCGGATTTGCGGAAAAAGGTCGATTGCTGGGGCACGGCCATGGTGTAGCGCATCTGGCGCGAGCTGGGCAGCACCATGTCGATCATGACGGGGGCGCCGTCGGCGTCGGTCAGCACGGTGTCGCCGGTGACCATGACCGCGTCGGGGTGCTTGGCGAAAGCCTCGGCCACGGCGCTAAGCGCGTCGTCGGACCACAGCCAGTCGTCGGAATTGAGCCACCCCAAGACCTCGCCAGTGGCCATGGCGAAGCCTTCGGCCAAGGCGGCGGTCTGGCCGTCGTCCTTGGCCGAGCGCCAATAGGCCAGCCGGCCGTCCCAGGCCCGCAGGATGTTGGCCGTGGCGTCGGTGGAGCCGCCGTCGAGGACGATGTGTTCCACGTCCGCGTTTTGCTGGCCGGCCACGGAAGTCAGCGTCTGTTCCAGGTAGGCGGCCTGGTTGAACGACGGGGTGACGATGGTGACCTTGGGCCGCTTGTCGCTTTCTCCGGCGGCCTCGACGAGGGCGTCAAAGACGTTCGCGGCGCAGGCTTCCCAGGAAAAGGCGGCGGCCCGGGCCAGGCCCAGGGCAGTCTGCTGCCGCCGAAGGTCGGGGTCGGCCGTTAGCCGCTCCAGGATGGCGGCCAGGGCGGCGTCGTCGTCCGGGGCAAAGGGCAGGCCGGCTCCGCCGGCCGCTTCGGGCAGGGAGGCGGCGTCGGCGTAGGCCACGGGCGTGTCGCTGGCCATGGCTTCGAGCAGCGGCAGCCCAAAGCCTTCGTAGCGCGAGGGAAAGACGAAGGCGGCGGCGGCCCGGTAGGCCAGCGGCAGGTCGTCGTCGGGCAGATAGCCCAGGCAGCGCACCCGACCCGGGGCCAGCCCGGCCGCCAGGGCGGCCACGGAAAGCGCGCCCGGGTCGCCATGACCGACCACGGCCAGGACGGCGTCTTCGGGCAGCCGGGCCATGGCCCGCAGGGCCACGGCGAGATTCTTGTGGGCCATGAGGTTGCCCACGCACAGGAAAAAGGCCTCCGGCAGGCTGTGGCGGGCGTGAAAATCGGCCAGGGCAGCGGCATCGCCAGCATCACCCGTTTCGGCGGGCTGGGCCGGGCGGAAGCGGTGGTGGTCCACGGCGCACAGGCTGGTCGGACGGATGCGGGCCGCCACATCGCCGTAGAGGGCCAAGGCCTCGTCCCGGGTGAAGGCCGAGAGGGACAGGGGGATGGTCAGGCTTTCCAGGCTGGCCCGCTGGCGCAGGGCGAACACCCAGCGGATGTGGCGCGGCAGGGTCTCGGGGATGCGCTTCCACAGGACGTCGTTGATGACGCCGACGCTGCGGCCGGTGAAGCCGATGGGCAGCAGCCCGTCCGGGGCGTAGTGCACGTCGCTGCCGACTTCTTTTATCTGCCAGGCCATGCCGGCCTGCTGCCAGGCGTAGAGGGAGGGGACGTTGACCGTGGCGGCGCGGACGGCTCCGGCCTCAAGCAGGGCCAGGGCGGCGGCGTTGACCACGGGCTGGCCCGAGACCAGGGTCAGGCTGTCGCCTCGGGACTGGGCCAGGGACGCCAGATGGGGCAGGATGGATTCCAGGCAGCGGCCGATGCCGGTGCGTTTGGGATAGGACAAGGAACTGGCGTCAATGGTGATGCGCATGAAGGATCGCTTGGCTTGGGAGGTTGCGGGCGAGTCGGATGCGTTGACATGCGTCAATTCCATCGAATATGCAACCGGCTCCATGCGTACGCAATCCAAGGTCATGGTCGTGCGGCGGCCCCGGGGCGGCTCCTTGTGGGCCGGCCTTGCCGCGAACCTCGGTCCGGTGGCCTTTGCCCGGGCCTTTTGGCGTCGTCGCGAGCTGTTGGCCGCCTTTACCCGCATCGAGTTCGCCTCGCGCTACCACGGCGCCCAGCTCGGGGCGCTGTGGAGCCTCGTTTCGCCGCTGGCGACCCTGGCCGTCTACACCTTCGTGTTTTCGGTGGTCTTCAAGCCCTCCTGGGCCGGAGCCGACGGGGGCGTGGCCGGCTACGCCCTGATCCTGTTCGCCGGGCTGACGGCCTTCGAGGTCTTTTCGGGCAGCGTCAACCGCGCGCCCAGGCTCCTTTCGGAAAACGTCAATTTCATTAAGAAAGTTCAGTTTCCGCTGGAGATTCTGCCGGTGGGGCTGGTGCTGGCCGCCTGCCTCGAATCCCTGGCCGCCCTGTCCCTGGTGGTCCTGGGGGTGCTGGCGACCACCGGAGCCTTGCACCCGACCGCGCTGCTGGCGCCCCTGGCCTACATCCCCCTGGCCATGCTGACCCTGGGGCTGTGCTGGCTGCTGGCCCCGGTGGGGGTGTTTCTCAAGGACCTGGGCAACATCATCGGCGTGGCCGTGCAGCTCCTGTTTTTCGCCACGCCCATCCTCTATCCGCTCTCGGCCGTGCCCGAACCGTACCGGGGCCTGTTGGCGCTCAACCCGCTGCATCCCGTGGTGGACCATCTGCGGCGCACCATTATTTACGGCCAGATGCCGGATTGGCCGGCCCTGGGGCTGACCACCGTCATTTGCGCCGTGGTCATGCTGGCCGGCTACTCCTTTTTTACCAATGTGAAGAGGCTTTTTGCCGATGTCGTCTGAGACCCCGGTCATCGACGTGCGAAACGTCTCCAAGATGTACGAGCTCTACGCCCGGCCCCAGGACCGGCTGCGCCAGATGCTCGTGCCCGGCGGCAAGAAGCTCTACCGCGAGCACTGGGCCCTTCGCGACGTGTCGTTTACCGTTTCGCCCGGCGAATCCTTCGGCATCATCGGCAAGAACGGGGCCGGCAAATCGACCCTGTTGCAAATCCTGGCCGGCGTGCTGGAGCCGACCGGCGGCGAGGCCATCCTGCCCGAGCGCACCACGGCGCTGTTGGAACTGGGCTCCGGGTTCAAGCCGGAATTCACCGGCCGGCAAAACGTCTTCGTCAACGCCGCCGTGCTGGGCATCCCCCGGGCCGAGGCCCTGGCCCGCATGGACGACATCGCGGCCTTTGCCGACATCGGGCCGCACTTCGACCAGCCGGTGCGCACCTATTCCAGCGGAATGTTCTTGCGCCTGGCCTTTGCCGTGACCACGAGCCTGACCCCGGACGTCCTTATCATCGACGAGGCTTTGGCCGTGGGCGACGTCTTTTTCCGCCAGAAATGCTACAAGCGCCTGGAAGGGCTTCTTTCCCGGGGCACGGTGGTGGTGCTGGTTTCCCACGCCATGAACGATGTGGCCCAGTTCTGCCGGCGGGGACTGCTCCTCGAACATGGCCGGGTGGGTTATCTGGGCGACGCGGCGGCGGCGGTCAAGCGCTACATGGTCGGCGGCGGCGACTACGTGCCGACATCCCTTGGCGACGCGTCGCGAAATCTCGACCTGCCGCCCGAAGGCCAGGACAGCGACGGCTGGCCGGCCGAGGAGGCCTTCCTCGACCTTGCGGGCGCGGCCGTAGCCGAAAACGACTGGGCCGGCTGCACCCACGTGGCCGTGTGCGACGCCTCGGGCCAACCCTGCCGCAGCTTCGAGCAGGGCGAAACGGTCTCGATTTTTTGCCGCTACACCGTGCGTCACGACCTGGAAGTGGCCGTGGCCGGGGTGGAACTGATAAACGACAAGCGCGTGATCGTTTTTGGCAAGAACACCTTGCAATTCGACTGCGACCATGCCCTGGCCACGCCGGCCGGCACGGTGTTGCGGGCGCGGTTTGATCTCAAACTTGATCTGGCTCCGGGCGAATACACCTTCAATCTCGGCTTTTCGGCCTTGTCCGCGAGCGATTTCGAGCGCCGGGCCAGCCTGTCCCACGAGGAGCTGGAGGGCCGGACCACGGTCATTTCCATCGTGACCCGGGCTGGGGATTTCCTGGTGACGTTTCGCAGCCTAGACACCACGCCCGTGCAGCTCACCCATCACGGCGTGGCCAATCTGCCCGGCCAGGCGACCCTGCGCCTGTATGGCGGCGAGGCCGCTCCGTAATTCCCCAGCGCGACGGGACCAGCGAACACGGACAATCGTTAACCCACCCCCTTGGAAAGTTTTTGGGGAAGGGGGGGGTCTGGGGGAGGAAACCCCTTTTTTCAAAAAGGGGTTTCCTCCCCC
>JAEZMB010000183.1 GCA_023435825.1 Pseudomonadota bacterium | reverse complement strand
GTTCGGGAGGGGGTGACCCCCTCCCGAGATCTTATTCCCAAAGTCCTTCCAGCTTCAAAATATCCAGTGCGATCTTCTTGCGGGCGGCCACGGCGGCGGGGGTGTTGTCGGGCACTTCGAGGTTCAGGGCAAAGTACCAGACGTCGGGGCCGCGCGTGACCGAGCCGACGTACCAGCCGACGTTGGGCGAAACGCGGGCGGTCAGCCCGGTCTTGGCCCGCAGCACGGCGTTTGGCGTCTTGTCGGCGATCATCATGGTGAGCACGTCGTCCATGACTTGACGGCGCAGGGGCAGTTCGCGGCGGTGCAGGCGGCCGAGGAAGTCGAGTTGCTCCAGGGCCGAGATGCGCAGCGCGCCGTCGAGCCAGAACCGGTCGATGCCGCCGCCGATGTCGGCGTTGCCGTAGTGGAGGGCAGCCACGTAGCGGGCCATGCGTTCGGGGCCGATGCGCCGGGCGATTTCCTGGTAGACCGGCACGCAGGACACGGCAAAGGCCTGGGCCAGGGTCAGGTCTTTGTTCCATTCGGGAAGATAGCGCGGCTGGCCGTCGTAGGGGAACACCTCGCCAGGGCCGGACACGGCCCCGGTTTCCAGGGCAATGAGCGAGTTGGGGATTTTGAAGGTGGAGGCCGGCAGAAAGGCGGTCGCGGCCCGGGCCGGATTGTGGACGAGGATTTCAGGCGAACCTTCCTGGCGCAGGACCATGGTTCCGGTCAGGCCGGCGTCGGCGAAGGGTTTTTGCCACTGCGGTCGCTCGATTATCTTCGCTGCCTCAAGAGTTTGCGTGTAACCGAAGGTGAGAAGTAAAATAAATATCTTGCAAGGTAATTTGGTGGTTATTCCCATAGGAGGTCTCCTTTCTGAATTTGACTTGTTAGAATTGAATTTTATGTTTTGAGAACATGTGTCGTCAGTCTTGTTGCCTACTCGATGGCGGAGTGCAATTTAAAAATCCTAGCCCTTCTTTCGAGGATATTCTATTCTGAATTTACTTTTCGTAATGATAAAAATGATAAAGATAACGACTAGACCTGTAAGGCCTATTCTTTCATAGATACTTGCAATGTATTCCATAAGGCCTCCTGGAATTTGTGTTGAGCGGTATATATTACTGCTGCTTCTTCGCTTTTTTCGATTTTTTTTCTTTGATCATCTCCTCGGCATACGCAGTCGCTTTATTTATAAGGTTTTGAAAATCGTAAAAATTAGATTTTTGCCCCCCGTCAATTATGTCGTATCTGCTATTTCTATTGATAAGACCGGATTTTTCAAGCTTTGCAATGTGTTTCTGTACAGTGCTTTCAGAGCACCCTATGCGCTTTGCAATTGTTCTTTTGCTTGGAAATGGTAGCCTATCTTTCGTCCACCAATGCCTTACAATATGAAGGATGATATTTAGGTCGACGGAGTCGATCCCCAAGTCCATCTGTCTCTCAAGGAGTACTTCGGGAAAGGTGACGTACCCAGCGTCCATCAGTTTTCGCGACCATTTTTTTTCTTGCTCGCTCGATGAGCGCTTTTTAGGGGGAGTCATAGGGGCGTTCATAGGACCTCTCTTTGAGTTTAAATTCTGAACTGATGTCGCTAAAATATATGCTTATTCCTTGAGGTCAAGGAGGCGTAGGAAGGCATAAATGCTCATGGGGATAAGAGAATTTGCTCAGGGGGGTAGGCTCCAGCGGCTTCTGGCCTAAGCGCCTTGTCAGTCCAAAATAATACGAAAGAGCAAAACCTAAGAGATAGACAAGCAAAATACGGGAAAAAACATATAAAGCTCACCCCCTAGGGATACGTGCCTAGGGGGTGCGAATATTATTTTGAAATTTTATTGAATTTCCCCTGCCGGATGTCGTCGCGCTCCAGCCGCGCGGCGATGTCCTTGCGGATGCCTTGTTTGTCGGCGGCCCAGGCCGGGGCAATAAGTTCGCCCGGGGCAGGGTCGGCGTTTAGGCGCTCCACGGCCACGTGGGGCGGCAGCAGGGCGATGGCCCGGCACACGGCTTCGACGTAGTCTTCGCGGGCCATGGGCTGGTAGCCGTCGGCTTCGTACAGCGCGGCCAGGCCGGAGCCGGCCACCACCAGCGTGTTGTGGAGCTTGACCCCGGCGACGGGCAGGGCGGCCACGAAACGCACGGTGGCCAGAAATTCTTCGACGCCCTCGCCGGGCAGGCCGGCCATGAGATGGGCCGTGACACTCAGGCCCGCGTCGGCAGCCATGACGGTCGCCCGGGCGAAATCGGCCGCCGTGTGGCCCCGGCCTATGCGCTGCAAGGTGGCGTCGTTGGCCGATTGCAGCCCCATCTCCAGGCGGGTGTGGCCGATGGGCGCGGCGGCGAGCAGGGCGATTTTTTCGATGTCCAGGCAGTCCGGCCGGGTGCCCAGGCAAATGCCCTCGATGTCCGGCAGGGCGATGAGTTCGTCCAAAAGCGCGGCCAGCCGCTCGGGCGGGCCGTAGGTGTTGGAAAAGGATTGGAGATAGGCGATAAGCGCCTCGCCGCGTTTGCGGGCCGGCGGAGTGAGCTTGTCCCATTGCGCCCGGAGGCCGAAGCCTTTAAGGTGCAGTCCCGTTCCCGATCCGGCCGCGTTGCAAAAAAGGCAGCCGCCCCGGGAGAGCGCACCGTCCCGATTGGGACAGGAACTTCCCGCATCCAAAGGAATTTTCTTGGCCTTTCGGCCGAAAACGGCCCGAAAAGCCTGGGCAAGCGTGTGGATGCGGGCGGTCATGGCGGTTTATTGGCCGGAAAATCTCTCGTTGACAACACGGGACGAATCGGCAAACACAACCCGTCTGCGACAGCATGAGCCGATTTTGCGGCAAGCGAGGCGATATGTCCAGTTTTTTGAATAGGATACTGGGGCTTTTCTCCAACGATCTGGCCATCGACCTGGGAACGGCCAACACCTTGGTGTTCGTCAAGGGCAAGGGCATCGTCCTGTCCGAACCCTCGGTGGTGGCGGTGAAAAAAGATCCCCGGGGCGGCAACAAGGTGCTGGCCGTGGGCCTGGAAGCCAAGCGGATGCTTGGCCGCACCCCGGGCAACATCGTGGCCATCCGCCCCATGAAGGACGGCGTCATCGCCGACTTCGAGGTGACCGAGGCCATGCTGCGGCACTTCATTTCCAAGGTCCACAATTCCCGCCGGCTGGTGCGCCCGCGCATCATCATCTGCGTGCCCACGGGCATCACCCAGGTGGAAAAGCGGGCGGTCAAGGAATCGGCCCAGAGCGCCGGCGCGCGCGAGGTCTACCTCATCGAGGAACCCATGGCCGCCGCCATCGGGGCCAATTTGCCCATCACCGAACCCACCTCCAACATGGTGGTGGACATCGGCGGGGGCACCACGGAAGTGGCGGTCATCTCGCTGTCCGGCGTGGTCTATTCGAAATCCGTGCGTGTTGGCGGCGACAAGATGGACGAAGCCATCATGCAGTACGTCAAGCGCAAGTACAACATGCTGATCGGCGAATCCACGGCCGAACAGATCAAGATCCAGGTCGGCTCGGCCCATCATTCCACCAGCCAGGGCGAGATGGAAGTCAAGGGCCGAGACCTCGTCACGGGCATTCCCCAGAACATCACGATCTCCTCCGAGGAAGTGCAGAAATCCATTTCCGAGCAGGTGGAGAGCATTGTCCAGGCCGTGCGCATTGCCCTGGAGCAGACGCCCCCGGAACTGGCCGCGGACATCGTGGACCGGGGCATCGTGCTGACCGGCGGCGGCGCGCTGTTGCGCGGCCTCGACCAGTTGCTGCGCGAGGAGACCTCGCTGCCCATCACGGTTGTTGACGACCCCCTTTCGACGGTTGTCCTCGGCTCCGGCCGGGCGCTGGACAACCTGGACGTCCTGAAGGAGGTCACGATAGATTAAACCCACCCCGCAGCGGATCGCGATCGGCCTGCTCGTCGTCCTGTTTCTTTACCTCGGCCTTTTCACCTGGAACATCCGGACAGGCTACGTCGATACGCTGGCGAGCCACACCGGACTGGAGTTCGCCAGGTGGGTTTTGGCCCCAGGAAAGTGGGTCCACGAACAGGTTGCGTCGTTTTGGAGCCGCTATCTGTATTTCGTGGGCATCCGGCAGCAAAACGACCAGCTGCGCCTGGAGCTGGATTCCGCGAAAAAGGAGCTCGCCGAGTTGCGTGAAAACGCTTCGGAGGTGGAGCGTTTGCGCCAAATTTTGTCCCTGACGCCGCCTGTGGATTGGACGCGTCGGGCCGCGCGCATCATTTCCCATCGCCTGGGTCCCAACGCCGCCCTGGAGACGTTTCTCATCGACAAGGGCAGCGCCCATGGCGTCACGGTCAACATGCCGGTGGTCTCTCCCGACGGGGTGGTCGGGCGGGTGCTGCGCCTGTCGGCCACGGCCGCGACGATTCTCCTCATCACCGACCCCAACAGCCGCATTCCCGTGGTTTCCCAGAAAAACCGCACCCAGGGCATCGTCAAGGGCGAGGGGCCGACCAAGGAACTCACCCTCCAGTACGTGCCCCAGGGCGCGCCCATCGAGGAAGGCGAGGTGCTGGTCACCTCGGGGCTGGAAGAAATTTTCCCCAAGGGCCTGCCCGTGGCCAAGGTGACCTCCATCGGTCGCTCGGGGTCGTCGCTGTTTCAGCTCATCCACGCCGCGCCGCTTTTCACGCCGCGCCAGCTTGAGGAAGTGGCCCTGCTGTTTAAGGCCACGGCCGCCGCCGCGCCGGCTCCCACGGCCGCGCCCGTGGCCGCGCCGCCGCCCCAGCCGACGACGGCCCCGGTGTCGCCGGTCATCACGCCGCCCAACGCCGCCCCGGCCGTCAAGCCGCAAAAGGGCCTCAAGACGCCGGCTGCCATTCCGCCGGCTCCGGGCCAGGGCGCGCCGCCGCCGGCCCCGGCTCCCGCGCCGACGCCGGCTCCGGCTCCGGCCGTCGTCGAACCGGCCAAACCGGCCAAGCCGGCCAAGAAGGCCGACAAGCCGGCCGAGTCCGAGAAAAAACGCCGCAAGCCGGCCCGGACCGAAGGGCAATGAGACCGGCCCACATCGTCTTCTGGACCCTGGTGACGCTCGGCGGGGTCTGGCTGCAAAACATCGTCCCCGGGGTGGACTTCCTGGCTCCAGGGCTTATCCTGGCCATGCAGGAGGAGAAGTGGACCGTGCCGGTGTGGCTGGGGGGCGTCTGGCTCTTCATCCAGGAAGGCACGGGGTCCATGCCCTTCGGGGCCGGCATCCTGTGGTACGGCGCCTTGGCCGGCCTGTATTTTTTCGGGCATTGGCTGTTCGAAGCCCGAAATTTTCTCTTCATGCTCATCCTGGGAGCCTGTCTGGGAGCCATGCATTTTCTGTTCATCAACGTCATGGCCTTGCTCCAGGACTGGTCCATTTATCTGGACCGGCTGGGCGTCGAGGCGGTGCAGCAGGCCCTGATCTTCCCCATCGAATGGGGCCTTTTGTATCTCATCCATCACCATCTCCCGGGCGATCCCCATGCGGCTTGAGACCGAAACCCCGCAACAACACGCGCCCCGTTCCGGGCTGATCCTGCTCCAGGCCCTGGTGCTCGGGCTGTTTTGCCTGTTCACCCTGCGCCTGTGGTACCTGCAGGTCCACAAGGGCGGCACCTTCGCCGACATGGCCCGGGACAACCAACTGCGCCAGGTGCTCATCGGCTCGGCCCGGGGCCGCATCCTCGACCGCAGCGGCACGCCCCTGGCCGTGAGCGAACCGTCCTTTGCCCTGGGCCTGGTGCGCGAGGACTGCGAGGATATCGACGGCACCCTGGCCAAGGTTTCGGAATGGACCGGCGTGGACAAGCATGTGCTGTCCGAGACGGTCAAGCGCGGCAAGAAGCGGGTCAAGCCCTTCGAGCCGCTCATCCTCATCACCGATCTGCCCTACGAGGCCCTGGCCCGCATCGAAGCCAACGCCATGCTCTATCCGGGCCTGGAAATCGTGGTGCGCCAGAAGCGCTACTATCCCACCGGCGCGTTGCTGTCCCACGTGCTGGGCTACGTGGCCGAGGCCAACGAAGAGGAACTGGAGAAAAATCCCCAGCTCTCCCTGGGCGACTCCGTGGGCAAGCAGGGCCTGGAACTCACCCACGAGGACGAGCTGCGCGGCTCCAAGGGCCGCAAGCAGGTGGAAGTCGACGCCTTTGGCCGCCAGCACAACGAATTCATCCTGGAGCCGCCGCGTGCCGGCAGCGATCTCAAGCTGTCCATCGACATCGGCCTGCAGAAGGAATGCTCCCGGCTGCTGGAGGGCCAGGCCGGAGCCATCCTGGTCATGGAGCCCGACACCGGCAAGATTTTGGCCATGGTCAGCCAGCCGAGCTTTGACAACAACATGTTCGTGCTGGGCGTGCCGGCCGACAAGTGGCGGGAGCTGCGCGACAACCCGCGCCATCCCATCCAGAACCGGGTGACCCAGGGCGTCTACCCGCCGGGTTCGGTCTTCAAGCTCCTCATGGCCGCCGCCGGCCTGTCCGAGGGCTTTGTCCGCCCCGGCGACGTGGTGGCCTGTCCCGGCACCTACAAGGTCGGCAACCGCGACTTCCACGACTGGAAAAAGGGCGGCCACGGCGCGCTCGATCTGCGCGGGGCCTTGGTCCATTCCTGCGACATCTATTTCTACAAGCTCGGCGACCGCATGGGCATCGACCGCCTCCACGACTACGCCGTGGCCAGCGGTTTCGGGACCCGCACCGGCATCGACCTGCCCCATGAAAAGGCCGGGCTCATTCCCTCCAAGGAGTGGAAGAAAAAGCGCTTCGGCGCGGCCTGGTCCAAGGGCGAGACCGTCATTGCCTCCATCGGCCAGGGCTACGTCCTGACCTCGCCGCTGCAGATCGGGCGCTATCTGTCGGCCCTGGTCAACGGCGGCCGGCTCATGAAGCCCGAACTGGTGGAGACCGACGCGCCCCAGGTGGACGCCACGTTGCCGCTCAAGGACGGCGACCGGCAGGTGATCCTCGACGCCATGGTGTCCACGGTGGAAAACGGCACGGCCAAGTCGCTGCTGCGTTCCGACGCGGTCATGGCCGGCAAGACCGGCACGGCCCAGGTGGTCAAGCTGATAAACGCCGACATCCGCCGCAAGACCCACGAGATGCCCTACGAGCAGCGCGACCACGCCTGGCTGGCAAGCTGGGGCCGCAAGGACGGCAAGACCTACGTGGTGGTCTGTCTGGTGGAACACGGCGGCCACGGCGGCGAGGTCAGCGGCCCGCTGGTGCGCAAGGTCTACGAATATTTGTTCGGCCCGGCTCCGGGCAAGCCGCCCCGGGCGGCCGCCTCGGCCCCGGCCGGGGCGCATGCCGAACCGGCCGTCGATCCCAGCGACGTCGGGGATTAGCCGGCCCGCTTTGGGGCCATTTCCAACAACAAGGCGAACGCGGCCCTCGGCCGTCACGGGGCGCTCCCCGTCGATGGCCCGAAAGACCGCCGCCGCGCCGGGGTTGCTCCATGCCCTTTGACAGACGCTTCCTCCTGAGCGTGAACTGGTCCCTGGTGGCCCTGACCGCCTTGCTGTTCGGCGTCGGCGTGCTCAACCTCTATTCGGCCAGCGGTTTCCGCATGGGCGACGAACTGACGATGCAGCCCTTCTACAACCGCCAGCTCATCTGGGGCCTGGCCGGGCTGGGCTGCCTGCTGGCCATGGTGGTCTTCGATTACAAGTACCTGGCCGTCATCGCCTGGCCGCTGGTCATCTCCACCTCGGTGCTGCTGGTTTTGGTGCTGGTCATGGGCAAGACCGTGGGCGGGGCCAAGCGCTGGCTGCCCATCGGCGGTTTCGCCTTCCAGCCCAGCGAGGTGGCCAAGATCGCCTTGCTGCTGTTGGCCGCCAAGCTCCTGTCCAAACGCTCGGAGCGCCTGGGCTGGCTGGATCTGGCCGGCATCCTGGCCGTGTCCATGCCCGTGGCCCTGCTCATCATCGTCGAACCCGATCTGGGCACGGGCCTAAACGTCCTGCTCCTGGTGGCCGGGCTCATCCTCTACCGGGGCCTCACCGGGCCGGTGTTCAAGACCCTGGCCATCGCCGGCCCCATCCTCGTCCCCTGCGGCTGGTTTTTCCTCAAGCCCTACCAGAAGGGCCGCATCCTGACCTTGTTCGACCCCCAGCGCGATCCCCTCGGGGCCGGCTACCACATCATCCAGTCCCAGATCGCCATCGGTTCGGGCCAGATGTGGGGCAAGGGCTTTCTGGAAGGCACCCAGAGCCAGCTGCGCTACCTGCCTGAAAAGCACACCGACTTCGCCGTGGCCGTCTTCGCCGAGGAGTGGGGCTTTATGGGCGGTATTGTCCTGTTGACCCTTTTCTGCCTGTTTTTGCTGCAATTCTACGTCACGGCCAAAAACGCCAAGGACCGTTTCGGCAGTTACCTGGCCGCGGGCGTGTTCTTCTATTTCTTCTGGCAAATCCTCATCAACATGGGTATGGTGCTCGGCATCATGCCGGTCGTTGGCATCCCCCTGCCGTTTATCAGTTACGGGGGAAGCGCCACCATCGTGAACTTCACCCTCGTGGGCATCGTCGTCAACGTCTCCATGCGGCGCTACCTGTTCAAGAAAGGCTAGCGCGGAAAGGACTTGCGGCCACGGGGAGGGAACGTTCCCCGGCGGTCGGAGGGCCTTGTGGGCAAGCACGACATCAACGCCTTCCTGGGGGTCGGCACGTCTTTTGTGGGACGGCTGACCTTTGGCGGCGTGGTGCGCATCGACGGGCATTTCGAAGGCGAAATCGTCTCGACGGGAACCCTTGTGGTCGGCAGCCAGGCCCATGTGGCCGGGCGGGTCGAGGTGGCGCGCCTGGTGTGCGACGGGGTCGTGGCCGCCGAGGTGGCGGCGTCGTCTTCGGTGGCGGTGCATGGCCGGGGGCGGCTGTGCGGCGCGGTGCGCACGCCGTTGTTGTCCGTGGCCGAAGGGGGCCGGGTGGACGGGCTGGTGACCATGGGAACCGGGGAGCAGCCGCCCCGTCAAGCCCTGGCCGCAGGCTGTTCGGCCAATTCTTCACAAACCCCGCCAAGCTAGGCGGGGCGCGGTTTTTAGGGGTGCGGGGCAGTACGGAATTTGTCAAAAAGGGCTGGACAGGCCGGAGTAAATCCGCTACAGCCGCTTGCTGACTTTGCAAAAATTTTCACAACCTCCCGGAGGGCGCCGATGATTGACTTAAACGCCACGTTTTTCGTCCAACTCGTCAACTTTGTGCTCATCCTGATCCTGCTCAATGTCATCCTCATCGGACCCATCCGCAAGATTCTCAAGAAGCGGGCTGAGTTCGTCGCCTCCCAGATGGAAGGCATCGAATCCTTCGCGTCCTCGGCCGACGCCAAGCTCAAAGATTACGAACTGTCCCTGGACGCCGCCCGCGCGGCCGCCACGGCCGGCCGCATGGCCATGAAGGCCGAGGGACAGGCCAAGGAAAAGGATCTGCTCGAGGCTGCCGGCGCTGAGGCGGCTTCGAAGCTGCAGGCGGCCCGGGCCGAGATTTCCGCCCAGTCCGCCGCGGCGAAGAAGGCCCTGGAGGGCAAGGTGTCCGGGTTGGCCTCCAAGGCCGTTGCCAAGGTGCTGGCGGCGTAAGGCCGAAGGTTTCCAGGATTTCTCAAGGAAAGGGAGGGTTCAATTGAAAAGGCTCCACCTCATCGCCACCGTGGCCCTGGTGTTCGGCCTGGCTGCCGTGGCCTACGCGTCGGGCGACGCCGGGGGCGCGGAAGCCCACGGACTGAACTGGAAGGATTTCCTGTTCCGCGTGGTCAACTTCGTGTTGGTGTTCGGCGTCATCGCCAAGCTGGCCGGGAAAAAGATCGTGGGCTTTTTCCGGGGGCGCGGCGAATCCATTGAGAACCAGCTGAGCGAACTCGAGTCGCGCAAGGCCGAGGCGGCCAAGCGTCTGGCCGAGATCGAGGCCTCCATCAGCAATCTGAGCGCCGAGAAGGCCCGGATCGAAGACGAATACCGTCGCCAGGGCGAAGCCCTTCGCGACTCCATCGTCGCCGCCGCCGAGGCCAAGGCTGTCCAGATCAAGGAGCAGGCCGCTTCCGCCGCTTCCGCCGAGGCCCGGGTCGCCATGCAGGAGCTTCGTGCCCAGCTGGCCGAATCCGTGGTGGCCGCGGCCAAGGCTTCGCTGGAAAAGAAGCTGACCGCCAAGGACCAGGACAAGCTCGTGGATGAATACTTAACCAAGGTGGTGTTCAATTGACCGGCAACATCGTCGCGCGCCGTTACGCCAAGGCGCTTTTCGCGCTGGCCAAGAAGGCCGGCAAGAAAGCCCCGGCGGAGTACGGCAAGGACCTGGAGGCCTTTGCCTCCGTCCTTGAGGGGTCTCCGGATCTGCTTAAGGTCTTTGCCAACCCCATCATCAGCGCCGATGTGAAGAAGTCGGTGCTGTCCGGGGTCGCTGGCAAAATCGGCCTCAAGCCCATGGTCATCAACTTCCTGTCCCTTCTGGCCGACAAGGACCGCCTGCCCTACGTCCTGGAAGTGTCCGCCCTCTACCGGACCCTTCTGGACGAAGCCGAAGGCGTCATGCGCGGCCAGCTGGTCACCGCCTTTGCCCTGGCCGACGCGCGCCAGGACCAGATCAAGGTCAAGCTCGAAAAGCAATCCGGCAAGAAGCTGGTGCTGTCTTTCGCCGTTGATCCCTCCATCATCGGCGGCGTCGTCCTCAAGGTCGGCGACAAGGTGTTGGACGCGAGCCTTCGCGCCCAGCTCGAAATATTGAAAGAACAAATCAAGAGGGGTGAGTAGGGCCATGCAAATCAAAGCGGAAGAGATCAGCCAGATCATCGAACAGCAGATTCAGCATTACGAGTCTCGCGTTGAGATGAGCGAGACTGGCACCGTGCTGTCCGTCGGCGACCAGATTGCCCGCGTGTACGGCGTCCAAAACGCCATGGCCATGGAGCTTTTGGAGTTCCCCGGCGGCGTCATGGGCCTGGTGCTCAACCTGGAAGAAGACAACGTCGGTGTGGCGCTTCTCGGTGAAGACACCCACATCAAGGAAGGCGACCCGGTCAAGCGCACCGGCAAGATCTTCTCGGTGCCCGTCGGCGACGCCGTCACCGGCCGCGTCATCGACCCCCTGGGCAACCCCATCGACGGCCTTGGCCCCGTTGAAGCCAAGGAGACCCGTAACGTCGAAATCAAGGCCCCCGGCATCATCGCCCGTAAGTCGGTCCATGAGCCCATGTACACCGGCCTCAAGGCCGTCGACGCCATGACCCCCATCGGCCGCGGTCAGCGCGAGCTGATCATCGGCGACCGTCAGACCGGCAAGACCGCCGTCTGCATCGACGCCATCCTGGCCCAGAAGGGACAGGGCGTGTTCTGCTTCTACGTCGCCATCGGCCAGAAGAAGTCCACCGTCGCCCTGGTCGCCGAGACCCTGCGTCGCCACGGCGCCATGGAATACACGACCATCATCTCGGCCACCGCTTCCGAGCCGGCCTCGCTGCAGTTCATGTCCGCCTACTCCGGCTGCACCATGGCCGAGTACCACCGCGACAACGGCCGCGCCGCCCTGATCATCTATGACGATCTTTCCAAGCAGGCCGTCAGCTACCGCCAGATGTCCCTGCTGCTCCGCCGTCCCCCCGGACGTGAAGCTTACCCGGGCGACGTTTTCTACCTCCACTCCCGTCTGCTGGAGCGCGCCGCCAAGCTGTCCGACGCCCTGGGAGCCGGTTCGCTGACCGCCCTGCCCATCATCGAGACCCAGGCGGGCGACGTGTCGGCCTACATCCCGACCAACGTCATCTCCATCACCGACGGACAGGTTTACCTCGAACCGAACCTGTTCAACGCCGGTATCCGTCCGGCCATCAACGTCGGTCTGTCGGTCTCCCGCGTCGGCGGCGCCGCTCAGGTCAAGGCCATGAAGCAGGTCGCCGGCACGCTGCGCCTCGACCTCGCCCAGTACCGCGAACTGGCCGCGTTTGCCCAGTTCGGCTCCGATCTGGACAAGGCCACCCAGCTGAAACTCAGCCGCGGCATGCGCATGGTCGAGCTGCTCAAGCAGCCCCAGTACAAGCCCATGAACGTGGCCGAGCAGGTCATCTCCCTGTTCGCCGGCACCCGCGGCTTCATGGACGATGTGCCCGTCGAAGCCGTCCGCAAGTTCGAGGAAGGCCTCCAGGAGTACTTCCACAACGCCAAGAGCGACATCCTGAACGAGATTCAGGAGAAAAAGGCGCTCGACGAAGGCCTCATCGCCAAGCTCGGCGCGGCCATCGACGAGTTCAAAAAGGGCTTCAAGGCCTAAGCGACGCGGTCAAAAACCATGCAGGGTTTTTGCAACCAGGCGGCCCGAGCCGGCCGCCGCGCAACGCTGATACAGGCCTAAAGGGGGAGCCATGCCTGCGCTCAAAGACGTAAAGGTCAAGATCAACGCGGTCAAAAAGACCAAGCAGATCACCAAGGCCATGAACATGGTGGCCTCGGCAAAACTGCGCAACGCCCAGTCGCGCATCGAGCGGTTCCGTCCCTACGCCGACAAGTTCTACGAGATGCTCGGAGAACTGGCCAAGGGCGCCGATCCCTCGATCCATCCGCTGCTGGAAGCCCGCGCCGAAGTGAAGACCGTCCTTTTGGTCGTCATCACTTCCGATCGCGGTCTGTGCGGCGCGTTCAACAACAACATCATCAACGCGGCCCTCAAGGTCGCCCGGGCCAAGACCGCCGAAGGCAAGGACGTCAAGATCATGTGCGTGGGCCGCAAGGCTCGCGACAGCTTCCGGCGCACCAGCTTCGAAATCGTTGCCGCCTACGTCAACGAAATGGCCGCCTTCGACTTCAGCCTGGCCACGCGCATCGGCGCCGAGGTCATCGGCGGCTACGTCGGCGGGACCTACGACGAAGTGACCATGGCCTTTGGCAAGTTCATCAGCCTTGCCCGCCAGGAACCGACGCTTTTGCCCGTGCTGCCCCTTTCCCCCGCCGAAGCCGGCGAGGTCAAGGAGGACGTCGGGGCCAAGGCCGAGTACATCTATGAACCGTCCGTGGAAGGCCTCCTCGCCGAGCTGCTGCCCCGGTTCATCAATGTCCAGATCTACCGCGGGCTGCTTGATACCTCGGCCAGCGAGCACGCTGCCCGCATGCGGTCCATGGACAATGCCACCAGGAACTGCGACGACCTCGTCAGCTCGCTTACCCTGGTCTACAACAAGGCCCGGCAAACGGCCATTACCAAGGAACTGATGGACATCGTCGGCGGTTCCGAAGCACTCAAGGGATAACCAAGGGGGCACCATACAATGAGCGCGACAAGCGGAAATGTCGGAAAAATCGTGCAGGTCATCGGCGCCGTTATCGACGTCGAATTTCCCGAGGGCAAACTGCCGAATATCTTGAACGCCCTCGACATCAAGAACGTTAACAACGAATTCGCTACCGACCTCGTGGTCGAAGTAGCCCAGCACCTCGGCGACAACGTCGTGCGCTGCATCGCCATGGACTCCACCGACGGTCTCGTGCGCGGCATGACCGCCATCGACACCGGCGCGCCCATCAGCGTGCCCGTCGGCAAGGGTGCCCTTGGCCGCATCCTCAACGTCGTCGGCCGCCCGGTGGACGAAATGGGCCCGGTCGATTCCAAGACCTTCCTGCCCATCCACCGTGCCGCTCCGGCCTTCGTCGACCAGTCCACCAGCATCCAGCTGCTGGAAACCGGCATCAAGGTCATCGACTTGCTGATTCCCTTCCCCAAGGGCGGCAAGCTCGGCCTGTTCGGCGGCGCCGGCGTCGGCAAGACCGTCGTGCTCATGGAGCTCATCAACAACATCGCCAAGCACCACGGCGGTCTGTCCGTGTTCGCCGGCGTCGGTGAGCGTACCCGTGAAGGCAACGACCTCTACAACGAGTTCAAGGAAGCCGACATCCTGGGCAAGGCCTCACTTGTTTACGGCCAGATGAACGAGCCTCCCGGAGCCCGTGCCCGCGTCGCTCTGACCGCGCTGACCTGCGCCGAGTACTTCCGCGACGAGGAAGGCCAGGACGTGTTGCTCTTCATCGACAACATCTTCCGGTTCACCCAGGCCGGTTCCGAAGTGTCCGCGCTTCTGGGCCGCATGCCCTCCGCGGTCGGTTACCAGCCGACCCTGGGCACCGACCTCGGCGGTCTCCAGGAACGCATCACCTCGACCAACAAAGGTTCGATCACCTCGGTCCAGGCCGTTTACGTGCCCGCCGATGACTTGACCGACCCCGCACCGGCCACGACCTTCTCGCACTTGGACGGCACCCTGGTTCTCTCGCGTCAGATCGCCGAGCTCGGCATCTACCCCGCGGTTGACCCGCTCGACTCCACCTCGCGCATCCTGGACCCCAACGTCCTGGGCGTCGAGCACTACGGCACCGCCCGCGAAGTCCAGTCGATCCTCCAGAAGTACAAGGATCTCCAGGACATCATCGCGATTCTGGGCATGGACGAACTGTCCGACGACGACAAGCTCACCGTTTCCCGCGCCCGTAAGATCCAGCGCTTCCTGTCGCAGCCGTTCTTCGTTGCCGCCCAGTTCACCGGCAAGGAAGGCCGCTACGTGAAGCTCGAGGACACCATCAAGGGCTTCCGCGAGATCATCGACGGCAAGCACGACGAGATCCCCGAGGGCGCCTTCTACATGGTCGGCGACATCAACGAGGCCGTTGAAAACGCCAAGAAAGGATAACGATCATGGCCCAACTCCGCCTTGAAATCGTCACCCCGGACAAGCTGGTCTTGTCCCAGGATGTTGACTATGTGGGCGCTCCGGGTCTGCTTGGCGAATTCGGCGTCATGGCCAACCACATCCCGTTCCTGTCGGCCCTCGGCATCGGGAGCTTGATGTACAAGGTCGGCGGCAAGGCGAACTACGTCTTCGTCGCCGGCGGGTTCGCCGAGGTCTCCGGCAACAAGGTCACCATCCTCGCCGAGGTGGCCGAGCGTCCGGAAGACATCGATATCGAACGCGCTCGCCGCGCCCAGGATCGGGCCAAGCAGCGCATGGACCGCGAAAAGGACAAGGTCGACTTCGCCCGGGCCCAGGCCGCCATGCAGCGTGCGTTCTACCGCATGCGCGTGCGCGAAAACGCCCACTAGGCCGACCCGTACTCTCCGGCTGTCAGGCGGCTCCTTCGGGAGCCGCCTTTTTTTATGTGGACTGCCGTTGTCGGGGAAGCTTCCCGCCGCCGTATTCCAGCGCCGCAGGCGCACCGCCATTTTGTCGGCGGTGGTTGCCGTGAACACTGTCGGGAAACGTTGGCAGACCGTGGAGTGGGTCATGCCGGCTCATGGCCTGCGAGCGACGCACGCCTGGTTTTCCTCATGGTTGTGGCCGCGTCGAAGCGGTTGTCGGCTTGGGCTGGTTTCTGGTAAAGAACGCAAAACGCGGTTCAACCCGAAGACAAGGACAGGCCATGGCCAAGACGTTCGCGCTGCAGATCGTGACCCCGGACCGGATGGTGCTCCAAAAGGATGTAGATTCGGTCACGGCCACGGGCGTGGCCGGTGAATTCACCGCCTTGCCGCTCCACGTGCCGTTTCTGGCCGCCTTGTCCGTGGGGTCCCTGGCTTACCGGGAAAACGGCCGGTTGCACTATGTGTTCGTCTCGGGAGGCTTTGCCGACGTCACCGCCGACAAGGTGCTGATCCTGGCCGAGGCGGCCGAGCTGCCCGAGGAGATCGACATCGACCGGGCGCGCAAGGCCCGGCAACGGGCCGAAGCCCGTCTGGCCGCCACGCGCCAGGAAGACATCGACTACACCCGGGCCAAGTCCGCCCTGCAACGGGCGCTGACCCGCATGAAATTGTGCAACGTGCCCCAGGCCGCCGGCCACGGACGGCCCTAATTCTCTTTGCATGGCAGTGCAGAAGTACATGGCCAATACGGTGCTGCGGTGATGGTGCGGTTGTAAAACATCACTTCCGGTATGTTTTAGGAGAGGCCTAAGGCCCGAGCACGGCTTGTGTTCCAAGTTTTTGCCCGCCGCCTCGCCCGGTTTCCGGCCGGCGAGGCGGTTGGCGTTTACCCCCGGAGATTTCCCATGACGCTGCGCGAAGGCGCTTTGGCCCTGGCCGCCGGCAAGGGCACCCGCATGAAAAGCGACGCCCCCAAGGTGTTGGCGACGCTTTTAGGCAAACCCATGCTGTGGTACGTGACCCAGGCGCTGTCCGCGCTTTTTGGCGACGAGGTCCGGGCCGTGGTCGGCCATCGGGCCGAGACCGTCGAAGCCGCGTTTCCCGATCTGGCCGGCCGGTTCGTGCTCCAGACCGAGCAGCTCGGCACCGGCCATGCCCTGGCCTGCGCCCTGCCGGCCCTGACCGCCGCCGGGCTGACCCACGTGCTCGTGGTCAACGGCGACGCCCCGCTGGTCACGGCCCAGAGCCTGGGCGCGTTTCTGGACACGGCCCGGGCGGCCCAGGCCGATCTGGCCTTTGTCTCCATCACCCTGCCTGATCCAGGTTCCTACGGCCGGGTGGTGCGCACGGGGCAGGGTGTCGCCATCGTCGAGGCCAAGGATTTCGATCCGGCCGTCCACGGCCAGGCCACGGGCGAGATCAACGCCGGGGTCTACCGGCTGCGGCTGGACACTGTCGCGCCCCTGCTGGATCGTCTGTCCAACGCCAACAAGAGCGGCGAATACTACATCACCGACCTGGTGGCCCTGGCCCAGGATGCTGGACTGGCCGTGCTGCCGGTCAGCTGCGGCAGCGACGAAGCCTATCTCGGCATCAACTGCCCGCGCGAACTCGTGGCCGCCGAGGACATCCTGCGCCGCCGCATCGTGGACGCCCACCTCGACGCCGGGGTCATCATCCGGGCTGGGGATTCTGTGCGCATCGGCCCGGAAGTGGCCATCGGCCCCGGGGCGGATCTGTGCGGCCCCCTGGAAATTTACGGCCCCACGACCATCGGCGCGGGCACGACCATCGCCTCCCACTGCCGCATCGAAGACGCGGCCATCGCCCCGGGCGCGACCATCCATTCCTATTGCCATATCGCCCAGGCCCGGGTGGCCTCGGGCTGCCTGGTCGGCCCCTACGCCCGGCTGCGGCCCGGAGCGGTCATGGAAGAGGGCTCCCACGCCGGCAATTTCGTGGAAATGAAAAAGGCCACCCTGGGCCCCGGAGCCAAGGCCAACCACCTGACCTACCTGGGCGACGCCGACATCGGGGCCGGAACCAACGTCGGGGCCGGCACGATCACCTGCAATTACGATGGGGTGCACAAGCACAAGACCGTCATTGGCAAGAAGGCTTTCATCGGTTCCAACACGGCCCTGGTCGCGCCGGTGGTCATCGGCGACGGCGCTCTTGTCGGGGCCGGATCGGTGATTACTTCCGATGTGCCGGACGGGGCCCTGGCCCTGGGGCGCGGCCGGCAGGTGACAAAGCCCAGGAAGTAAGGCCCTGGCTTGCTTTTCGGGAGAAATGGCGCTAGCAAGGGGCATGGACATTTTCGACGCCCTGGAACAACGGGTTGAAGCCCTTGTTGCCCGTAAAAAGGCTTTGGAAGAAGAGAACGAGGCGCTTCGGGCCGAGGTGGCCCGGATGGCCGACGAGCAAAAGACGGTCGCCAAGCGACTCGACGGCCTCCTGGAGAAACTCCGGGAGGAGCTTGAGCCCTGACGCGCGGCCGGCCATGTGGCCGGCGGGGACAATTCGGTGCGGCGATGCCCAAGTATTCTTTGTCCATAGTGGGCCTCGACCTGTCGTTTACGACGGACGCCGAACCGCAGCGCGTGGAAGCCGCCAGAAAACTGGTGGAAGAACGATATAACTTGCTTCAGGCGGGCGGGAAAACGCTCGGCAAGGAGAAATTGCTGGCCTTTGTCGCATTGGGTCTGGCTGACGATATGTTGCTTTCGAAACAGCGGCTCGACGCTCTCCACGATCGGGTGGGGGAGCTGCTGCACAAGATAGACTGACGGACGGCGTCTGCTGGCGCGTCCTTGAAAAGTTCCCTGGGGTGTGCGTGATCGCCGATTTATTTTTGAGCCGATACTCAAAAATAGGATGCTACGACGCGTGGCTGGTGTGCGTGCCCGGCTCGTCCGGGTGGCCTGAAGGTCAAACAGTGGCGTCCACCTTGGTTGCCAAGGTTCAAAAGAATTGACGACACGGCGCTCTGGGGCTTTGTTATAAAACGGTGTTGGTGACTGGCCGCCGTCGTCCCGGGCGGCCGGACATCCCCCGTCCCATGCCATACCGCACGCGGCAAGCGCCACGCATCGCCCGGATTGAGCCGGTCCCCCCTCCTTGCCCTTGGGCTATGCCCCGTTTTTCTCCCCCGCTTCGGGAGAACGCATGGAATTTTCGACCATCTTCATGGGCATCGTGGGCATTGGCCTCGGCGTGCCGGCCGGCTACTATCTCGACAAGTGGATTTCCCAGAAAACCTTGAACGAAGCCAGGACCCTGGCCGACCGCATCCTGGACGAGGCCCGCAAGGAAGCTTCCGCCCACAAAAAGGAAGTCGTGGTCGCCGCCCAGGACGAGCTGTTCCGCCAGAAACAGGAACTCGAAAAGGAATTCCGCGACAAGACCCAGTCCCTGGAAGAGAAAGAAGAACAGGTCCACAAACGCCGCGAACGTCTGGAAGAAAAGCAGGAGCTGATCGTCCAGAAGGAATCCGAGATGCTGGCCTCGGAAAAGCGGCTCACGGCCAAGGAACGTGAACTGGCCGAAAAGGCCGAGGATCTTTCCCGCCTGGCCGACGAGCACGACAAGCGGCTGCAGGAAATCTCCGGCCTGACCATGGAAGAGGCCAAAAAGCGCCTCATGGACGAGATCGAGTCCAAGACCCGCCACGAGGCCGCCCGCATGGTCCGCCAGATCGAGATGGAGGCCAAGGAGACCGCCGACAAGAGCGGCAAAAAGATCCTGGCCCTGGCCATCCAGCGCTATGCCGGCGATTTCGTGGGCGAGCAGACCGTCACCGCCGTGACCCTGCCCTCCGAGGAAATGAAGGGCCGCATCATCGGCCGCGAAGGCCGCAACATCCGCGCCCTGGAAGCCGCCACCGGCGTCGATCTCATCATCGACGACACCCCCGAGACCGTCATCCTGTCGGCCTTTTCGCCGCTCAAGCGCCAGATCGCCAAGATGGCCCTGGAGCGGCTGATCACCGACGGCCGCATCCATCCCGCCCGCATCGAGGACATCGTCAAGAAGTGCGAGCAGGAGCTTGACGTCAAGATCCGCGAGATCGGCGAACAGGCCACCTTCGACTGCGGCGTTCACGGCATCCACCCCGAGCTCGTGCGCCTGCTCGGCCAGCTCCAGTACCGCACCAGCTACTCCCAGAACGTGCTCCAGCACTCCCTGGAAGTGGCCTCCCTGGCCGGTATCATGGCCGCCGAACTGGGCGTGGACATAAAAAGGGCCAAGCGCGCCGGCCTGCTCCACGACCTCGGCAAGGCCGTTGACCATGAGATCGAAGGCCCCCACGCCGTCATCGGCGCGGATCTGGCCAAGAAGTTCGGCGAATCCGGCGACATCCTCCACGCCATCATGGCCCACCACGAGGACGTGCCGCCCAAGTCCATCCTGGCCACCCTGGTCCAGGCCGCCGACAGCCTCTCGGGCGCGCGCCCCGGAGCCCGCAAGGAACTTCTGGAGAGCTACGTCAAGCGCCTGGAAGAGCTGGAAAACCTGGCGCTCGACTTCGACGGCGTGTCCAAGGCCTACGCCATCCAGGCCGGCCGCGAGGTGCGCGTCATGGTCGATTCGGAAAACGTCGACGACGACAAGACGTTTCTCCTGTGCAAGGACATCGCCAAGCGCATCGAGGAAAATCTCACCTACCCCGGCCAGATCCGCGTCACGGTCATCCGCGAGCGGCGGGCCGTGGGCATCGCCAAGTAGCGGCCGGGCCGATGTTGCCGCGCTTCGGGCCGTCCTTTCCGGGCGGTCCGAAGCGCGTTGTTGCAAAACCAGGCCACGCGGGGGCGCATGGAACAGCCCGACTGCTATGCCGTCCTTGGCTTGCCCGAGGACGCCGACGCGGCCGCCGTGCGCCGGGCCTACCGCCGTCTGGCCCGGGACTGCCACCCCGACGCCAACCCCGACGACCCCCGGGCCGCCGAACGCTTCCTGACCCTGGCCGCCGCCTACACCGTTTTGGGCCATCCGGCCCGGCGCGCCGCCTATGACGGCCGCCGCCGCTACGCCAAGGCGGTCCGGGCCGCGACACCGCCTCCGGCAGCGTCCCCGTCCGGGGCCTTTGCCCCCCTGGACCCGCGTGTATTGGCGCCGCGCCGGGGCAAGGACATGGCCGCCTTTTTGGACATCCCCGATTCCCTGGCCGCCGGCGGCGGGCGGCTGACCCTGGACTTCGGCGTGGGCGGGGACTGTCCGGTCTGCGACGGCAATGGGCGGCTGCGGCAGGCCTGCTGGATGTGCGCCGGCCGGGGGACCATCTGGCAACCCCTGGGCGGCGGCCACTCGGCCGTGGGCTGCCCGTCGTGCTCGGGCCGGGGCTTCGTGGCCGCGACCTGTCCGGCCTGCGCCGGTTCGGGACGCCATGACAAGGATCGCCAAGGTGTGCTGGTCATCGCCCCGGGCTCCCGCGACGGTGACGTGGTCCGGGTGGACGGAGCCGGCCAGCCCGGCGTCGGCGATGGGCCGCCGGGCGATCTGCTGCTGACCCTGCGGCTATTTGTCGCGCCCGAAGCCGAGCCGGCCGATCGCCTCGCCGCCTGGGACATCGGCCCGGAGACGGACGAAGCCCAAACGCCGGGGCTCCAGGGTTTTCTCGTCTACGAATAAGGACTGCACGCCATGCGGATGCTCTTTCTCGGCGACATCTTCGGCCGGCCGGGCCGGGCCATCGTCACCCAGCGCCTGGCCGGGCTGCGGCGTGACCTGGGCCTGACCCGGATCATCGCCAACGCCGAAAACGCCTCGGGCGGCATTGGCCTGACCGCCAAGTCGGCCCGCCAGCTCCTGGAAACCGGCCTCGATGTCCTGACCGGCGGCAACCACACCTTTCGCCACCCCGACCTGTCGCCGCTGCTGGACGCCAACGACCGGCTGCTGCGCCCGGCCAACTACCCGGCCGGCGCGCCCGGGCGCGGCTGGCAGGTCTTTCGCCCCAGGGACGCCGCCCCTTATGCCGTGATAAACCTCCTGGGCCGCACCTTCATGACCGCCGTGGACTGTCCCTTCGCCGCCGCCGAGGGCATTCTCGGCCAACTGCCCGCCGACGTGCCCCTGCGGCTGATCGACTTCCACGCCGAAGCCACCAGCGAAAAAAAGGCCCTGGCCTATTTTCTCGACGGCCGGGTCAGCGCCGTCCTTGGCACCCACACCCACGTCCAGACCGCCGACGCCCAGTTGCTCCCCCAGGGCACGGCCTATATGACGGACCTGGGCATGACCGGCCCGGCCGGCTCGGCCCTGGGTATGGACCCCGAAGAGGTCATCGCCCGGTTCCGCACCGGCCTGCCGCGCCGTTTCGTCGTCTCCAAGGCCGCCCCCGAGATGCAGGGAGCGCTTATGGATATTGACGCGTCCGCCGGCAAGGTCGTAACTATTGCGCCTTGGCGGCTGGCCGGATAAACCGCCGCGAAGCGGAGGAACACCCATGCGATACGCCCGAAGACTGCTGCTTGCCGCCCTGGCCTGTCTGGTCCTGGCCGCCGCCGCCCAGGCCGCCCCGGAACGCACGGCCGTCTACATGACCGTGGCCGGTCCCCTCGAAGTGGTGCGCGACGGCGCGTCCTCCACCGTGCTCCTCGGCGGCCGGGTCATCCACCAGGCCATGGGCGCGGCGCTCACCGCCCAGTCCTACATGAGCGTCGGCGAACTCGGCGACGGCTACGACGCCGTGCTCATCCGCCATGGCGTGGGCAACGCCGAATGCCCCATCACCTACGACCTCGTGGCCGTGGGCGCGGACAAGACCTATGCCGTGGTGCCCGCCATCAACAAATGCTCGCGCCTGGTCAACGTCAACGTGGACGGCGACCGGCTGCTGCTTGTCACCGAGCGCCAGAACGGCCGCACCGAGATCATCGAATACAACGACAAGCAGCGTCGCCGGCCCGACGCCAAACCCTAGGCGGCCCGGACGTGCGCGCGCTTCTCCTGTGCCTGCTCCTGGCCGGGGCCTGCCTGCTCGGCGGCTGCGGCGACGAGACCGTCTACGATTGGCAACGCCCCCACGACACCTATCAGGTCGGCTCGTTCAGCAAGGCCGACAACGCCGACGCGCTTAAGGCCAAGCTCAGCCAGAACGGTTTTCAAAGCCGCATCGAGACCGAAATCAAAAACGGCCAGTTCGTGCTCAACGTCCTGGTCGATGTCTACGATCGCCAGCCCGACACCATGGCCCGGCTCGAACGCGTGGCCGGGGTGAAACCCCTGCTGCGCGAACGCACGCCCGCCAAGAGCGCCGCGCCGGCCGGCTCCAAGCCCGCCCCGGCCGCGCCTGCCCCGGGCGTGCCCGCTTCGGGCATCTGATCCGTCCGACCGCTTCACCACAAAAGGAATCGCCGTGACTATTTTCGACGAACTCTCCTGGCGCGGCCTCGTGCACCAGTGCTCCGACGAGGCCGAACTGCGCAAGCACTTAAGCTCCCGCGACCGCGTCATGTACTGCGGCTTCGACCCCACCGCCGACAGCCTGCACATCGGCAACCTCGTGCCGCTCATGGCCCTGGCCCGCTTCGCCAAGGCCGGCCACAAGCCCCTGTTCCTGCTCGGCGGCGCCACCGGGCTTATTGGCGACCCCAGCGGCAAGGACAAGGAACGCCAGATGCGCACCGCCGACATGGTCGCCGCCTCGGCCGAGAAAATCCGGTCCCAGGCCATGGCCTTCTTCGAGCGCCAGGGCGTGGCCGACCGCGTCACCCCGGTCAACAACCTCGACTGGACCCAGCCCATCTCGGTCATCGAATTTTTGCGCGACACCGGCAAACACTTCACCATCAACTACATGATGGCCAAGGATTCCGTGAAATCGCGCATCGGCCGCGAGGATACCGGCATCTCCTACACCGAATTCAGCTACATGATTCTGCAATCCTTGGATTTTGAATACTTGAATCGGACCATGGGCTGCACCTTGCAAATCGGCGGCGGCGACCAGTTCGGCAACATCACCGCCGGCCTGGAACTCATCCGCCGCAAATCCGGCTCCCAGGCCTTTGCCCTGACCTTCCCGCTCATCACCACCGCCACCGGCGCGAAATTCGGCAAAAGCGAAAAAGGGGCCATCTACTTAAACACCGCCCTGACCTCGCCCTACGCCTTCTACCAATACTGGATCAACGCCGACGACCGCGACGTCTGCAACTTCCTGCGCTACTTCACCTATTTGGATAAGGAAGCCATCGACGCCCTGGCCGTGGAGACCGCCGAGCGGCCCCACCTGCGCGCCGCCCAGAAAACCCTGGCCCGGGAAACCACCACCATGATCCACGGTGCCGAGGAACTGGCCAAGGTCGAGGCCGTCACTGAAGCGCTCTTCGGCGGCGGCGACCTGCGCGCCGTGGACGCCGCCACCCTGCGCGCCGCCCTGGAAGCCGCGCCCGGCAAGAACTACGACGCCCTGGACGCCGTGCCGCCCCTGCCCAAGCTGCTGGTCGACCTGGCCCTGTGCCCGTCGCTGTCCCAGGCCCGCAAGGACATCAAAGCCGGCGGCATCTACCTCAACAACATCCGCGTGGCCGACGAAAACCAGACCCTTGCCGCAGGCGACTACATCGGCGGCAATATCGCCCTGCTGCGCAAGGGCAAAAAGAACTACGGGGTCGTTACTCTCGGCGCTTAATCGAGGAGCATCCAGCATC
>JAEZMB010000161.1 GCA_023435825.1 Pseudomonadota bacterium | reverse complement strand
GGGACGTTGCGCCGGCCGGCGCGCCTTGCCGGTGCAATGCAACCGTCGCGCATTTTATGCCGCGTCATCTCTTGCGCTCCCCCGCACAGCGTTATATTCCACGGGAAAATGTTCCGTTCGAGGAGGGATCCCATGAAAAAGTTCATCGTTTTCGCCGCTGCCCTGTCGCTCGCCCTGTCCGCCGCCCCGGCCTTCGCCAAAGGCAAGGGCAAGGCCAAAGCCGCCCCCAAAAAGACCTGGGAGTGCAAGGTCGGCGACAAGACCGTCATGACCGCCAGCGTCAATGAGTGCATGAAGATGGGCGGCATGGTCGCCAACTACCCCGGCCCGGACAAGGCTGCCGCCCCCAAGGCCAAAAAGGGCAAGAAGTAGTTCGTTTTCTGTGAGGGGAGAACGCCGCCGCCCGGGCTCCGGGAGGCGGCGTTTTTTTATGGCCGGGCGCGGTTCGCGCCGGGGTCGGCCAATACCAGCAAGACGCCATCTGGCCCAGGAGCCGATGGCGTCTTGCTGGTATTGGCCGACACCGGCCAGACTTTCCGGCCAACGCCGCGCTAGGAAAACAGCGTTTCGGCCAGGAGCATGAGGTTGAGCACGATGACCGTCAGGGCCACCAGCACCAGCACCAGCGTCGTCGAGGGCCGGTTGGCGTAGGACCCCATGACCGACTTGCGTGAGGTGAGGCTGATTTGCAGGACGACCGTCACCGGCAGTTGCATGGACAGGGCGATCTGGGACCAGATGAGGCCCTTTAAAGGGTCGCCGACAAGCAGGATGGCCGCCGCGCCGCCAACAAGCGTCAAGGCCACGCCCACGCGCGAATGGCTGTCGCGGATGTCGTAGGGTTCGCCGAAGATGCCGGCGAAGATGCTGCCCCCGGCCATGCCGGCGGTGACGCTGGAGGCCAGCCCGGCCAGGAGCAGGCTGACGGCGAACACCACCCCGGCCGCCGGCCCCAAGAGCGGCGTCAACAGCGACTGGGCCTGCTCCAGTTCGGTCACTTCCAGCCCCCGGCCGAAAAAGGCGGCCGCGGCCAGCAGGATCATGGCGCTGTTGATGCAAAAGCCCACGCCCATGGAAAACAACGTGTCCAGATACTCGTACTTGAGCTGGCGCTCGATCATTTCCGGCTCGTCGAGGTTCCACTGCCGGCTTTGGATCACTTCCGAGTGCAAAAAGAGGTTGTGCGGCATGACCACCGCCCCAAGGACGCTCATGACCACGGGCAGCGCCCCATCGGGCAGGCTGGGGCGCACCCAGCCCAGGGCCGCCGCGCCCCAGTCGATGTGGACCAGGGACAATTCGAAGAGAAAGGCCAGGCCGATAAGCGACACGCCGCCGATGATGAGCCGCTCTATCCGCTTGTAGGATTTGCCGAAAAGCATCCACAAGGTCACGATGAGCGCGCCCAGGGTTCCCAGCCACAGGGGCAATCCAAAAAGCATGCGCAGCGCGATGGCCGCGCCCAACAGCTCGGCCAGGGCCGTGGACACCGAAGCCAGGACGGCTGTGCCGAGCGCCGTGGCCGCCACCCCCTTGGGCAGGTGGCGCATGGCCGCCTCGGACAGGCACAGGCCGGTGGCGATGCCCAGATGGGCGGCGTTGTGCTGCAAGACGATGAGCATGATGGTGGACAGCGTCACCATCCACAGCAAATGGTAGCCGTAGGACGCCCCGGCGGCCACGTTGGAGGCCCAGTTGCCCGGGTCGATGAACCCCACGGTCACGAGCAGCCCGGGGCCGATGTATTTGAAGATTTCCAGGGCGGCCAGCCGGGGCCGGCCGTGGTCGCGAAACCGGGCCATGTCCCATACGGCCGAGGCCAGGCGGCGCAACGCCTCCATCAGCGCACCCCCTGATGGTCACGGCGTCCCTTGACGCCGATGGTTGCCATCGATATTTTCCCGCCAGCAACTGTTGCAGCTCCCACAGTGAGAAACTCCATGGACCATGCCTCCCGCTACGATCTCGATAACGCCATCGGTTATGCCGTAGGCCATGCCGCCGCCCGGATCAAGATCGCCCTGCGCCGGGTCTTCGCGACGGCCGGCCATGACGTGACCCCGGACCAGTGGGTGGTGCTCTGCCGGCTGCTGGAAAACGAAGGCCTCACCCAGGCGGCCCTGGGCGAACGCACCGTCAAGGACAAGACCACCATAACCCGCATCCTGGACCGTTTGGAAGCCAGGGAGCTGCTCACGCGGCGTCGCGACCCGGACGACCGGCGCTCCCAGCGCCTCTACCTCACCGACGCCGGCCGGACCCTGGCCCTGGCGCTCGTGCCCATCGTCCAGGCCTTTGCCGACGCCGCCTACGCCGATCTCACCGAGAACGACAAGACCGTCCTGCGCGATCTGCTGCGCCGCATCGAAGCCCGACTCGACCACCTGCCCGAAACCAAGGACGTCCCATGAAACTTTCCTTCCGCCCCAAGCACAAGCCCGAAGGCCAGCCGGCCGACCGCAAGAAACGCGTCCTGGTTTTGGCCGTGGCCGCCGTGGCCGTGCTGTCGCTGGGCTATTATCTCTACGCCCGGGGCAAGGTGTCCACCGACGACGCCTTCGTGGACGGCCGCATCCATCCCATCACGCCGCGCGTGGCCGGCTATGTCGATGAAGCGCCGGTGGAGGACAACCAGCTCGTGGCCGCCGGCGACGTGCTGGCCGTGCTGGACCCCACCGACTACGAGGTGGCCCTGGCCCAGGCCCGGGCCGACCTGGCCGCCGCCGAAAGCCAGCTGGCCGCCCAGGAGCTGGGCGTGCCGCTGCAGCGCTCCCAGACCTCGTCCAAGGTCACCGGCGCCCGGGCCCAGCTCGAAAGCGAGCAGCGCAGCCTGGACCAGGCCGTCAAGGAACGCGACGCCGCCGTGCAGGAGGCCGCCCAGATCGAGGCCCAGCTCGACCAGGACAAGCTCGATCACGCCCGCATCAGCCAGTTGCGCACCAAGGACGCCGTGTCCCAGTCCGACCTCGACAGCATCGAAAACAAGCGCCGGGCCCACGAAGCCCAGCTGCGGGCCGCCAAGGCCAAGGCCGACGCCTCCAGCCGCCGCCTGGAGTCCATCGAGGCCGTCATCAAGCGGCTGCGCTCGGAAATCGAGCTGGCCCAGACCGGCGAGGAACAGGCCGTCATCCAGACCCGCGAGGCCGCCGCCCAGCGGGCCAAGGTGGAACTGGCCCGCCAGAAGGTCAAACAGGCCGAACTCAATCTTTCCTACACCCGCATCACCGCCCCGGTGGCCGGGCACGTGACCAAGAAGCAGATCGAATCCGGCCGGCTGGTGGCCGCCGGCCAGGCGCTCATGACCGTGGTGCCGCTGGATTCCAAGGACCTGTGGGTCACGGCCAATTTCAAGGAAACCCAGCTCAAGGACGTGCGCCCGGGCCAGCCCGTGGACATCGAGGTGGACACCTTCCCGGGACATGCCATCACCGGCACGGTGGAGTCCATCCAGGCCGGCACCGGCTCGGTGTTTTCGCTTTTCCCCTCGGAAAACGCCTCGGGCAACTACGTGAAGATCGTCCAGCGCATCCCGGTCAAGATCGTCTTTGACAAAAGCGTGGCCGACAAGCTCCCCCAACTGCGCCTGGGCATGAGCGTCGTGCCCGTGATTCACACCAAGTAGCGTTCCATGGCCGAGCAAGCCCCCAACAAATGGCTCATCACCCTGGCGGTGATGGTGCCGACGCTGATCGAGATTCTCGACACCTCCATCGCCAACGTGGCCCTGGGCCACATCCAGGGCAGCCTGTCGGCCGGCCAGGACGAGGTGACCTGGGTGCTCACCTCCTATCTCGTCTCCAACGCCATCATCATCCCCATCAGCGGCTTTCTCTCCAAGCTCCTGGGACGGCGCAACTACCTCCTGTGGTCGGTCATCGTCTTCACCATCGCCTCCATGTGCTGCGGCCTAGCCACCAACCTCGGGATGCTGGTGGTTTTCCGCATCATCCAGGGTATCGGCGGCGGCGGGCTACAGCCCATGTCCCAGGCCATCCTGCTCGAAGCCTATCCGCCCCGGGAGCGCGGCCTGGCCATGGCCATCTTCGCCATGGGCGCGGTGCTCGGCCCCATCCTGGGACCCCTTCTGGGCGGCTACATCACGGACAATTATTCCTGGCGCTGGATATTCAACATCAACGTGCCCGTCGGCATCCTGGCCATCGCGCTCATCTGGCTCTACATCAAGGACCCGGACTATCTGGAGCGCCGCAAGGCCGGCGACGCCGTGGACTACCTGGGGCTGGCCCTTTTGAGCCTTGGCCTGGGCTGCCTGCAGATCGTCCTGGACAAGGGCCAGCAGGACGACTGGTTCAACGCCGACTACATCCTGACGCTGTCGGTCATCGCCGGCGTGTGCCTGTCGGCCTTCCTCATCTGGGAATTGCGCTGCAAGCACCCGGTGGTCGATCTCAAGGTCTTCGCCGACCGCACCTTCGCCATGGGCAACATCGTCATGTTCTTCGGGTTCTTCGCCTTTTTCGGCTCCATCGTGCTGCTGCCCCTCTACCTGCAAAACCTCATGGGCTACACGGCCTTCCTGTCGGGCGTGGTCCTTGGCCCGGGCGGGCTCATCATGTTGGCCATCCTGCCCATCGTCGGCAAGGCCACCACCAAGATCGACGCCCGGATTCTCTTGTGCATCGGCCTTTGCATCAGCGCCTATTCGCTTTTCCGCATGGCCGGTTTTTCCCTGGACATCGACATCGGCACGGCCATTGCCGCCCGCAACGTCCAGGCCATCGGCATCGCCTTTTTCTTCGTGCCCCTGTCCTACCTCACCATGGCCTTTATCCCGCGCGAGGGCATGAACAACGCCTCGGCCGTGTTCAATCTGCTGCGAAACCTCGGCGGCTCCTTTGGCGTGGCCTTCGTCACCACGCTGCTCGCCCGGCGCGCCCAGTTCCACCAGGCCCGGCTCATCGAAAACCTCACGCCCTACGACCTCTCCTACCAGTCGGCCAAGGAACGCCTGACCGCCTACCTCGCGCCCAAGGTCCTGGGGCTTTACGACGCCTCGCAAACCGCCTCGGGGGCGCTGTACAAGCTGCTGCTCAAGCAGGCCAACGCCATGGCCTTTTGCGACGTGTTCCACGCCCAGGGCCAGCTGTTCATCGGTCTGGCCGTGCTCATGTGGATCATGAAAAAGCCGCCCATGGGCTCGAAAATGCCCGAAGGCATGCACTGATCCGCCGGCATTTCGGCACTTCGACAGCCCGTCCCCAGCCTTTTTTCGGCCGGTTTTTTCCTGTCCACGCCAACCCTGCGGTTGGCGTGGACTTTTTTTCGCGTGGCTCTCCTGGCACGCTCCTGGCTTCCGGTGTATGGCAAAATGAGCGCATCCCGCGCCCCCAACGTCGTGCCCAAACCCAAGGAGCCGCCTCCATGATGCCCGCCCAAAACGCCATCCGCGCCGCCGTCGCCGCCGTCTGCCTGGGCCTTGTCCTTTGCGCCGCCGATGCCCAGGCCTTCAAACGCAAATCCACGGTCACCGGTCCCGGCAACAACACCGTCACCAACGAGGCCACGACCACCCGCACCCCGGGCGGCTACACCCGAAGCGCCACCACCACCGGCCCGGCCAACCAGTCCGTCAACCGCACCTCCCAAGGCCAATGGAACCCGGCCACCAAGACCTGGAACAACACCACCACCTACACCGGTCCCCAGGGCAACAGCGCCGACGTCAACCGCTCCACCACCATTTCCAAGTAAATATGCCGTTCTCGGACCCGGTCTGGCTGGCCGGGTCCGAGGCGGGTCATTAATTCCCAGCCTCGCAACCGAGTGTTTCTTTTCTACCCATCGCCCCAAACCGCCGCCCCGCGCCCCAAAATCCCGCTTTCTCCTGGCCGTTTCGCCGAAAGCGGGGTGATTTGACCGCGCAAAACAGGAATCAGTTTTCCGATATAGCCCGAAAGGCCAGCCATTCCCAGGCTGGCACGGGAATTGATGTCCTGCCCCCGGACCCGTCCGTCCGACAATCTCCCAACCGCGTTCCGGAGGACAGGCATGGGCAACTGGCATTGCAAGATCGACCTCAACCACGTTTTCACCCTGCAACCCACGAGGCCCAACACCATTTTCGGCATCGGGGCCTTGTCCCGCGTCGAGGCCGTGCTGGCCGATCTGGCCAAGGGCGGCCAAGCCGCCGTGTTGGTCGTCACCGATGCCGTGTGCGCCAAGGCCAGCGGGGCGTGGGAGGCCGTGCGTCCGGCCCTGGACGCCCAGGTCAGCTGGACCCTTTTTAACGGCGTGCGCCCCAACCCCACCCTGGCCAACTGCGACGCCGCCGCCGCGGCCGGGCGCGAGGCCAAGGCCCAGGCCGTCCTGGCCATCGGCGGCGGCAGCGTCATCGACGCCGCCAAGATCGCCGCTGCCCTCCTGGCCCATCCCGGCAAAAAGGCGTCCGATTTCTTTTCCGGCAAAGCCGCCGTCAACCGCTGCCTGCCCCTGGTCGTGGTCAACACCACCCACGGCTCGGGTTCGGAATGCACGGCCACGGCCACGGCCCAGACCGACGGCGAAAACAAGCACGCCATCCGCTCGCCCCACCTCTACCCGGCCCAGGCCATCGACGACCCAAGCCTGACCGTCTCCCTGCCGCCGCGCCACACGGCGGCCACCGCCCTGGACGCCCTGTGCCACGCCCTGGAGGCGGCCACGGCCACCACGGCCTCGCCCTACTCCATCAGCCTGGCCAGGGACGCCGTGCGCATCATCGCGTCCTTCCTGCCCACGGCCATCCGCCAGCCCGGCAATTTGAACGCCCGCTACTGGCTCACCTATGCCTCGGCCATCGCCGGCATGGCCATCGACTGCGGCAGCCTGCACCTTGTCCACGCCCTGGAAAACGCCATGAGCGCCATCAACCCGGATGTGGCCCACGGCGAGGGGCTGGGCATCCTGCTGCCGGCCGTGCTGCGCGAAATCTACCCGGCCACCCCGGAGATCCTGGCCGCCCTGCTCCACCCCATCGCCCCGGACCTGACGGGCAATCCCGGCGAGACCGACATGGCCGTGACCCGGCTGCGCCAGTGGCTGGACAGCCTGGGGCAACCGGCCACCATGACCGCCTATTTCACCGGCGCCGACGTGCCGGCCCTGACCCGTCTGGCCGTCAAGTCGCCCCCGGCCAAGGCGCTTTTGCAATACGCGCCCGTCCGCGTGGACAGCGCCATCGTGGAGCGCATCTTTCAACACGCGCTGTAACGCGAAACGGGCGGACGTGGGCGCGAACTTTCGCTCGCGCCCCCATCCGCCCGTTTCACTGGCGATTTCGGGGCCACCGCCCGCCGAAGCTCCCCCACCCGGCCAAAGCCCCCCCTATCAGGGGTCCGGGGGGCTGAGC
>JAEZMB010000059.1 GCA_023435825.1 Pseudomonadota bacterium | reverse complement strand
GGCTTAGCCCCTCCCGGCCGCCGGAGGCATCTTCTCTTCTCTTCTTCTCTCAATGATTCCGGCCGAATATCTCGGTCATGCCGCGCAGGCGCGCGGCGATGGCCGCGTCGAAGTGGTCGTCCACGGCGCGCCAGGACCAGTTGCCCTTGGCCACGGATGGCATGTTCATGCGCGCGCCTTCGCCCAGGCACAGGATATCCTGCATGGGCGCGATGACCTTGGAGGCGGCGCTTTGCATGATCAGGCGCAGCAGTTCCCAGGGCACTTCCTCGTGGGGCACGCGCCGGCCGAGGTAGGCGTAGAGCGCTTCCAGGGCCTCGCCGCCGGATTCGCTGCGCGCCCAGCCAAGGGTCGTGTTGTTGTCGTGGGTGCCGGTGTAGGCCACGTGGTTGTGTTCGTAGTTGTGGGGCGCGTCGCGGTTTTCGGCGATGCCCGGGCCGAAGGCGAACTGGAGCACGCGCATGCCGGGGAAGTTGAAGGCGGCCATGAGTTCGCGCACTTCGGCGGTGATGACGCCCAGATCCTCGGCGATGATGGGCAGGGCCGGGAAGCGTCGGGTCAGGGTCTTGAAAAGGGCGTGTCCCGGGGCTTTGACCCAGGTGCCGTTGACGGCCGTTTCCTCGCTGGCCGCGATCTCCCAGTAGGCCTCAAAGCCCCGGAAATGATCCAGGCGCACGATGTCGTAGAGCGCCAGCGTCCGTTCCATGCGCCGCAGCCACCAGGCGAAGCCCTCGGCCTCGTGGGCCGGCCAGTCGTAGACCGGATTGCCCCAGCGTTGGCCGGTCTTGCTGAAATAGTCCGGCGGCACCCCGGCCACCCAGACCGGCCGCTTGTCCGGCCCGAGCTTGAACAGTTCCGGGTTGGCCCAGACGTCGGCGCTGTCCTCGGTGACGTAGATGGGCATGTCGCCGATGACCTGGATGTCGGCCTGCCGCAGCTGCGCCCGCAGGGTCTTCCACTGGCTGTGGGCCAGGTACTGCACGAACCGCACGTAGTCGATCTCGTCGGCCATGCGAATCTTCAGCGCGTCCACGGCCGCCGGCTCGCGGTCGCGCAGCCCGGCCGGCCAGGAGGCGAAGCCGGCCTCGTGCTGCTCGCGCTTGGCCGCCCGGAACAGGGCGTAATCATCCAGCCAGCCGGCCGCCTCGCGGCAAAAGACGATATATTCGGCGTCGCCGGCCAGCCGCTGGCGGCCGGCGGCAAAGGCCGCGCGAAAAAGCGCCTCTTTCCTGGCTTGCGCCTGCTCGAAATCCGCCACAGCCGGATCGCCTTCCACCACGGCTGCCTCGATGGCCGCCGCGTCCAGCCAGCCGTCCTCGACCATGGCCTCGGGGCTTATGAGCAGCGGACTCACGGCAAAGGCCGAGTCGCTGCTGTAGGGCGAGTTGCCGATAAAGGTCGAGGTCGGCGACAGGGGCAATATTTGCCAATAGGACTGGGAAGCCTGGCGCAGAAACCGGGCGAAGCGCCGCGCGCCGGGGCCGAAATCGCCGATGCCGAACCGGGAGGGAAGCGAGGTGACGTGCATGAGCACGCCGCTGGCTCTGCGCAGCATGGATGCTCCTTATGGAGGTTGGGAATGCGGGGGAAGGAACCCCTTTTTGAAAAAAGGGGTTCCTTCCCCCGCGCCCCCATCCTCCCCAAAAACTTTTCTCTGGGTAGGGATGCCATGGAAGGGTGGCAGGGGCAAGGGGGCGGGGTGGTGGTTGGTCACACCCATTCACTCCGCCCGCTTGTGGCTCCCCCGCCCGCCACAGACGATCAGGGGGTCCGGGGGGATTATCCCCCGGCGGGTGCAGGGCAGAGCCCTGCGTTAGGCCGGCCGCAAGAAGACCGCGCCAAGGGGCGGCAGGGTGAGCGTCAGGGAATAGGGGCGGTCGAAACTCTCGATGGCTTCGGCCATGACCGCGCCGGCGTTGCCCAGGCCCGAGCCGCCGTAGGGGCGGGCGTCGCTGTTGAGCAGCTCCCGCCACATGCCGGGCTTGGGGACGCCGACCCGGTAGAACTCGCGCGGCACGGGCGTGAAGTTGAGCACCACCAGCACCATGTCGTCCGGGTCCTTGCCGCGCCGCAAAAAGGCCAGCACGCTGGCTTCGGCGTCGCGGAAATCGACCCACTCGAAGCCTTCGGCCTTGAAATCGCGCTGATGCAGGGCCGGTTCGGCCCGGTAGACGGCGTTTAAGTCGGCCACCCATTGCAGCACGCCCTGGTGCGGCGGCGAATCGAGCAGCTCCCACTGCAGTTCGGCGTCGTGGTTCCATTCCTGCCACTGGGCGAATTCGCCGCCCATAAAGAGCAGTTTCTTGCCCGGATGGCCGAACATGAAGCCGTAAAGCAGCCGCAGGTTGGCGAAGCGTCGCCAGTCGTCGCCGGGCATTTTGCGGATGAGGCTGCCTTTGCCGTAGACGACCTCGTCGTGGGACAGGGCCAGGACGAAGTTCTCGGTAAAGGCGTACCAGATGCCGAAGGTCAGTTCGCCGTGGTGGTATTTGCGGAAGATCGGGTCGCGGGAAAAGTAGCGCAGCACATCGTGCATCCAGCCCATGTTCCACTTCATGCCGAAGCCCAGGCCGCCGAGGTAGGGCGGGCGCGAGACCATGGGCCAGGAGGTGGACTCCTCGGCGATGGTCTCGGTTTCCGGGAAGCGGGCGTAGGTCATTTCATTCAACCGGCGCAGGAAATCGATGTTGTCGAGGTTTTCCCGGCCGCCGTGGATGTTGGGA
Organism: Pseudomonadota bacterium; assembly: GCA_023435825.1. GTDB lineage: Bacteria > Desulfobacterota > Desulfovibrionia > Desulfovibrionales > Desulfovibrionaceae > Solidesulfovibrio. The sequence goes on along the minus strand of JAEZMB010000059.1, from coordinate 2,386 downwards.
ATCCATTCGCCGTCGCGGCGGGAGTAGTCGAGGTAGAGCATGGAGGCCACGGCGTCCACGCGCAGGGCGTCGGCATGGTAGCGGCCCAGCCAGAAAAGCGCGCTGGAGATGAGGAAGGCGCGCACTTCGTAGCGGCCGGTGTTGAAGATGTAGCAGTTCCAGTCCGGGTGGTAGCCCTTGCGCGGATCGGCGTGCTCAAACAGGTGGGTGCCGTCGAAATAGGACAGGCCGTGGCCGTCGGCCGGAAAATGGGAAGGCACCCAGTCGAGCACCACGCCGATGCCGTTCTGGTGGAGCCGGTCGATCAGCGCCATGAAGTCTTGCGGCGTGCCGTAGCGGCTGGTGGGGGCGAAGTAGCCCAGGGTCTGGTAGCCCCAGGAGCCGAAAAACGGATGCTCCATGACCGGCAGGAATTCGACGTGGGTGAACCCGGCCCGCAGCACATGCTCGGTCAGGTGGTCGGCCAGCTCCCGGTAGGACAGGGAGCGGTAGCGGTCCTCGTGGACGCGGCGAAACGAGCCCAGGTGCAGTTCGTAGATGGAGATGGGCGAAGAAAAACCGTTTTTGTCGCGGCGGTTTTCCATCCAGGCGGCGTCGTTCCACTGGTAGTCGAGGTCCCAGACGATGGAGGCGGTATGGGGCGAGGTCTCCCAGTAGAAGGCGAAGGGATCGGCCTTGTCGGCCTTGTAGCCGCCGACCTGGGAAGCGATGTGGTATTTGTAGCGCGTGCCCTTGGGCACGCCGGGGATGAAGCATTCGTGGACGCCCGAGGCGTCGTGGCGCACGGCCATGGGGTGGCTGTCGGGGTCCCAGTCGTTGAAGTCGCCGATGACCGAGACGGTGCGGGCGTTGGGAGCCCAGACGGCGAAGTGGACGCCGGCTTCGCCCTCGACCTCCATCATGGCCGAGCCGAGCTTGTCGGGCAGATCGAAGTGGTTGCCCTGTTTGAAGAGGTAGATGTCCTCGTCGGTGAGGCGTGAAACGTCGTGGCGTATGGGGCTAAAGTCCCGCATGCAAGGCTCCTTGGCCGGCCCTGGGGCCGTGCGGGGTTGATAAGCGAAAGGCGGGCGCGGGGCAACGCGTCAGGGACGGACGGCGCGGGCGGCGCTAGGCAAAGCTCAGGCGCAGGCCGCAGCCGACTTCGTGGACGGGCAGGGTGCGGGACAGGGCGATCTTGGCGGCAAGCGATGTGCAGTGGCCGGGGTAAATGGCGGCCAGACCGATGCGGCGGAAATAGTCGGCCGTGGCTTCGAAGCGGGCCGGGTCGGGCTTGCGCAGGTGCAGGCCGCCCAGGACGGCGGCCACCCGGCGCTGGCCGGTGGTGCGGCGGGCGTGCTCCACGATGTTGCAGATGCCGGCGTGGGAACAGCCGGTGATGACCACCAGACCGTCGTCGCCGCGATACACCAGGGCCGTGTCGTCGGGCAGGTCGTCGGGCACGGCGCCGTCCGGCTCCAGGCGCTGGCCGATGGGCGTGATGTTTTCAAAGGGAAACAGGCGCGGGATTTCGCCGAGAAACAGCAACCTGTCGGTGACGGGGACCGGTTCGCGCGAAAGGAGGAGGTCGAAGCACTGGGCCAGGGCGTCGGGGCACAGCAGCGAGCCGATGGGTTCGCCATGCTCCAGGCGGCGCGGGGTCAGGGCCTTGGGATGAGCGATGAGCCGAGGCCGGCGCGGCCGGCCGTCGATGGCGGCGCGTTCGGCCAGACAGGCCATGAGCGGCACGATCCCCCAGGTATGGTCGTTATGGCCGTGGGAGAGCACGACATGGTCCAGATCGGCCAGGTCGAGGTCCAGGCTGGCCGCGTTGCGGCGCAGCACGTCGGAGTAGCCGCAGTCGAAGAGCACCTGCTTGTCGCCGTCGCGCAGGTGGAGCGACAGGCCGGGCTCGGCCAGCAGGTAGCAGTCGATCAGGGAGTTGTTGTCCACCAGGACGGTCAATTCCATGATCAAGCTTGCTCCCAGGGGCCGGCAAAAGTCAAGGATTACCTGGACAGTCAGGCCCAGGACAGGCATATTCAATCCCAAAAAGCCATTGAAGGGGGAGACCATGAACAAGCGCCTGCTGTCAGCCTTGACCCTGCTGCTCCTGCTCGCCGCCGCCATCGGCGGCTGCAGCGTGTCCATCGGCGTGCCGCCGCCGCCGCCGCCGGCCGGCTATGTCCGGGTGACCACCGTCGAATCCGTGTATATCCGGGCTTGTCCGTCCACTTCCTGCGACGTGCGCACCGTGGTCTATCGAGGCCAGCCCGTGCGGGTGTGGGAATACGACGCCAACGGCTGGGCCCGGGTCACGCTGCTCGAAACCGGGGCCACGGGCTGGATGTACGCCAGTTACCTGACGCTGCCGCGCTAACCGCGCCCGGTTTGCACGCAAGAAAGCGCC
>JAEZMB010000041.1 GCA_023435825.1 Pseudomonadota bacterium | reverse complement strand
GCCCGGCCCATGGCCTCGGCCACCCGGGGCCGGGCCTTGAGGAAGCGCAAATGCTCGTCGAGTTCCAGCACGTTTTCATAATAGAGCGCCTCGGTTCCCGGGACGAAAAGCGTCGCCACTTCCGGCGGCTGGCCTTCGGACACGGGCAGGCAGCCGCTGGAGGCGGCCTCGAACAGGCGCTGGTTGACCTCGCCGGCGATGCACTCGTTGGGACAGGCCCGGGCGTCGTCGTAGACGGCGGCCAAGTCCGGGCCGTAGGCGTCCTGGCAGGGGACAAGCCCGGCGGCGGCCAGATGTTCGGCGAACCAGGTCCGGCGGCGGCGCTGGGGCGTTATGCGTCCGACAAAGGCCAGATCATGGCTTCGGGCGGCAAAGGGCACGAAGGGCCTGGCCTGGCCGCTCCAGGTGATCCAGGCCGTGCGCGGCGCGCCGGCCGCGGCCAGGGCTTCGGCCTGGCGGGGCTGGGTGGAGGCGGCGGCGCTAAAGAGCCTGACGTAATGGCGTTGCCAGAAGAAATTGAGGTGCGGATCGTGAGCCCAAAAAAGGACCGGGCAGGGCGCGGCGTCCGTGTCGGTGAGGATGACCCGCTTGCCCAGGTGCTCGTGGTGGATGACGCAGTCCGGCGGCTCGGGCAGCCCGGCCAGGAGTTGCGGCAGGCTGACGACGCCGGCCGGCGGATCGAGGCTGGTTGCGGCGATGCCCAGCCCGGCGAAGACCGGGGCCAGGGAGGAGTGGATGAGGCAGACGTTGCGTATCCGGGCGGCCATGGCTGGGGGAGGTTTGTCCCGCGCCCGGCGGGCCTAGGCGAGACGTTTGGGCGGTTTGCCCCGTTGGGGCGTCCGTCCGCCGTCGCGGGTCGGGCGCCGTCTTTTGTCGGCAATCAGGCCGGTCTGGGGACGGCCCCGGTCCGTGTCGCCGGCGTCGTCCTTCGGCGGGCAAGAGCACGCGCTGGCGGCCTGCCCCGAGGCACGTCCGTCACGGCCTCAAGAGCGCCGGGCGCTTTGCCCTCAACACCTGCGAGCAGAGGCTTGGCCTGGAAAATACGTCCGTATTTTCCAGGGGACGCCGCGCTAGACCATGACCACGGAGTTTTCGCAGTCGCCAAAGGGGCTGAAAGCGTATTTGTCGGCCTCGGGGTCGCTGATCCAGACTTCCCCGTCGATCAGATAGCGGAACTGGTATTCGCGGCCGGCGGGCAGGTCGAGGGTGGCGGAAAACGCGCCGTCCTTCTGACGGCGCATGGGCGCGGCGGCCACGTCCCAGTCATTGAATTCGCCGACCAGATGGACGCCGGAAGCGTTCTTGGCCTGTTCCTTGGTCAGGGTGAAGGTGACCTTGCACACGGGCTTGCTTTTAAGCGGCTTTTTTTTCAGCGACATATTCTCTCCTTGGGGCGACGGCTCCAAGCCGGCAGGACGGCCGGCGGCACGGCGCAATGTGGAGTCATAGCCAGGAGATAACCCCACCGCGTGGCGAAGTAAAATCTTTTTTGGGAAGATCGCGTTGATCGGCCGGGTCAGAGCACCGCTTCCTTTTTGAGCGTTTCCAGCATGGCCGCCAAATGCAGGGGCTTGGTGAAATAGCAGGTGGCGTTGCCCCGGAAAAACGAGGTGGACACGTTTTTCACGTCGTCATGGCAGGTGATCATCACCGCCTTGGCTTCCTGGCCCGGGCGCACGCCGCGCGCGCGTTCCAGTTCCCGGATGGCGGTCAGGGCGGCGTGGCCGTCCATGACCGGCATCTGGATGTCCATGAAGACGACGGAAAACGGCTTGCCGTCGTCGAGAGCCAGGGTGAAAAGATCGACGCCCTCGCGGCCGTTGCCGGCGCAGACGCACTCGCCGTACGGGGCCAGGGTGGCCTTCAGGGTGATCTGGGAGAGCTGGTCGTCGTCCACGATGAGAATCTTCATGGCGCCCCCTTGCAATCGGTCTGCCTGAACAGGCAATCCCGTTTATGTGTTGCCAAAAAAGCGTTGGCGATGCAAGGCCGGCCGGCAATAGCCGGCAGGCGTACCGCAAGGCTGGATTTTTTCGGCGCTGGGCACTAGGATGGCAGGCGGCCCGGCCAGCCCCGCCGCGGGGCGGCCCTTTTTCCTCGTCAAACGGATGCGACTATGCGAGCTGCGCTGTTCAAATTGGCGGTTGTGCCGCTGACGCTGTTTTTTTCCAGCCTGTGCTGGCTGACCGCGCGCCTTGGCCGTGACGGTCGGCTGTCCCACGCCCTGGAGTGCCTGTGGGCCAGGAGCCTTGTCTGGACGGCCGGCATCCGGATCGAAGCCGACCTGTCGGCCCTGACTCCCGGCCAGGCCTATATCTTCATGGCCAACCACCAAAGCCACATGGACATCCCGATCCTCTTCGCCGCGCTTTCCGGCTGGAACTTCCGTTTCCTGGCCAAGGAGAGCCTGTTTACGATTCCGGTTTTCGGCCCGGCCATGCGCCGCATGGGCCATGTGGCCATCGACCGGGGCAATCGGCGCAAGGCCATGGAGTCCATCCAGGAAGCGGTGGACCTCGTGTCCCGGGGCATCGGCCTTTTGGTCTTTCCCGAGGGCACGCGGTCCATGGACTATTCCAAGCTCCAGGAATTCAAGACCGGCGGCATGATCGTGGCCCTCAAATGCCACGCCCAGGTGGCCCCGCTGGTGCTTGAGGGGTCCGGTGGGGTGCTGCCCAAGCACGGCCGCCGGCTGGCCCCGGGCGTGGTGCGGCTGCGGGCCTTGCCCCCCTTTGACGCCGCCGCCCTGTATACGCTCAAAGAGCGTGAAAATTTCAAAAACGACCTCTGGGACCGCATGGACGCGGCCTATCAGGAGATGCGCGCATGACAGGCTCCCCCGCCGTGACCCTCTATCCCTTGGGCGGCCTCGGCGAAATCGGGCTCAACTGCATGGCCCTGGTTTCCGGCGATTCCATGATCGTCGTGGACTGCGGACTCATGTTCCCCGACGACTCCCTTTTCGGCATCGACGTGGTTATTCCGCGTTTCGATTTCATCCTGCAAAACCGCGACAAGCTCAAAGGCATCGTGCTGACCCACGGCCACGAGGACCACATCGGCGCGCTGCCCTGGCTCATGCGCAGCTGCGACGCGCCCCTTTACGCCTCCAGCTTCACCCTGGCCCTGGCCGGCAAAAAGCTCGAAGAGCACGGGCTCAAGGAATTCACCACCTGCGTGCCGGTTTCGGCCGGCGACACGGTGACCCTGGGCGATTTCAAGGTCACCTTCTTTCCGGTGTGCCACTCCATCGTCCACGGCTTTGCCCTGGGCATCGAAACCCCGGCCGGGCGCATCGTCCACACCGGCGATTTCAAGATCGACCGCAATCCCCTGGACGGCCACGCCACCGACCTCGACGCCATCAAGCGGTTTTCCGGGGACGGGGCCATGCTGCTGCTGTCCGACTCCACCAACGCCGAGCGCGAGGGCTTCGCGCTGACCGAACGCGAGATCAAGGCCGCCCTGGGCGACATCTTCGCCAGCGCCTCCGGGCGCATCGTGGTGACGCTTTTTTCCAGCCACATCCAGCGGATGCAGGAGATCTACGACCTGGCCCACGCCACCGGCCGCAAGGTGGCCGTCTCGGGCAAGAGCCTTTTCACCAACATCGAGATCGCCCGGGAGCTCAAGCATCTGCGCGTTCCGACCGGGGCCGAGGCCACCCTTGAGGAGCTGGCCAGCCTGCCCGACGAACAGGTGGTGCTGCTGGTCACCGGCTCCCAGGGCGAGCCGCTCTCGGCGCTCTCCCGCCTGGCCTACGGCGAACACCGGCAGGTGAAGATCCAAAAGGGCGACACCGTCATCCTGTCCTCGCGCTTCATTCCGGGCAACATTCGGGCCATCACCCGGCTGATAAACCGCCTCTACAAGCTCGGGGCCGAGGTGCTCTACGAGCGGGTCCAGGCCATCCACGCCTCGGGCCACGCCCATGCCGACGAACTGCGGCTCATGCTCAAAACCGTTTCGCCCAAGTTCTTCATCCCCATCCACGGCGAATACCGCCATCTGGTCAAGCACGCCCGCATCGCCGTGTCCTGCGGCGTGGCCCCGGAACGGGCCCTGGTCATCGAGGACGGCCAGCCCGTGACCTTCACCGAAGGCATCATCCGCCTGGAGGACGCCATCCCGGTGGAGCACATCTACGTGGACGGCAAGGGCGTGGGCGACGTCGGCGTCACGGTGCTCAAGGAACGCCAGCTCCTGGCCGGCGAGGGGCTGGTCATCGTGGTGCTGGTGGTGGACGAGAAATCCGGCGAGCTGACCTTTGGTCCCAACATCCTGTCCAAGGGGTTCGTGTTCGAGCAGCACTACAGCCACGTGCTGGAAGACGCCAAATGCATCGTGCTCGACATCTACGAAAACGTGCCCCCGGGCCAGTCCGACCTGCTCAAGGAGCGCATCCGCTCCGCCTTGCGGCGGTTTTTCCGCAAGATCCTGGAACGCGACCCGGTGGTCGTGCCCTTGGTCATCACCCTGTGACGCGGGAGAACTGTTCATGAAGGTCTTGCGGGTTCGCCACGGCGACGCCGCCTTCTATGCCCAGCTCCTCATGGAGCAAAACGCCGTGCGCTGCCTGGACAAGAACCTGGGCCTGGACGCGCCCATCCCCCTGGCCGAGGTGTCGGTGCTCCCCCCGGTGACGCCCTCCAAGGTGATCTGCGCCGCCGGCAACTTCCGCGACCGGCTGCGCGAGATGGGGCGCGACCCGTCCGACGGCCCCATGCTTTTTTTGAAGCCGCCCTCGGCCGTCATCGGTTCGGGGCAGGCCATCGTGCTGCCGCGCGCCTCGGCCCGGGTCGAGGCCGAATGCGAGCTGGCCTTGGTCATGGGCCGCACCTGCCGCAACGTGGCCCCGGCCGACGTGCCCAAGCACCTGTTCGGCCTGGCCTGCGCCAACGACGTCACGGCCGTGGACCTGCGCGAGCGCGACGAGACCCTGGGCCGGGCCAAGGGCTACGACACCTTCGCCCCCATCGGCCCCTGGATCGAGACCGAGCTGGGCGATCCGGCAAGCCTCACCCTGCGCCTGCTGATAAACGGCCAGACCGTGCAGGCGGGGTCCTGCGCTGACATGGCCCTGGGGCCTTTCGAGCTGGTGAGCTTCGTGTCCTCGGTGATGACGCTTTTGCCCGGGGACGTGATCCTGGCCGGTTCGCCGGCCCGGCCGTGCCCGCTTGCCCCTGGCGACGAGGCCCGGGTGGAGATCGACGGGGTGGGGGTGCTCATCAACCCGGTGCGGGCCGAGGACGAGGCCGCGCCCCTGCAGTAGGAAATTCGCGCCCGGTCTTTCCGGGCGCTTGCCTTTTCGAGAAAAGCGGACTACAAGCCGCAGTTCTCCAAACACGCACGCCCCGCGAGCCAATCCTGGGTGCCGGATGGTCCGGCCCAAATTCCGGGGCGGAGGGAAAACCCAAGGAGTTCCCATGCCTTACGTTACCATGAAACAGCTGCTTGAGACCGGCGTCCACTTCGGACACCAGACCCGTCGCTGGAACCCCAAGATGCGTCCGTTCATCTTCGGCGCCAGAAACGGCATCCACATCATCGACCTGCAGCAGACTGTCAAACTGTACCAGAAGGCCCACGACTTCATCTCCGGCGTGGTCGCCACCGGCGGCCGGGTCATCTTCGTCGGCACCAAGCGCCAGGCTCAGGAGTCGGTGAAGAAGGAAGCCGAGCGCGTCGGCCAGTTCTCCGTCACCAACCGTTGGATGGGCGGCATGCTCACCAACTTCCAGACCATCAAGAAGAGCATCGACCGCATGAAGACCCTCGAACGCATGTTCGAGGACGGCTCCATCAAGCGCTTCCCGAAAAAGGAAATCGTCATGATGGGCCGCGAAGTGGCCAAGCTCAACGATAACCTGGGCGGCATCAAGCACATGGACCGCCTGCCCCAGGCCGCGTTCATCATCGATCCCAAGCGCGAAGAGATCGCCGTGCAGGAATGCCGCAAGCTCGGCATCCCCATCGTGGCCGTGGTTGACACCAACTGCGACCCTGACGTCATCGACTACGTGATTCCGGGCAACGACGACGCCATCCGGGCCATCAAGCTTTTTGCCGCCAGCATCGCGGAAGCCTGCATGGAAGGCGCTGCCCAGACCAAGGACGTCGAGCCGGTCGCGGACAAGGACGAAAAGCCCGAAGCCGCCCCGGTCGATGAAGCTGAAACCGCTACCGAAACCACCGGCGAGTAGGAGGATTCCCCTATGTCGGCTATTTCCGCTGCCAGCGTGAAGGCCCTGCGCGACAAGACCGGCGCGGGCATGATGGATTGCAAGAAGGCTCTTGGCGAGTGCAACGGCGATGAAGAAAAGGCTGTTGCCTGGCTGCGCGAGAAGGGGCTGTCCAAGGCCCAGAAGCGCGCCGGCCGCGCCACCTCGGAAGGGGTGATCGGCTCCTACATCCACTCCAACGGCAAGCTCGGCGTCATGGTCGAGATCAAGTGCGAGACCGACTTCGTCGCCCGCTCCGAGCGCTTCCTGGAGTTCGCCAAAAACGTGGCCATGCAGATCGCCGCGGCCAACCCGGTGTGCGTCACCCCCGAGGAAGTGCCGGCCGACCTGCTTGCCAAGGAACGCGAGATCTTCAAGAACCAGGCCATGGAAGAGGGCAAGCCCGAAGCCATCGCCGAGAAGATCGTCGACGGCCGCGTCAAGAAGTTCTACAAGGAAATCTGCCTGCTGGAGCAGCCGTTCATCAAGGACGACAAGGTCACCATCAAGGACCTGATGAACGAACTCGTCGGCGTCATCGGCGAGAACATCCAGATCGGGCGCTTTACCCGCTTGGCCCTGGGCGAGGACGCCTAGGCCGCCACGCACCGCTGATCAAACGGGCCGAAAGGCCCGTTTTTTTTGAGTCGTAGGGCGAACCCGCCAGGGTTTCGCTTGCATCGCGGCCCGATGCGGGCAAGATGGCGCAACCGCCCGGCCGGGCGGTCGCCGCCTTGCCCCGTCGGACTCGCCGCCAACGGTCGTCGTCTGTTCGGGAGGGGGCGGACGGCCCGGAGGCGGTTTACGGCCGACCGGCGCGCCAGGCGTGGGACTGCCCGCGTCGCCGCGCTCCGGCCCTGGCCGGCCATGGACCGACACCCTTCCCCTTCAGGAGACGTCCCATGTCGAAATTGCGATTTTCCCAGGTTTTGCTTAAGATCAGCGGCGAGGCGTTGGCTGGCGGCCGGCCGTTTGGCATCGACAACCAGACCATCACGAATTTCTGCCGGGAGATCGTGTCGGCGACCGAAAAGGGGGCCAGGATCTCCCTGGTCATTGGCGGCGGCAACATTTTTCGCGGCGTCTCGGAGCAGGCCGCCGGCATGGACCGGTCCTCGGCCGACTACATGGGGATGTTGGCCACGGTGTTAAACGCCCTGGCCGTGCAGGAAGGCCTGGAGAAGCAGGGACTGTCCACCCGCGTCATGTCGGCCATCACCATGCGCGAGGTCTGCGAGCCCTACATCCGCCGCCGCGCCCTGCACCACCTGGACAAGGGCCGGGTGGTGATCTGCGCCGCCGGCACGGGCAATCCGTATTTCACCACGGACACGGCCGCGGCGCTGCGGGCCATGGAACTCAAGAGCGAGGCCATCCTCAAGGGCACCAAGGTCGACGGCGTGTACGACAAGGACCCGGCCAAACACGCCGACGCCGTGAAATTCGACGAGCTGACCTACATGGACGTGCTGGAAAAACGGCTGCGGGTCATGGACACCACGGCCATCAGCCTGGCCATGGACAACAACATGCCCATCGTGGTCTTTAATATGTTCACCGCTGGAAATCTGAGCCGCGTGCTGGCCGGCGACCCTGTCGGCACCGTCGTCAAAGGAGGCCAATAAGATGCAGACCGTGCTTACTGACGCTGAAGATCGGATGAAAAAGGCGCTGGCCGCCCTGGACAAGGAGTTCTCCCGTCTGCGCACCGGGCGGGCCACGACTTCGCTCCTGGACGGCGTGCGCGTGGACTATTACGGCACCGCGACCCAGCTGGACCAGCTGGCCTCGGTGGCCACCCCCGACAGCCGCACCATCACCATCCAGCCCTGGGACCGCAAGGCCTTTGCCGACATCGAGAAGGCCATCCTCAAGTCCGGCCTGGGACTGACGCCGGTCAACGACGGCAAGATCATCCGCATTTCCATTCCGCCCCTGACCGAGGACCGCCGCAAGGACCTGGCCAAGGTGGCCAAGAAGTACGTCGAGGAAGCCAAGGTGGCCATGCGCAACGTGCGGCGCGATGCCAACGAGCTGCTGAAGAAAAAGAAGAACGACAAGGCCATCAGCGAGGACGATCAGCGCAAGGGCCAGGAAGACGTGCAAAAGCTCACCGACAATTACATCGCCAAAACCGATGAGGCCTTTTCCAAGAAGGAAAAGGAAATCATGGAGATCTAGCCCTGGACGTCCAGAAGCTTCCGTTGCCCCGGCACGTGGCCGTCATCATGGACGGCAACGGCCGCTGGGCCACCATGCGCGGGCTGCCGCGCAGCGAGGGACACCGGGCCGGCGTGGAGTCGGCCCGGGGCATCGTCACGCGCTGTCGCGAGCTCGGCATCGGACACCTGACGCTCTATACCTTCTCCAAGGAGAACTGGGGCCGGCCGGCCGACGAGATCAAATTTCTCTTCGACCTGCTCGTGCGTTTCCTGACCAAGGAACTCGACACGCTTCTGGCCCAGTCCATCCGCTTCAAGGTGCTCGGCGAGCTGGACGAGCTGCCCCTGGCCGCGCGCACGGTGCTGTCCCGGGTCATCACCAAGACGGCCCACTGCGAAGCCATGACGCTCAATCTGGCGCTCAACTATTCCGGCCGCGAGGAGATCCTGCGGGCCTGCCGCCGTTTGGCGGCCAAGGGCCTGGCTCCCGAGGCCGTCACCGAGGAGGCCCTGGCCGCCGAGCTCTACACCGCCGGCCAGCCCGACCCGGACCTCATCATCCGCACCAGCGGCGAGATGCGCCTGTCCGGCTACCTGCTGTGGCAGTCGGCCTACAGCGAATTCGCTTTCCCCGAGACGCTGTGGCCGGACTTCACCCCGGACTGCCTCGACGCCATCCTGGCCGACTACTGCAACCGCACGCGCCGCTTCGGCCTGACCGGCGAACAGATCCAAGCCTAGTTTTTCCCGGGCGACCCGGGACAGGATACTTTCGGGGCCGTTGACGCTCCCGGCTAGGCCGGCGGCAGCAACGGCCCCGTTTTGTTGCGACAGCACAAGACGTCAACCGCGCCTGTATCCTTCGCCTCCGCGCCTGCACCACCCGCTTGTGGCTCCCCCGCCCGCCACAGACGGCCAGGGGGTCCGGGGGGATTATCCCCCCGGCGGGTCACGGGCAGCGCCCGTGCGGGTGCAGGGCGGAGCCCTGCCGGGTCCAGGGCAGCGCCCTGGCCGGGTTAGAGGCCTTCGGTCAGGATGACGCGGTAGTCGCTGCCGAGGTGTCGGGAGCGGCTTGCTTCCTGGTAGGCCGGGCTGTGGTAGAAGTCGCGCGCCGCCGCCATGGTGGCGAATTCCAGGATCACCACACCTTGGGCCTCGGGACCTTCCAGGGTTTCGCATAAGCCGTATACGGCGCGGGCCGTGGCGTCATGGCCTTGCATGGCGGCCGGGGCCGCCTGTTTGTAGCGGTCGTAGTGGGCCTGGTCCCGGAGTCTTTCCCGAATAAAGAGCAAATAGGCGGCCATGGGTTCTCCCTTGGGCTGCATGAGGTTCGGCCGCGCCTAGGCATGGGCGGCGCAAGGGGTTCGTTGTCCGTTTCTTCGCCCTCTGGGGCGGCTGGTGTGGAGGCCGGCAACCTAGGCTACCGGGATGGTTCCACCGTCAATGACGTATTCGGTTCCGGTGATGGCGGCGGCCAGGGGCGAGGCCAGAAAGACGACGAGGTTGGCCACTTCCTCGGGCTTGGCCGGCCGGCCCAGGGGGATGCCGCCCAGGGCCTCCATGATGATGCGTTGGCCGCCCGCGTAGTCCGTGCCGGCCTGGTCGGCCAGACGCCGGGCCAGGGCGACGGCGGCTTCGGTCTCCACCCAGCCGGGCGACACCCGCACGACCCGGACGCCCTTGGGGGCGAGTTCCTTGGACAGGCTTTTGCTGTAGGTGGAAAGGGCGGCCTTGGCGGCGGCGTAAGCGGTGGTGGACTGGGGCAGGGGCAGACGGTCCTGGATGGACGTCACGTGGATGACGACGCCGGACCCCTGGGCGATCATGGCCGGGAGCAGGGCGCGGTCGAGGCGCACGGCGGCCATGAGGTTGAGGTCGAGTTCCCTGCGCCAGACCTCGTCGTCCAGGACGGCGAAGCCGCCGGACGGGGCCGAGGAGCCGCCGAGCACATGGACCATGACGTCGACGGCCTGCCACCGCCCGGCCACGGCCCGGGCGAGGTCAGCGCAGCCTTGGGAGGTCGTCAGATCGGCGGCGACAAAGGTGTGGGCCGACAGGCTCTCGGGCCGGGTCCGGGCGACCGAAAGCACGTCGGCTCCGGCCTGGCGTAGGGCCTGGGCGACGGCCGCGCCGATGCCTTTTGTGGCGGAGGTCACCAGGGCACGTTTTCCGGCCAGTTCCAGGTTCATTGACATGGTTTGATCTCCAGTGCTGTGATGCCCTCGGGCGACAGGCGAAAGCGCTGTTCCAGTTCGACGGGGCTGCCGGGGAAGTCGCCGGCGACCCGCGTGGCGACGGCCACGGCGTGACCCTGGCCGTGGTGGCCGAGGATTTCGGTCTGGTAGCGATAGTCCTGTTGCGTTTGGGCGTGCCAGGCAGCGATGGCCTTGGGGCCGTGATGTTCGCGGCCTTCGTCGCGCACCACGGCATTTTCGGCAAAACAGCGTTCGAGGCGGGGAAAATCCGAGGCGTTGCTGGCGGCGAAATAGTCGGCCACGGGTTTAGGGAGAGGGCTTGGCATGGCGGGCCTCGTTGTTTGTGGTGGGATGATGCAGACCAGTAAGCCCGCCGGGGCGTTTCTTCAAGAACGCACGGGAAAGTGAGCGACTCACCATGAGGAAAGTGTATACGGCCGTGACGGCGGCCGAGGATGTCGAGAAGACCCTGCATCTGCTGGAAGGCCGCTGGAAACTGCTGATCCTGTTTCACCTGTTTGGCGGACAGGTGCAGCGTTACAGCGACCTGGAGCGGCTCATTCCCGGAATATCCCAGAAGATGTTGGCCCAGCAGTTGCGGCAGTTGGAGGCGGACGGCCTGGTGTCGCGAAAAGTGTATCCCCAGACGCCGCCCAAGGTGGAGTATCGGTTGACCGAGTGGGGCCAGGCGTTGTGTCCGGCCCTGGACGCGCTGCTGTATTGGGCCGAGCAGCGCCCCGAGGGCGATGCCGGCGGACGCCGATTCGAGCAAGATCCGCGCTGCGCGCCCGCCCCTGCTTCCCCGTAATCCTCGCCTCCCCACCTGCCCCGCCCGCTTGTGGCTCCCCCGCCCGCCACAGACGATCAGGGGGTCCGGGGGGATTATCCCCCCGGCGGGTGCAGGGCAGAGCCCAGCGTTAGGCCGGCCGCAAGAAGACCGCCCCAAGGGGCGGCAGGGTGAGCGTCAGGGAATAGGGGCGGTCGAAACTCTCGATGGCTTCGGCCATGACCGCGCCGGCGTTGCCCAGGCCCGAGCCGCCGTAGGGGCGGGCGTCGCTG
>JAEZMB010000012.1 GCA_023435825.1 Pseudomonadota bacterium | reverse complement strand
CCCCCCCCCCAGCCCCCCCCCCCCCCCCCCCCCCCCCCCCCCCCCCCCCCCCCCCCCCCCCCCCCCCCCCCCCCCCCCCCCCCCCCCCCCCCCCCCCCCCCCCCCCCCCCCCCCCCGCCGGAGGCGTCTTCTCTTTTTCTCTTCAGCGCACCTTGTCGGCTGGCTGGGGCATGGCCACGGACAGGTCGGCGTCGATGCCGCCCTTGGCTGAGGGGGTGAGGATGAGTTGGCGCACCCGGATGCCGCGCGCCGGGTCTTCGACCTGCTGCAGGAAGGCCAGGAGCTTGTCCATGCCAAGGCCGGCCAGGCGCAGGTCCACGGCCGCCTCCCGGCGGCCGCCGCCGAGGTCGCGGCTGGCCGGGCGCATGAATTCCACGTTGCCCTTGACCCCTTCCCGGCTGGCCACGCCTTCCACCAGCGAAAACAGCGAGAAGCCTTCCGGCACGGGGGCTGCGGCTGGGGCCTGGCCCAGGGTGGCGAGCTGTCCGGCCAGCCGCTTGGCTTCCTCCAGACCGCGCCCGGCCTCGACCAGCCGGCGTTTGCGGGCGTCGAGGCCGTCCGTGACGGGGACGACGACCCACAGATACAGGCCCACAAGGACGGCCAGCCCGCCGGCGGCCAGGAGCAGGGGATGGGGCCGCTCGCGTTTCATGGCGCGCCTTGGCCGGCGGCGGCCAGTTTGAGGTCGAGCTGGAATTCCACCTGTTTCTTCTCCGGGTTGTTCTTGGCCCCCCGGATCTCCACGCCGGCAAAGACCGGCATGGCGGCCAGCCGGCGTTTGACGGCGTCCACGGTGGTGTAGTCGTCGGCCACGGCGTCGATGGTGGCCCGGCTCTCGTCCAGGGCCACGCGGCGGGCCTTGGCCGCGCCGTCCGGGCCAAGGCCCTGATGGATGGCGGCCAGGATCTCCAGAACTCCGCCGGCCGGGCCGGTTCCCTGGTCGCGCCGGGCGGTGGCGCGTTCGGCCAGCCGGCCGCGCAGGGCCGAGAGTTTTTGCGCGAGGGTCAAGCCCGGGGTCA
The DNA here is from genome assembly GCA_023435825.1 of Pseudomonadota bacterium. GTDB lineage: Bacteria > Desulfobacterota > Desulfovibrionia > Desulfovibrionales > Desulfovibrionaceae > Solidesulfovibrio. The sequence continues at coordinate 3,617 of JAEZMB010000012.1, read as the reverse complement.
GTTCCGGGGCGGCGGCGGCTATGGCGGCCTCGGTTTCGGCCCGGGTTCGGTCGAGGGAGGCGTCGAGCCGCCAAAGAATCGAGCAATACGCCCCCACGACGCAAGCGGCCAAGACCAGGGCGCTGCCGCCGGCCAGGAACAGGGCGCGTCGCAAGGTGGCGCGCGAGGCGGCCGGGGCCAGCTCGCCCCGCAGGAAATTGGCGGTTTTCGGGTCCTTGGCCGCCAGCACGGCCAGACCGAACGCCAGGGCCAGGGTTTCGGGCAACGCCTCGCCCGAGGGCAGGCGCGGCCAGTCGGGCAGGGCGGACAGGGCCGTGGCCGAAACGCCCAGGGCGGCTTCCAGGGCGGCGGCCGTCTCGGGCCGGGCAGCCTCGCCGCCAAGGAGCAGGGTCAGGCCGACCGGTGGCCGGCCGGCCAGGGGCGACAGGGTGAGGGCCGCCTCTCGGGCGAGAAGGGCCGCTTGTTGCGCGGCGTCGTTCGCCTCGGGCAGGGGCAGGCTGCGCCAGGCCAGGGGCGCGTCGTCCAGGCGGCAGACGAAATCGGCCCGGCCGGCCTCGATGTGGACGCACAGCACAGCCTCGCAACCGGGGGTCAGCGCCTGGAGCAGGGCGTCAAGGCCGGCCAGATCGAGGCAGGCGGCTTGCGGGGCCAGACCCACGGCGGCCAGGGCCGCCGCCTGCCCGACCAGGGCCTGGCGCGACACGGCCGCGGCCAGGATCACGGCCTCGGGAGGGGCGGCCAGGGCGGTGGCGGCCCAGGCCAGGGCGGTCTCGGCCGGCGGCGCGGTCAGAAAGGGCTCGAATTCCGGGCCAAGGACCAGATCGATCTTGCCCGGGGCGGTAAAGGGAAAGGGCAGGCGACGCAGGGTCGCCTCGGCGGCGTCCAGGCCAAGGGCCACGTGCCGCGCGCCAAGACCTTGCTCCCGGACCAGTTTGGCGGCGGTTTCGGCCACATCCTCCGCCGAGGCGTCGGGGGGCAGGGGAAAGGTCGCCGCGCCGGTTGGCGTGGGCAGGCCCGGGCCGGTCTCGACGCGAAGAACCGTGAGGGATTGCGGCCGTCTTGCCACGACCAGAAGGGATTCCCGCATCCCGGCCTTGTGGCATGGAGCCTGTCTTAGCGCAACTCCCGGTAGAGCACCGTGCAGGAGGGGGGCTTGCCCGACTGGAGGGACTGGTCGCGCTTGAGCACGGCGAAAAGCCGGGCGGCGGCCCCGCCTGACCGGCCTTCGAGGGTGACGGCGTAGTAGAGGCTGCGGGTGGTGAGCAGACTGCTCGGCCATTGGGCGCTGTCCGAGCCGGCGGCCTTGGTCAGCCATTCGAGGCCGGCCAGTTCGCCTTGGCGCACCGGATCGCGGCGGTAGGTATCGAGGGTGCGGGCCAGGGCGGCGGCCTGGGCGGCGCTTAGGCCGGACGGCAGGGCGGCCAGCACCGGGAGCGGGGCGGTGTTGACGTTGATAAGCCCGCTGCCCCAGACGGTGAGCAGGGACAGAAGCCCCGGCCGGTTGCCCCGGCCGTTTAACAGGTCGCGGGAGTAGCCCTGGACGAGCAGCAGTTCGCCCAGGGTGTCCAGGGAGTTGTTGCGGACCCGGTAGGGAAGCTGCGCCGCGGCGTAGGCGGCGTCTTCCGCGCCGCCCGCGCTTGGCTGGTCGTCGGCGTCGAGCCAGTCGACCAGGGCGGCCAGCAAGGCCTTGGCCCGGTCTTCGGGCAGGGCCAGGGCCTCTCCGGTCAGCAGGTGCAGGAAGACGGCCTGATAGGCGGCATGGCTGGAAAGGCCGGGGTGCATGGCGTTGACGGGAAATTTGCCGCTTTCGTCCTCGATGCGGCCGGTGATGTGACCGTCCAGGAAGCTCACGCCCGGATAGCTGGCCAGATCCGGGAAGAACGCCCAGTCCTGGGTGAGGTTGTCGGAATCGGCCGGACGGGCCGGCAGCAGCACGGCGGCGGCGGCCAAAAGCCCGGATTCGGCCGTGGCCCGGGCCTGTCTGGCGTAGATGCCACCGTAGGCCGCGAACACCTCGACCTGGGCCGTGCGGATGGTGGTTACGGCCAGGGACGCCAAAAGCGCCACCAGGGCCAGGACGAAGAGCAGCACCGCGCCTCGGGAATGGTCGGCCCTCATCGTCCTTCCCCCACGGCGAGGATGCTGGACGGCAAGGCCGCGCGCACCTCGAAGCGGCGCGTTTTGCCGCTGAAGACGGCCACGCCCTCCAAACGGACCTGGGACGGCAGCGGGGTCTGGCGGGCCTGCTGGCGCGCCTGGCTGTCCCAGGTCGTCTGGGCGGCCGACTGGTCGAGAAACAGCATGGCGCAGGCGGAGACGGCCTCCAAGAGCACGGTTTCGTGGGCGCCGGGTCGGGCGGGGTCCCGCCAGGCCAGGGTGGCGGCAGGCAGTTCCCGGCGCACGAGCTGGCGCGTGTCCGTTTTTTCCCCGTCTTTGCCCGGCGGCTTGCGCAAGAGATAGGTGACCCGATTGAAGGCGTGGGAGGGAAACGGCGCGTCCGGGGCCAGGACGGCGGCGCTGGCCAGGGAGAGCAGGACTTCCTCATCCTGGCCGGAGAGGGCCGTTGTCTGGCGGCCGCCGGTAAAGGCCATGCTTTCCGACGCGCCCTGCCTTGGGGTTTCGATCCAGATGATCGACCCCAGATCGTTGTCCAGCGCCAGACGCAGGATGTCCAGGGCGTCCTCGGCGGCCAGGTTGGACCGGACCTCGTCGGACAGGCCGATGACCTGGGAGGTGACGGAATAGGAACCCAGCATGACCAGGGCCCCGATAAGCAGGGCCAGGAGCACCTCGACCAGGGTGAAGCCGGATTCAGGCCGGCGCGCCGCGCTCATGGCGCGGGCTCCAGCCGGGCCAGCCGGACTTGCAGGCGCTGGGAACCGGCGTCGCGCACGGTGACCGACACCAGACGCAGCCGCTCGCCCTTGGTGTCGCCGATCTCCACACTAAAGGCGTAGTCCGCGTCGGGGGCGGGGAAGGTGCCCGAGTCGTTTTTGAGATTGGACGGACCGGCGGCCAGGAGATCCAGCATTTTGCCTTCGGCCAGGAAGGCGGCCCGTCTGGCCCGGGCGGCGTCCAGGCGCTTGTCCTGGAGCCTCGCCAGTCCGGCCAACAGCGACACCAGGGCGATGGCCAGGATGGCCACGGCGGTCAGGGTTTCGAGCAGGGCCTGGCCGGCTTGCGGCGAGGGGCGCAAAAGCCCCGGGCGGTTGTTCATGGCGCGTCCGCCGGCCGCGTCACCCCGGACCAGGGCGGATCGATCAGCCCAAGCGCCTTTTCAAAGCGGGCTTGGGCCACGTCCAGGTCGGCGGTAAGCAGGCTCACGCGGCAGCCCACGGCATCGACCACCACCGCCGCCTCATTGCCTCCGGCGGCGGACAGACGGGCAAAGACCGGCGGGCACAGCCCCCCGGGCGTGACGACCAGCCGTAGGGTTTCGGGTTGGCTGAACCGGCCTTGGGGCGTGAGGAGCAGGCCCGGCCGGGCCTTGTCGGCGATTTTCGTCGGCGGGGCGGCCACGGGCGGCCGGGTCGCGCCGGCCGGGGCCGACTCGCTCCCGGGCGCGTCCTTGGCCACGGCGGCCTTGGAACGCGCGGCGCTTTTGCGGCCGTCGCGCC
>JAEZMB010000315.1 GCA_023435825.1 Pseudomonadota bacterium | reverse complement strand
GCCACATGTCCGCCGCGTTGCGCGGCCCACCCGGGGGGACCCCCCCCCCCCCCCCCCCCCCCCCCCCCCCCCCCCCCCCCCCCCCCCCCCCCCCCCCCCCCCCCACCCCCCCCCCCCCCGCCCCCCCCCCCCCGCCCCCCCCCCCCCCCCCCCGCCCCCCCCCCCCCCCCCCCCCCCCCCCCCCCCCCCCCCCCCCCCCCCCCCGCCGGAGGCATCTTCTCATCCCCTCTTCTGCTACATCCCCAGCAACAACCAACCCGAGACGACCAGCGTCAGCACGGTGGCCGGGGCAGCAATTCGGGCGTGGGCCCGAAAACCCATGGAGACGCCAAGCAGCGCGGCCTGATCGGCCACGATGAGGTTGGCGATGCTGCCGGGCAGCAGCAAATTGCCGGCAAGGGTGCTGGAGACGGCCAGCAAGGTCGCCTGTTCGGGGGAACCATGGCCGGGCAAGAGCAGCATGACCGCCGGCACGTTGGAAACGATGTTGGACAAGACCACCGAGGCCGTGAACAACCAGGCCGGCCGGCCGAGGTCCAGGCCGCAGGCGGCCACGCCCCGGTAGAGGTCGTCCAGCAGGCCCACGGCGGCCACTTCGCGGTTGACCACAAAGAGTCCGAGAAACAGCAACAGGAGCTGCCAGTCGACCAGGGCCAGGGTCTCGCGCGAGGCCATGCGGCGGCTTAACAGCAGCGCCCCGGCGCAGCCCAGGGCCACGTTTTCCCGGGCCATGCCACCCCAGACGAAAACAATCATGCAGACCGTCAAGGCGGCCAGGCCCTTGGCCGACTGCCAGGGCGAATAGGCTGGGGCCGGCACATCCAGGATTACCTTGGGGCCGGCGAACCGGCCTCGAAAACCCCAGACGATGGCCACGAAGGCGATGGCCAAGCCGGCGGCCACGCTCGGCAGGGCGGCCAGCATGTAGCCGCCAAAGGGCAGGCTCGCCACTTGGCCGATGAGCATGTTTTGCGGATTGCCAATCAGCGTGGCGGCCGAGCCGATGTTGGCGGCCATGGCCAGGCCGATCAAATACGGCAAGGGGTTGAGGCCTCGGGCCAGGACGGCTTCGACCAGGATGGGGGTCATGGCCAGGCAGACGATGTCGTTGGCCAGAAGCGCCGAGAGCGCGGCGGCGGCGGCCATGACCCGGGCGAGCAGTCCGGCCGGGCCGGCCGAGGCGGCGATGAGCGCGCGGCTGACGGCGGTGTAGAAGCCGCCCAGGCGCAGTTGGGCCGAGATGACCATGAGCCCGAAGAGCAGGGCCAGGGTCGGCACGTCGGCGGCGGCCCAGGCGTCGGCGACGGTCATGGTTCCGGCGGCGATAAGGGCCAAGGCCCCGAGCACGGCCGCGCCGGCCCGGTCCAGGGCCAAGCCGGGCAAGCGGCCCAGGATCATGGCGGCATAGACCACGACAAAGACGATGATGACGACGGCTCGCACGGGGTTGGGCCTACCGGGGTTTGGGCCAAAAGTCCAAAAAAAAGGCGGCCCCCGAAGGAGCCGCCAGAAAGATCATGACGACAGCTACTTGCCGAGCAGGTTGGCGTTGGACGGATGCTCGCCAAACCAATGGACTTCGCCGGAATCGATGTCATAGAGCGCGCCCACGACCTTGATCTTGCCGTCGGCGGCCATCTTCTTGAGCAAGGGGCTCTTGGCGTACATGTCGGCGATGGCCTGCCACATGTTGGCCTCGATGGAGCGGTTGATGAGCTCGTTCAAATCATCGGTGGCGAAGCGGCTTTTGACCGAAGCCACGGCCGGCACGATGGGGGCCACGAGCTTGCCGATGTTTTCGGTGACATGCTCGCCCTTGACCACGGCCGTGACCGCGCCGCACTTGGTGTGGGCCATGACCAGCACCAGGGGGGTGCCCAGGTGCTCGGCGCCGTATTCGATGGTGCCGATCTCGTCGGTGTTGGCCACGTTGCCGGCCACGCGGATCACGAACACGTCGCCGATGCCCTGGTCGAACACGGTTTCCACGGGCACGCGGGAATCGGCGCAGGACAGCACCGAAACAAAGGGATGCTGGCCGCCGGTGGCGGTTTCATGCCGCCGGGCCGCGTCCTGGCGCGGGGTCACGGCCGCACCGGCCACATAGCGGGTGTTGCCTTCCTTGAGCCGGGCCAGCGCCTCATCGGCGGAGATGCCTGCTCCACCGGAAAACGCCATGGCCGCCCCTGCCATGGAAATGGTGATGACCGCTCCCGCGAACGCCGTAACGAACCGTTTCATACGCTGCTCCTTCCTGCCGGGGTAAAATAGTGAGTCCTTATCTCTAGCAAAGAACGACGGCCTCGGTCAAAAACATTCCGCGCCCTCTTTACGGACTTGGGGGCGGCCGGCTATCGGTAGGCATAACCGGCGGCGGCAATTGCGAAACGCGAGACGGAGCAGGCATGTTGGCATTCACGGTGTTTTCCTGCGGCGCGGCGGTGATGGTGCTGGAGATCGTCGGGGCGCGCATCCTCGCCCCGTTTCTGGGCACCTCCATCGTGGTCTGGACCGGGCTGATCGGCGTGGTCATGGCCGCCCTGGCCCTGGGCTACTGGCAAGGCGGCCGGATTGCCGACCGTCGGCCCGACCCCAAGGTCCTGGCCCGGATCATCCTTCTGGCCGCGCTGCTGACCGCCGCCACGGCCGCCACCAAGGCGCTGCTGCTTGATTTCCTGGTCACCCGGGGCCTTGGGCCGCGCCTTGGCGTCATCGCCGCCACGCTGCTCCTTTTCGCCCCGGCGGCCGGGCTTCTCGGCATGGTTTCGCCCTTTGCCGTTCGCCTGAGCCTCGACCAGACGGCCAATGCCGGCAAAACCGCCGGCCGGCTCTATGCCCTGTCCACCTGCGGCAGCATCGTCGGCACGTTTGCCGCCGGCTTCATCTTGGTGGCCGCCCTGGGCTCCACCACCATCCTGCTGGTCACGGCCGGTTTTCTCGTCGTCGTCTCCCTGGCCGCCAGCCGCACCGAGATCAAGTCCAAGGCGGCAGTGGCCGGGCTGGTCGTCCTGGCCGGGTTGTGGCTTTACACCCAGGACGCGCTTTTGGCCGAGGCCGGCATCCACGACGTGGACACGCCTTACGGCCGGGTGCTGGTCTACCAGGGCCTGGACCCGGTCTCGACCCGGCCCATACGGGTCATGACCACCGGGCCGTCGCGATTCCAGTCGGCCATGTTCCCGGACATGCCGGGCGAGCTGGCGCTGAGCTACACCCGCTTTTTCACCATCGGCCTGGACATGGCTCCGGCCAATGCCAAGGCGCTGGTCATCGGCGGCGGGGCCTACAGTTTCCCCCGCCACTTCCTCGACAACCGGCCCGAGGCTTCGGTGACCGTGGTGGAGCTCGACCCGGGCGTGACGGCCCTGGCCGAGAAACATTTCGGGCTGACACCCCGGCCGGGGCTGACCATCGTCCACGAGGACGCGCGGATGTTCGTCAACCGCGAGGGCGGCCCCTACGATCTGATCTATCTCGACGCCTTCGGCACGGACTACGCTCCGCCGTTTCATCTGGTGACGGCCGAGGCGGCCCGGCGCTACCAGGCGCTTTTGGCCCCAAACGGCGCGGTCATCGTCAACGCCATCGGCCCGGTTTCCGGGGACGGGGGACGCTTCATCGCCTCCCTGGCCGCCACCTTCGCCTCGGTCTTCGCGGATGTGGGGCTCTATCCCCTGGGCAGTCTCGAGTCGCCCCAGGCGGCCCAGAACGTGATGCTCGTGGCCCGCAACCGGCCCGGCCCCTTGCCCGAAGGCCACACCGACGAGCTGCGCCGGTTTCTTGGCCGGCGGCAGGAAGCGGCCTCGCTGGCCGGTGGCTTCACCTTGACGGACGAATACGCGCCGGTGGAATGGCTATGCGCCATGACGCTTGGCGACGAGTAACGGCTTCCCCCGTTGGGGGGTCTGGGGGCCTCAGGCCCCCAGCCGCCGGAGGCATCTTCCCTCTTTTACGAAAACAACAACCGCGCCAAATCGCCGAGATTGTCGGCTTTGGGGCGGCCCTTGCCGCTGTCAGGGCTGATGATGGGACCGTAGCCCAGTCGTTCGGCCTGTTTGAGGCGGGTATCGTGGGCAGCGGCCGGCCGGATGCGGCCGGACAGGTCGACTTCGCCCCAGAAGACCGCGCCGGCTGGCAGGGGACGGTCGTAGAAGGAGGACAGGACCGCGGCGGCGATGCCGAGGTCCAGGCCTGGATCGGCGATTTTGAGGCCGCCGCCGATCTTGGCGTAGATGTCGGTTTGGCCGAGATTCAGGCGCAGGCGCTTTTCGAGCACGGCCAGAAGCAGGTGGAGCCGGCCGACGTCGAGGCCGAGGGCCGCCCGGCGCGGCATGGAGAGAAAGGACTTGGCGGCCAGGGCCTGGACTTCCACGGCAAAGGGCCGCCGGCCCTCCATGGCCATGACCACGGCCGATCCGGACACGGCCGGGTCCCGGTCGCCGAGGAAAAACGTCGAGGGATCGGGCACTTCGCTCAGACCCGCCTCGCGCATTTCCATGACGAGCAGTTCGTCTGTGGGGCCGTAGCGGTTCTTGAGCACCCGCAGGATGCGAAAGAGGTGGCGGCGCTCGCCTTCGAGGTAGAGCACCGTATCGACCATGTGCTCCAGGAGCTTGGGGCCGGCGATCTGACCATCCTTGGTGACATGGCCGACCAGGATCAGGCAGGCGTCGCCGCGCTTGGCCGCTTCCACGCAGGCGGCGGCCACGGCCCGCACCTGGGAGACCGAGCCGGCCGGGCCTTCGACCCCGGCGGCGTGCATGGTCTGGACGGAGTCGAGAATGACGAGGTCCGGGGCGGGAGACGCGCCCAGGATGTCCACGGCCGCGCCGGCGTCGGTGGTGGAAGCGGCGAGCAGGCCGTCGTGGAGCACGCCCAGGCGTTCGGCCCGGGATTTGAGCTGGGGCAGGGATTCCTCGCCCGAGACGTAGACCACGCGGCGGCCAGCGGCGGCGACAAGGCCGGCCAGCTGGAGCAGCAGGGTCGACTTGCCGATGCCGGGTTCGCCGCCCAGAAGCACGGCGCCGCCCGGAGTCAGCCCGCCGCCGAGCACCCGGTCGAGGCCGTCGATGCCGGTGGGAAACGGCTTGAAATCCGCGCCGGGATGATCGCCCAGCACAATGGGAAGCCCGGACGGCGAACCGTCCGGGCCGGGGATTCGGGCTGCTCCGCCGAGCTTTTCGGCCAGGGTGTTCCAGGCCCCGCAGCGGGGGCACTGGCCGCGCCAGGTGGGCGAGGCCCCGCCGCATTCGGCGCAGACAAAGGTGCGCTTGGTCTTGGCCGCCATCCTACTGCCGGGGCGGGTCCTTGGCGTCAACGACCTTGACGCCGAATTCCTTGACCGCTTCGGGCGGATCAAAAAAGACCATCATGAAGGGCACTTCGCCAGCCGGAGCGATGTTGGTGTTGTTGGTAAGCACGCCGACCTGGGAGGCCAGGGCGTTTTTGAGCTCGTCGCGGGTCATGACCTGGAGTTGGAAAAGCGACACGGTGTTGCCGGCCAGCTCTTCTTTCGAAACCAGCGTGCCGCCCTTTTCGTCGAACAGGCTGGCTTCGAGCTTGATCATTTCCTTGGGGGCCTTGAAGTTGTTGACGGCCTTGCCCTCGATGACGAACAGTTGGCCGGCTTTTTCATTGGAAACATAATACTGCCGCACGTTTTGCAGCATGATGTCCTTGACCTTGGCCGCTTCCTCGGGCTTTTGCGCGCCCTGGCCGGCCGGCGCGGCGGGCTTGGCGGCGTCGGCTCCGGGGGCGGCCGGCTTGGCCGCGTCGGGGGCCGGGGCAGCGGTATCGGCGGCCGGCGTCTGGGCGGCGTCCTTGGCCGCTTTCTTGCCAGGCATGAGGTCAAGGAAATACACGGCGGCCAGGGTCGCCGCCAAAAGTCCGACGAGGATGCCGCCGAGCAGCAGGACCCGTTTGCGTCGTTCTTTTGACGGTCGGCTGCCCGGCAGGGGCAGGTCGGCCACATCGTCGAGGCTGAATCCCGGTTTGACCGGACCGCCCGGGAAATCGTCGTCGGCGTCCGGCTCGGGGGCGGCTTTTTTCTTGGGCGCGGCCGGGGCGGCGTAGGATTCGGAATGGAACAGGTCACCCGGCACGCCGTCGTCGGGAATGGACGGACCGGGGCGATCGCCGCCGGCCGCGCCGGCCCGGGGCGGAGTCGGGGCCAGGTCGTCGGGGAAATCGAAATCCGTCAGGCCGCCGAGATCGGAGGACTCGGGGGGCGCGGGCGGGTCGATGTGAAAGACGTTGCGGCATTTGCTGCAACGCAGTTTGGCCCCGTCGGGACCGACCTTGCTGTCGGGGAGGTTGAACTTGGCCTGGCAATTGGGGCACTGTACGATCATGATTTCTTTCCCGCGCCGGTTGCGTTTTTTAGGCCAACCTCTGCAATTTCAAGGCCATTATTCTTGAATCAATTCGTAAACCGCCGGCAGCCGCCGCAGCCGTTCACCGATGTCCATGCCGTAGCCCACCAGGAACACGGGCGGGGCCGAAAAACCGACGAAGTCCACGGGCACATCGACCTCGCGGCGGTAGGGCTTGTCCAGGAGCGTGCAGACCTTGATGCTGGCCGGATTTCGCTCTTTAAGCATATTGAGGAGATAGGCCAACGAGCGGCCGGTGTCCACTATGTCTTCCACCAGCAGAACATGGCGGCCGGCGATGTCGGTTTCGAGGTCCATGAGAAACCGCAACGCCCCCGGAGCCATGCCCGCGCCGTAGCTGGCCACGCGCACGAAATCGAGTTCCGGGCAGAAATCCAGGGCCCGCAACAGATCGGCCATGAACGGCAGCGCGCCCTTGAGCACGCCGACCAACACCACATCCTGGCCGGCGTAGGCCGCCGACACGTCACGGCCAAGCTCGGCCACCCGGGCGGCGATGGCCGCCTGGCCAAACACTTCTCGCAAGGTCTCGGACATTGTTCCCCGCGTCTGATTTTATAAGAAATGAAGTGAGAAAGCCTACATTTCCATGATGAGCGCGTTTTCGTCGCACTCCGGAAACTTGGGGCAATGGATGCAGTCGGCCCAGACCTTCTGGGGCAACTGCTCCTTTTCCACGGGCGCAAAGCCCAGCCGCTCGAAAAAGTGCGGCCGGTAGGTCAGGGTGAAGACCCGGAAGATGCCCAGGGTCACGGCATCGGACAGACAGGCTTCCACGAGCTTGCCGCCCCAGCCCTGCTTCTGGATGTCCTCGTCCACGGCCAGGGAACGGATCTCGGCGATGTCCTCCCAGCAGATGGACAAGGCGCAGCAGCCGCGAACGCCCGGGGCATCATGCTCGGCCAGGACAAAGAAATCGCGCAGATGGCTGTAGAGTTGGTTGTAGGAACGCGGCAGCAGGAATTCCTTGCGGGCGCAGCTCATCAAAAGGGCGTGGATCTGCTTGACGTCCTGGATTCTCGCCTTGCGGATGAAAAGCCCGTTCATTTCTCGCCGCCGATGAGTTTGTCGAGGATCTGGCGCAGCATCTCGCCGGGCATGAAACCGGAATGGTTGAGCGCCTGCTGGCCGGCCGGGTCGTAGATGATGGTCTTGGGAATCATTTTGACGCCAAAAGTGCTGATGACGTCGGGATCGGCCAGATAGACCGGAAAATTGAAGGGCGTCTGCTTGACGAAGCGGAAGTACTGCCCCTGATCCTGGTCCAGGGAGATGCCGATAAAGAGCACCTTGTCGGCCGGATAGTGCTTGCGGGCCTCGATGAACTCCGGAATCTCCATGAGGCAGGGTTTGCACCAGGAAGCGAAGAAGTCGATGACCACGACCTTGCCCTGGGCCGCGACCACGGCGTCAAGGACGCCCTGGCCGTTCATGGTTCCGGCGTCCTGGGCCAAGGCTTTGGTGACGGGCAGGCACAAAAGCGCCAGAGCCAGCATGAGGGAAGAAATACGCAACGGCGTCCTCCACGAGTGCGATTGCGCGGCGCGGCCGCCAGGAGCTTTTACTCCAAACGCGCCGGGCCGCGCCAGCTGTTTTTTCCTACTGCCGCAGGTTCGGAACAGGCCTTCCACGCCTTTCGGGAACCGTTTGGCGACAGCATGATCACCGCTCAGTACTCCCGGTCGGCCGCAAAGGCCAGTGTCGCGTTCCTTACCACATGCGACAGAATTTTCCATTACAAATCAGCATGCTACGCCATAACCCGCGCATCGCCATCGGCGGCTGTCGCGGGCGCGACAGCAGTGTCGCATCCCTTAAAAAATACGATAGTATTTTTTAATAAAAATAAATGGTTTTAGCTCGTTGACTACAAAACACCATAGGCCCTTTTCGCGGACGCGACACTAGGCGCCGCCGGCCAGGGCCTTGGCCTGGCGCACGGCGTCCACGGCGTCGGTGGCGTAAGCGGCCGCGCCGATGGACTTGGCAAAAGCCTCGGTGACCACCGCCCCGCCGACCATGACCGGGATGGCCAGCCCCTTGTCCCGCAGCAGGCGCACCGTGTCCTCCATGCGCACCATGGTGGTGGTCATGAGCGCCGAAAGGCCGATGACGGCGGCCTTGTGCTCCTCGGCCGCTTCCACGATGCGCGCCGCCGGCACGTCCTTGCCGAGGTCGATGACCTCGAAACCGTGGTTTTTGAGCATCAGGCACACGATGTTCTTGCCGATGTCGTGGATGTCGCCCTCCACCGTGGCCATGACGATGCGCGCTTTGGCGGCCTGGCCGGCCTCGGTCAGAAGCGGCTCCAGGCGGGTGAATCCGGCCCGCATGGCCTCGGCGGCGGCCAAGAGCTGGGGCAGGTAGAATTCCTTGCGCTCGTAGCGCTCGCCCACGCTCATGATGCCGGGAATAAGCTCCTCGCCAAGCAGCGTGGCCGCGTCGGCTCCGTCGGCCAGGGCCTTTTCGATGCGCTCCAGCACCTCTTCGCGCCGACCGTAGACCACGGCCCGGCGCAGCGGACTCTCGCCGTCGTCGGTCCCGCCCGAGGCCGGGCCGGAGGCCGTGCCGCCCCCGCCGCCCGAACTGGGCTTCCAGCCGGCATAGCCGGCGATGTAGCGCCCGGCCTGAGGATCGCGGCCCATGAGCACTTCGCCGGCGGCCAGCGTCTCCATAAGGCGCGGCACGTTGGGGTTGGCGATGGCCGCGGCCATGCCGGCCCCCAGGCACATGGCGAAAAAGGCGCTGTTGACGAGTTCCCGGGCCGGCAGGCCAAAGGAGATGTTGGACAGGCCAAGCACGGTGGGCAGCCCCCACTTGTCCCGGCAGGTCCGGATGACCTCCAGGCAGGCCAGGGCGGCCTCGGGCTTGGAGGAGACGGTGAGCGCCAGGGCGTCCACCAGGATGAGGCGGCGCGGGATGCCAAGGGCCTCGGCCTGGAGGAGCAACTCCTCGATGATGGCCAGGCGTTCGGCGGCGCTGACCGGGAGCTTGCGGCCTTTGAGCGGCAGCAAAATAAACGGCGCGCCGTGGTCGCGACAGATGGGACCAAGGCGCTCCATGCGGCCGGGTTCGCCGCTGATGGAGTTGATAAGCGGCGTGCCCGGATAGGCCCACAGGCCGGCGGTCAGGGCGTCGATGTTATTGGAATCCAGGCAAAGCGGCAGTTGCTGGCGCTTGACCAGTTCCAGGGCCAGCCCCGGCAGGACGGCCGTCTCGTCGACCATAGGCGCGCCCACGTTGACGTCGAGGATATGCGCCCCGGCCGCGGTCTGCTCCTCGGCGAAAACGAGGGCCTTGGCGAATTCCCCGGCAACCAGCTCGGCGGCCAGCTCGGCCTTGCCCGTGGGATTGATGCGCTCGCCGATGACGGCCAGAGGCGCGCCGCCGCCGATGGGCACGACCATGGCGCGCGAAGTGACAGCCAGGACCGGGCGGTCGGGAGTGTCGGCCCGCTTCCAACTGCGGCGGGAAAGGGCCACGCCCAGGGCGGCGATGTGGGCCGGGGTGGTGCCGCAACAGCCGGACAGGGCCTTGGCCCCGAGGTCAACAAAACGGGCGGTCTTTTCGGCGAACTCGTCGGGTCCCATGGGGAACACGGTACGGCCGTTTTCCAGACGCGGCATCCCGGCGTTGGGCTTGACGAAAAAGGGGGTTCTCAGGCGGCGCGAGAAGGCCTCGCCAACCAGGCGCATGTCGTCGGGGCCCTGGCCGCAATTGACGCCGATAAGCGCGACGCCCAAATTTTCCATGGCGTCGGCAAAGACCTCGGGTCCCGAACCGGTGAGGCTGGCCGCGCCCTCGAAGGTCATGCACATGGCCACGGGCAGGGAGCAGACCTGCCGGCAGGCCAGGATGACGGCCTTGGCCTCGGCCAGGTCGAAATGGGTCTCGCCGATGATCAGGTCGCAGCCGCCTTCGGCCAGGCCGCGAATCTGCTCGGCAAAGGCGTCGACCAGATCGCGCAGGCTGGCCTTGCCCAGGGGCGCGACAAAGTGGCCGGTGGGGCCGACGGACCCGGCCACGAACACGCCCGGTCCGGCGGCCTGCCGGGCCAGATGGGCCATTTCGCGGTTGAGGCCGACGACGTCGGCGCCGGCCGGCAGCTTGTAGCGCGAGCCGCCGAAGGTGTTGGTGGTGATGACCCGGGAGCCGGCCTGGACATAATCCCGGTGTGCGCCGATGATGGCGTCCGGGTTCGTCAGGCCGAACAGTTCCGGGGATTCGCCTGCCGAAAGGCCCCGGCCCTGGAGCAAGGTGCCCATGGCTCCGTCGAAAAGCAGCAGCGCGTCGTCGGCAAGCGCCTGTCTGAAATCACCCACAAGATCTCCTTTCGCCGGCCGGCGGCCCGCTTGTCGTTGACAAGAAACGCGGCCCGTCTACTGAAAAACATTGAAAAGGACAAACCAAAACTTTACACAGAGAGGTAGGCATGCGAGACAGCGCCTTTGCCGGCGCGGGCAACCTGCCCGGGCCAACTCAAGCGGTGCGGCCGCACCCGTAAGCACGGTCAGTATCCGATGGAAATCCACGACGATCAAGAAATTTCCCCTGATGACACGGACCTCGACCCGGTCGAGCCCGAGGTGCTCTCCGCCGACGCCGACGACGCCCACGAACCAACCCTCGACCCCGACATTGAAATAGACGCCGCCGACACGTTCACGTTGCCTGCTCCGCGCCCCCGCTCCGAGGGGTCGCTCTCGACCCGTGATCCGCTCCAGCTTTATCTGCGTGAAATCGGGAAGTTTCCCATGCTCAAGCCCGAAGAGGAGCAGGAACTGGCCCGCCGGGTGCGCGACGCGAACGACCAGAAGGCGGCCTTTCGCCTCATTTCCTCCCACCTGCGCCTGGTGGTCAAGATCGCCATGGACTTCCAGCGCCGCTGGATGCAAAACGTGCTCGACCTCATCCAGGAAGGCAACGTCGGCCTCATGCGGGCCGTGACCAAGTTCGACCCGGACAAGGGCATCAAGTTCTCCTATTACGCCGCCTACTGGATCAAGGCCTATATCCTCAAGTACATCATGGACAACTGGCGCATGGTCAAGATCGGGACCACCCAGGCCCAGCGCAAGCTGTTCTACAACTTGAACAAGGAACGCCAGCGTCTGCAAAGCCTCGGCTTCGACCCCAGCGCCGCCCAGCTTTCCCAGGCCTTAAACGTCACCGAATCCGACATCGTGGAGATGGACCAGCGGCTAAGCGGCAACGATCTGTCCCTGGACGTGTCCCTTGGCGACGACACCACGTCCACACGCCTGGATTTCCTGCCGGCGCTCACACCCGGCATCGAGGAAATCCTGGCCGGCGACGAGATCTCGCACCAGCTCGACAAGCACATCCAGTCCATCCGGCCCAAGCTCAACGAGAAAGAGATCGACCTGCTCGACAACCGCATTCTGTCCGATTCTCCCGTGACCCTGCGGGAGATCGGCGCGAAATACGGCATCACCCGGGAACGGGTGCGCCAGATCGAATCCCGGCTCCTGGAAAAGCTCAAGGATCATCTGTCCAAACGCA
Source organism: Pseudomonadota bacterium (assembly GCA_023435825.1). Classification (GTDB taxonomy): domain Bacteria; phylum Desulfobacterota; class Desulfovibrionia; order Desulfovibrionales; family Desulfovibrionaceae; genus Solidesulfovibrio. The sequence continues at coordinate 16,583 of JAEZMB010000315.1, read as the reverse complement.
TCGAGGATTTTTCCTCGGACTGGATTCACAAGGACGAATAGCGTCGAAGAGCCGGTCCCCCGCCCCTTGCCGGGCGGCGGGACCGGCCGGCGCAACGGATGCCGGTCATGCCTGAAGCACGAAACCGCCTGTTCTCGGCGCGCCTGCCGGTTTTGCTGGTCCTGGCGCTCTTGCCCTGTCTGTTGTCCAATTCCTGCGCCTCCAGCCGGCTGGCCCGCAACGCCTACGCGGCGCGCGGCCTGTCCCAATCGGCCGAGGTGAATTACCAGTTCCTGGTCTACCAGGATCTTTTGCGCCAGGGCCGCAAGGATGAAGCCGCCCAGACCTTGGCCGGGCTGGCCGCCGCCCACCCCTCGCCCGATCTTTCCGTGGAGCTGGCCAACCTCTACTGGGGGCAAAACGAGCGGGAAAAGGCCACCGAAACCCTGGAACAGGCCCGATCCGCCTTTCCCGCCAGCCGCCAGGTCAACTTCTATCTGGCCAACGCCTACCAGATGCGCCGGCTCAACGATCAGGCCATCAAAGTGCTCGAATCCTTCCTGGCCAGCCAGCCCAAGGACTACGCCGCCGTGCAGGAACTGGCCTCGCTGGAGATCGACGCCGGCCGCAACAAGGAGGCCGGGGAGCTGCTGGGCCGCATTCCCGAGGCCGAGCGCGACGCCACGGTGCAGTATCTGATGGGCAAGGCCGCCGCCGGCTCCGGGCGGGCCAAGGATGCCATGCGCCATTACCGGGCCGCCGTGGCCGCCGACGCCGGCCTCATGCCGGCCTGGGCCGAACTGGCCGCCCTGCTCGAAGCCGAAGGAGATTTCAAGGGCGCCCAGGACGCCTACCAGCGGATGCTGTCCCTGGGCGAGGAATCGCCCGAGGTGCGGGCCAAGCTCGTGCGCCTGGCCATCCGCCAGAAAAATCCTGCCAAGGCGCTGGCCATCCTCAAGGAAGGCCCCACCGGCAAATCGCAGTACCTCGACGCCATGTCCGCCCTGGTCGAGGCCGGCCAGCCCAAGCAGGCCCGGCAGGTTTACGAGATGCTGCGCGCCGCCGACCCGTCCAGCCCGGACCTGCCCTTCTACGACGCCGTGCTCACCTATGAAGGCGAGAAAAACCCCAAGGCGGCCATGGCCATCCTGGCCAAGGTGCCGGAGGACAATCCGAACTTCGACAAAAGCCTGAGCTTTCGTGTCCAGATCGCCTCCGAGACCGGCAACATGGCCGCCGCCGCCGCCGTGGTGCGCGAGGCCCGGGAGCGCTTCCCGGACCGGCGCGAGTTTGTCGCCCTGGAAGCCGGGGTCAAGGACAAGGCCGGCGACGTCGCCGGAGCGGTCAAGACCCTGGAAGAAGCCGTCAAGACGTGGCCTGACGACCTGGATCTGCTCTACCGCTACGGCGTGGGCCTGGAAAAGCTCAAGCGCCGCGACGAGGCCAAGGCCGTCATGGAACGCATCGTGACCAAGGACGGCAGCCACCCGGATGCGCTCAATTATCTCGGCTATTCCCTGGCCGAGGAAGGCCGCGATCTGGAGCGAGCCTTGTCCATGATTGAAAAGGCCCTGGAAAAAGAGCCGGACAATCCTTTTTTCCTCGATTCCCTGGCCTGGACGCTGTACAAGCTCAAAAGAACCGACGCGGCCTTTGCCGCCATTGAGAAGGCCATCGCCCACAAGGTCAAGGACGCCATCATCTGGGAGCACTACGGCGACATCGCCGTGGCCGCCGGCCGGCCCGAAGAGGCCCGCAAGGCCTACCGCAGCGCCCTGGAACTGGGCTCCGAGACGCCGGCCGCCGTGAAAAAGAAGCTGGAGGCCCTGTAAATGCGCCGCAGCGCCCTGCCCGTCCGCCTGCTGCTTTTCGCCGCCCTGGTCGTGGCCGCCCTTGGCGGCTGCGCCCCGGCCAAGCCCGGTGTTCCCGGTCTGGCCGACGAGGCCAAGGCCGTCTACCAGACCTTCCTGGACGCCCAGGCCCAAAACGAGCCGGCCAAGGCCTTTTCCCTGTCCGGTTCCCTGAGCTTCGCCCGAGGCGGCAAGAGCGGCCGGCTCAACTACCGCTTCTACGGCAACTACGCCGCGCCGGTGCGCCTGGACCTGACCACGCCCATGGGCGGGGCCTACGCCCATCTGCGCGAGGCCGGCGGCGAATTCACCGCCTTCGTCCCCAGCCGCGACACCCTCTATACCCATGCCGACACCCGGGCCGGGGCGGCCAAGCTCGGGATGCCCCTGCCCTTTACCCTGCGCGAACTGGCCGCCATCGTCTCGGGACGCCTGGGCGAGCTGGCCTCGCCCCGCTACGCCTCGGCCAAGAAGGTCCAGGGCGGCTACGAATACGCCTTTAGCGGCGATCCGCGCCTGTCCTCGCTCACCCTTGACTTCCAGGGGAAACCGCGACATCTGACCGGCCGGGGCGTGGAGCCTTGGCGCATCGATTTCGAGGACGACGAGGCGACCCCGGGCTATGGCGCGCCCGTGGCCAGACGCCTTGTCCTGACCACCCCCGGCGGGGCGACGCTCACCCTTCGCGTCAAGACCCTCTCCCCCCGCCCGGCCCCCTACCCGGCCGCCGACCTGGAACTGCCCGTCCCGCCAAACATGGCCGTGCGGCCCCTGGACGCCGCCGGCGACGGCGGGCTTTTGCCGGAACTTTAAACCGCGCCACGCGGAGTACGCCCATGCCCAAGACCGTTTTCCTCGGCTCCGACCATGCCGGCCTGGAACTCAAAACCGTTGTCGCGGCCCATCTCGCCGCCGCCGGCCATAGCGTGGTCGACCTCGGCCCGTCCGAGGCCAAGAGCGTGGACTACCCTGATTTCGCCAAGGCCGTGTGCGCCAAGGTCCTGGAAACCCAGGGATCGTGCGGCATCCTCATCTGCGGCACCGGCATCGGCATGTCCATGGCCGCCAACCGCATCCCCGGCATCCGGGCCGCCCTTTGCGTCAACGAGTACCTGGCCCGCATGACCCGCCTGCACAACGACGCCAACGTCTTGTGCCTGGGCGAGCGCGTCATCGGCCAGGGCCTGGCCGCCTCCATCGTCGACGCCTTCATGGACACTGCCTTCGAAGGCGGCCGGCACCAGCGCCGCGTGGACCTGATCGAAACCTGCCGGCCCGGCTGCGGGCTGTAGACAACCTTCCAACCGCCCTGTCGAGGAACCCTCCATGACCACCGCATCCGCCAGCGACGCCCAGGCCGTCAACGTCATCAAAGGCCTCATCATGGACGCCACCCGCAAGGCCGCCTCCGGCCACCCGGGCGGAGCCATGTCTTCCGCGGACATGGCGTACGTGCTGTTCAAGGATTATCTGCGCTACGATCCGGCCGATCCGACCTGGTTCGACCGCGACCGTTTCGTGCTTTCCGCCGGCCACGAGTCCATGCTGCTCTACGCCCTGCTCCACCTGCGCGGGCTTATCACCATGGAAGATCTGCAGCATTTCCGGCAGTTCGGCAGCAAGACCCCGGGCCATCCCGAGAATTACGAGACCCCGGGCGTCGAGTGCACCACCGGGCCGCTGGGCCAGGGCTTTTCCATGTCCGTCGGCATGGCCGTGGCCGAGGCCATGCTGCGCGAGCGCCTGGGCGACGACATCGCCGGGCACTACACCTACGTCCTTTCCTCCGACGGCGACGTCCAGACCCCGGTGTTCCAGGGTTCGGCCGCCCTGGCCGGCCTGTGGGGACTGGGACGGCTCATCGTCCTTTTCGACAAGAACCAGGTCCAGCTTTCGGGGCCGGTGGCCATCTGCGACCATGTGGACTACGCCAAGCTCTTCACGAGCATGGGCTGGCATGTCGTGGAGATCGACGGCCACGACCACGCCGCCATCCACGCCGCCATCGAGGCGGCCAAGGCCGAAACCTCCCGGCCGTCCATGATCATCGGCCTGACCACCATCGCCAAGGGCTCCTGCACCATGGAGGGCGATTGCGCTTCCCACGGCGCGCCCTTTAGCGAGGACGAGATCAAGGCCACCAAGAAAAACCTCGGCCTGCCCGAGGACCAGAAATTCTACCTGCCGGCCGAGGTGGGCGAGCATTTCCGCGCCCGCTGGCCCGAGCTGGCCGCCGCCCGCAAGGCCTGGGACAAGACCCTGGAAGCCAAGCTGGCCGCCGACGCCGGCTTCGAGGACCTCTGGCGGCAGGCCAAGCGCGCGCCGGGCAACCGGACCTTCAACTGGCCGACTTTCGATCCGGCCAAGGCCGTGGCCACCCGTTCGGCCTGGGGCAAGGCCCTGGACGCCATCACCCCGGACTTCCCGCTTCTGGTCGGCGGCTCGGCCGACCTCGATCCGTCCAACCAGACCGAGAAGTTCCGCAAGACCACCGGCGTCTTCGGGCTGCACAACAAACTCGGCCGCACCCTGTGCTTCGGCGTGCGCGAGTTCCCCATGGGCGCCATCGTCAACGGCATCACGCTGCACGGCGGGCTCATGGCCTTTGGCGCGACCTTCCTCATCTTCTCCGACTACGAGCGAAACGCCCTGCGCATGGCCGCGCTGCAGCGCATCCCGGCCCTGCACGTGTTCACCCACGATTCCTTCTACGTCGGCGAGGACGGCCCCACCCACGAGCCCATCGAGCAGACCAGCTCCCTGCGGCTTATTCCCAACATGCTCGTCATGCGCCCGGCCGACGCCTACGAAACCTGCGCCTGTCTGGAAGTCGCGCTCACCCGGGCCAACCGCCCCACCAGCCTGCTTCTGACCCGCCAAAACCTCCCTGTCCTCGATCCGGCCCACTATCCCGGACTCCAGGAAGGGACGGCCAAGGGCGGCTACGTCCTGGTCGAGCCCGAAAGCGGCAAGCCGGACCTGATCCTCATGGCCGCCGGTTCGGAAGTCTCCCTGGCCATGGCCGCGGCCAAGCTCCTGCCGGAGCTGGCCATCCGCATCGTCAGCATCCCCTGCATGGAGATCTTCAACGAGCAGCCCCAGGCCTACAAGGAAAGCGTGCTGCCCTCGGCCATCCCCTTCCGCTTCGCCGTGGAAGCCGGCCGGCCCGAGCTGTGGTGCCAGTACACCGGCCGCATGGACCGCATCCACGGCATCTCGCACTTTGGCGCATCCGCCCCGGCCGAAAAGCTGGCCGAGGCCTACGGGTTCACGCCCACGGCCCTGGCCGCCGCCGTCAAGGCCGCCTGGGAACGTCGCTAGAACAGGCCGGATACCCCGGCTCGCTTACGGTTGTTTTTGCCGGCCCCGCGCGCGCGAGCGCGCGGGGCCTTTTGGAATAACGCCCGGCATGGCCGACGGGACGGCGCGCCGGGCCTTCCCATCCTCTCCCGACCGCACAAAGGAGCCTTGCCATGGAAGCGCCGGACAGAAACCTGGGCCTTGACCTCGTACGGGTGACCGAAGCGGCAGCCTTGAGTTCCTCGCGCTGGCTCGGACGCGGCGACAAGAACGCCGGCGACCAGGCCGCCGTGGACGCCATGCGCCTGTCGTTTAATACCCTGCCCATCGACGGCGTCATCATCATCGGCGAGGGCGAAAAAGACGAAGCCCCCATGCTTTATAACGGCGAGCGCGTGGGCAGCGGCCAGGGCCATGCCGTGGACGTGGCCGTGGACCCTGTCGAAGGCACCAACCTCTTGGCCTACGGCCGGCCCAACGCCATCTCCGTGGTCGGCATCGCCCCGCGCGGCTCCATGTTCAACCCCGGCCCCAGCTACTACATGCAAAAGCTCGTGGTCCCGCCCCAGGCCAAGGAAGCCGTGGAACTCGACGCGCCTATCGGGGAGAATCTCAAGAAAATCGCCAAGGCTCTCAGCAAGGACGTGGACGACCTCGTGGTCTTCGTCCTGGACAAACCACGCCACAAGACGCTTATCCAGGAAATCCGCGCCGCCGGAGCCCGTATCCAGCTCCACACCGACGGCGACGTGGCCGGTTCGCTCATGGCCGTGGACCCGGACAATGTGGTGGACGTCATGTGCGGCACCGGCGGCACCCCCGAAGGCGTGCTCTCGGCCTGCGCCATCCGGGCCCTTGGCGGCCGGATGCTGGCTCGGCTTGATCCCCAGTCCGAAGCCGAGGCGACCGCCCTGGCCGAGGCCGGCATCGACTGCAAGCAAGTCTTCACCGAGGAAACCCTGGTGCGTAGCGACGACACCTACTTCGCCGCCACCGGTATCTCCGGCGGGGCGTTCCTCGAAGGCGTGGCCTTCACCGGCACCCACGCCGTCACCCACTCCCTGGTCATGCGCGGCAAGACCGGCACCATGCGCCGCATCGAAACCCGCATCCGGCTGGACAAGCTGATGGAAATCAGCGCGGTGAAGTACGATTAATGATGGTCAGACCATGGGAGCCGGGGCGTTTCCCCGGCTCCCATGGTGATGCCACGGCGCGATGGCCGCGTCGGCGGGGCAATGGAGCAAAGCCAATGGGCGCACGCTCGTCCCGCCAAGGCTGATCGCCTCAGCCCTGCTCCTCGAAAAAGTGGATGGCGTTTCGCAGTTCCCCGAACCGGTAGATGTTGTAGTGGGCTTCCACCCCGTCCATGGCCTGCTGGCCCTGGCCGGTGGCGAAAAAGACCGTGCGAAGGCCGGCCTGGCGCGCTCCGTAAATGTCGCGGTACATGTCGTTGCCCACAAACACCACCTCCTCGGGCGGCAGATGCAGACGCCGCAACGCCAGGGCGAAGATGCGCGGGTCGGGCTTGCGATAGCCAAGATCGCCCGAGACGACGATAGGATAGAAATATTGCTCAATGCCGACCATGCGCATTTCGGGCACGGCCCAGACCGACTGGGCGTCGGACAAGACGGCCAGCCGATAGCGCGGCCGCAGTTCGTCGAGCACCTCGCGCACTTCAGGATAAACCTCCAGGCGATTGAGCGAAATGCCCCGGTACAGCTCGGCCAGGAAATGCGGCAGCTGGGCCAGCTTGGCCTTGGGCAGACTCACCCCCGAGCGCTCCAGCCGCGTTTGCAAAAATTCCCGCCACACCGCCACGGCGTCGAACTCCGGAAACGCCTCCCCGCCGGCCCGACGCTGGGCCTTTAAAATCTGGTAGTAGCCGTCGCGCACGTCGCCCCGGCTGGTGCGGATGCCGTAATATTTGAGCAAATGGCTGATGGAGCGGTAGATCTGCTCGTTGCCCTCATCGGTGTTGATGTCAATCAGCGTGCCGTTGATGTCGAAGATGATGGCCTTGACGATCATGCCAGTCCTCCGCTCAGGATCACCCGCGCCTCATGGACGAGGCGCTTGCGGTAGTTCGCGTCCAGCCAGCCGTTGCGGGCGATGCGCAACAGCGTCAGCCCCAGATGAAACGGCAGCCGGCCGGACAGGGAGGCAAAGGTGCGCTCCCTGTCGGGAAAGTGGCCGGCGTATTCCCAAAGAAAATGGCCGATGAAAGGCTCGGCCCGGTCGATGTCGCCGGTCATTTGCAGGAAACAGTGTTTGAGTTCGCCGCAAAGCCGCCCCACGTCATAGACCCGGTCGTCGCGGTGCATGCGCTCCAGGTCGATGGCGTAGACGGCCTGGCCCCGGCCAAACAGAAAATTGGACGGCGTGGCGTCGCCGTGCACCGCCACCTGGACGTCCTGCCAGTGTTCGGGCCGGGCGGCGTAGGCATGGCCGAGTTCGTAGAGCCGGGCGGCCCGGCGCTCGGAAAGGCCGCCCTGGGCGGCGAGATAGCCCACCACCCGGTCAAAGTAGCCCTGGGTGCGGTTAAAATCCACCCGCTCGGGACCGGCGGCGGCGTTATGCAGCCGGGCGAAAAAACGGGCCAGGCCGGACAGCTTGCGAAAAAGCCGGTCGCCCCTCCCGGCCGTGGCGGCGGCGGCGACAATGGCGTCGAGCTGTTCGCCGGCCAGGTGTTCGACCACCAGCAGGTCGCCCAGGTCCTCACGCACGCCCAGGGGCCGGGCGACGTAGTCCGGCGGTGCATCCAGGCCCAGATTGCGGGCATATTCCAGGCTGCGACGTTCGCTGGCGGCGGACTGGGGCGCGTTGCTGCCGTTCAGGCCCCGGGCGCGGCCGTAGAACTTGCCCACGACCCGGACTTCGGTCCATTTGTCCTCATAGAGGTAGACGGCGCTTTCGGCCGAGACGCGGTAGACCCGGAAACGGGGTTCCTGCCCGGCCTGGACAAGTTGCGGCAAAATGGCGTCTCGCAAGTAGCCATGAAGCGGGTCGGTGGTGGCGAGGTGTCCGAGATACTCACGCATGGGCGACAACTTTGCAGGCTTATGCTACATTTTTGTGGTTCCGTGTCATATTGACGCAGACACCAGCGTGTATAACCATGGTTAACCTATGCCAACACTTGCCGCTTGCAAATACCCCGCCGCGTTATTTCCTCGCGCTCCGGCGAATCCGGCCTGCTTTCGTGAATTGCCAAACAATCCCGGGCCACAACAGACGCCTGGGGAAGACAGGCGGTCGGAGCCGACAACGGGGGACCACGGTTCGCGCCTGGTCTGCGCCGCCTGCCGGCTCATGATTACGGCCCCTTCCTGGCGCGTGGCCGTGGCCGGCTCCCACCGCCATGTTTTTGCCAATCCCCTGGGTCATGTCTTTGAGATCGGTTGTTTTGCCGCTGCCCCGGGTTGCGCCGTCGTGGGATCACCGACGTCCGACTTCTCCTGGTTTTCCGGGACGCTCTGGCAAGTCGCCGTCTGCGTCGCCTGCGGCCTGCATCTGGGCTGGCGCTATGTCCAAACCGATGGCGGCACGTTTTTCGGGCTGATTCTCGACCGCCTGCACCAGATGCCGGAAAACTTGGCCTGAATCCTGCATAATTATTTCCAACGGAGCACGGCTTGCCAGGCAGGCAGGACGCCCTATTTAAACTTGACTTTTTCGGTAGGAAAATGTTGTCTCCCAACCCTGCAACGCGGACGGACGTCAAGTTCCCGCCGCCCGGAGGGATCGATATGAACCACCTGACCCTTATCCCCACAACCCCGCCCATCAGCCTGACCTGGGCCGATGACGCGGATGACAAGGACACCGTTGTGAAACCCGTTTTCGACAACCCGATTTTGGCCGGAGCCGACCGCATGGTCTGCGCCCACTGCGGCGAGGATGTCACCCGAGGCAGCCTGCGCATCGCCGTCAATGGTTCCCATCGCCATCTCATGCCCACGGCCCACGGCATCGATCAGGAGATGGGCTGTTTTTCCCTGGCTCCTGGCTGCATGACCGCCGGTCATTTCGCCATGGATTTCGGCCTGGGCGAGGACGGCTTCTGGCAGATGGCCCTTTGCGCCTCGTGCGGCAACCATCTGGGCTGGCATCATGAAAAGGCCGACGGCATGGGCTTCTACGGCCTGATCCTCGACCATCTGGCCCCGGCCGCCGATGTCGACAAGGACGCCGCCTAACGGGCGGTCCTTGCCGGCAAGAACAACCGCATCGCGTTATCCCGGAGTACCCCGCCCGGCTCCCTTGAGGCGGGTTACCCAAGAACGTCTCGCCCCCGCAACTCCTTCGCTCCAGACGCCGCTGCATCACAAGGCTCATTATGCCCTTCGCCGCGAAAGCCTCCCAGCCGGAGGCTTTCCGCCCCGGAGGTCACGCGCCTCACTCCACGATTGTGCGACTGCCAGACAACGTCATGCCTCCGCCGCATTCCAGTCCGGACCGCAGACGCGAAGCCGCGACACACGCCTTGCGACCGCAAACCCCAAACCGTCGGCGGCTTTCGGCCAAACCCAGGGCACAAAAAAAAGCCGGGAGCTCGAAAGCCCCCGGCCGGAATGGTCGTCTTCGTAGCCTGCCTTAGGCGACGCTCACCGTGATCACGTCCTCGAACTCGGCCGTCACCTTGAAGCTCTTGCCATGAGCTTCGACGAAATAGTCGTTGCCCGGAAAGAGTTGGACATTGGCGCAAAAGGCGTCGCCCACATAGATGTCCTTGGCTTCGCCGTTGGTCTCGAAGCGGATGGTGGTGCCGTCGCTTAAGGTCACCATCTCTTCATGATTGATGCTCTTGGGAAGGTCGGCTTCGGTGTAGTTGCTCATAACGCTCTCCAGGTTTGGCGATTATAAGGCCTGCCCGCTCGCAACGGGCCGATAACCGGGATATTTGTCTTGAACCTACGCCCGTTTGCGCCAAAAGCAAAGTCGTTTCGACATTTACCAACCTAAAACATACGCAAAAATGAGCGGCGCGACGATGGACGCGTCGGAGTTGATCATGAACCGGGGGGTGTCGATGTCGAGCTTGCCCCAGGTGATCTTCTCGTTGGGCACCGCGCCCGAATAGGAGCCATACGAGGTGGTGGAGTCGCCGATCTGGGCGAAGTAGGCCCAGAAAGGCGTGTCTTCCAGCTCCAGGTCCTGGATGAGCATGGGCACGACGCAGATGGGGAAGTCGGCCGCGATGCCGCCGCCGATCTGGAAAAAGCCGATGGGCGTGCCGGCCTTGCCCTGCTCGGTGTACCACTTGGCCAGCATTTCCATCTGCTCGGTGCCGGTGCGGATGGCGTTGTGGCTCTTCACGTGGCCCTGCATGACCTCGGCGCAAAAGATGTTGCCAAGGGTGCTGTCTTCAAAGCCCGGGGAGTAGATGGTCAGGCCCTTTTCCTTGGCTGCCAGCACCCAGGAGTGTTCCTTGGGAACCTGGAAGAACTGGGCGATGTCGGGCTGGTCGAGCAGCGCGTACATGTATTCGTAGGGGAACTTGGGCTCGCCGGCCTCGGCCGCGGCGGCCCACAGCTTGGAGATGCGGCGCTGGACCTGGCGCAGGACGCCTTCCGGGATGCAGGTATCGGTGACGCGGTTGAACCCCTGGTCGTACAGCTCCTTTTCCGCCTCGGGCGACAGGTCGCGGTACTCGGGCACCATCTTGTATTCGTTGTGGTTGAAGAGGTTGAACAGATCCTCTTCAAGGTTGGCGGCGGTGCAGCTGATGGCGTGGACCTTGTCCTGGCGGATCATCTCGGCCAGGGAAATGCCCAGTTCGCAGGTGCTCATGGCGCCGGCCATGGTGAGAAACATCTTGCCGCCGCGCCCCAGCAGATCGTTCCAGGCCTTGGCGGCGTCCAGGGTCTCGCGGGCGTTGAAGTGGCGGAAATTGGTTTCCATGAAACGGGATATGGAAGACATTGCGGCTCCTTGGGTTATTCCTGGGCGGAAGCGACGCGCTCGCGTCCTTCCTGCTCCGTTGCGGCGTCCGGGGAAGGGGGCAAAAAGCCCTCGAAAACAATGTTGTCCCCATGGCGCAAGGCTTTGACCATATCCTCTCTCGCGCGCACCGTCCAGAGCAGAACCGGCAGCCCGAGCCGCCGAAAAAGGGCCGGCATCAAACGGGGCAGCCCCCACCAGCCGTAAGCCAGACAGTGCGGCCGGGCCACGGCGGCATGCAGCAGGTTGGCGTAGACAAAACGCTTGACGCGTCCCATGTCCGTGGCCTTGTCGAAATCGCAGGAGATCAGGCAACGCGGGAGATCAGGACGCAGAGCGGCCATGCGGGCCAGGGAAAAGGGATTGAATGATGCGGCCAGGACATGGCCGGCGTAACCGTCCAGCATACCGGCCACGGCCGGTTCCAGCCGCCCCGGTCGGCTGTCGCCTTTAAGCTCGACATAAAGCGGCACGCGGCCGGCGCATCGGGTGAGCAGTTCGCGCAGCAGCGGCGGACGCTCGTCCGTGCCCGCAAGGCGCAGCTCCCGGAGATCGGGGGTCCGCAAATCCTCGATCCGGCCAGCGCGGCCGGTCAGCCGCGCCAGGTCCGCGTCGTGAAAGACCACCACCTCGCCGTCGGCCAGCAGGCGCACGTCGCACTCGATGCCGTAACCGGCGGTCATGGCGGCGTCAAAGGCGGCCAGGGAGTTCTCCGGCCCGGTGTCCGGCCCGTGGAGTCCCCGATGGGCAAAGGGAACGTCCTTGACCCAATCGATGCAGGGGCGCGACAGAACCGGTAATTCGCCGTCCCGGCCGACCCGGCTACAACTGGAGCAGCCCAGCAAGGGCGGCCTTGATGCCCGGCTGGTCGATGCCGCAAAGGGCGCGCAGGGCCTTTTGTGAGCCATGCTCCACAAAGCCGTCGGGCAGGCCCAGGCGCTTGATCGTGAGGTCGGCCAGCGCCCCGGCGTCGGACATGGCCTCAACCACGGCCGAGCCAAAGCCCCCTTCCAGCACGTTTTCCTCCACCGTCAGCCAACGCTTATGGGTCTTGGCCAGCTCCAGCAGCTGGGCCAGGGGCAGGGGCTTGATGAAACGGGCGTTAAAGACCGCGACCTGCTTGCCCGTGCGCTCGGCCAGGGCGTCGGCGGCGGCCACGGCCGGCATGACCCGGCTGCCGATGGCGACGATGAGCCCATCGCTGCCCTGGCGCACAAGTTCCCCCTGGCCGATGGGCAGGGGAGCGGCTTTCTCCGGCACGGGCAGGCCCACGCCGGCCCCGCGCGGGTAGCGGATGGCGGTCGCGCCGGGATGGGCCAGGGCGGTGGCCAGCATGGCCGGCAGTTCGGCCTCGTTGCCCGGAGCCATGCAGACGAGGTTCGGGATGTGGCGTAGATAGGAAATGTCGAAAGCCCCGTGGTGGGTGGCCCCGTCTTCGCCGACGAGACCCGCCCGGTCGAGACAGAAGACCACGGGGAGGTCCTGGAGGCAGACGTCGTGGACAATCTGGTCGTAGGAGCGCTGCAGGAACGTGGAATAGATGGCGACCACAGGCCGGTAGCCGGCCATGGCCAGGCCGGCGGCGAAAGTGACGGCGTGTTGTTCGCAGATGCCGACGTCGACGAACTGGTCGGGCAGTTCGGTGGCGAACCGCGACACCCCGGTGCCCTCGGGCATGGCGGCGGTGATGGCCATGACGCGCTTGTCGGCCTTGGCGGCGGCAAGTAGCGCCTCGCCAAAGACTTGCGTGTAGCTCGGCGGGCAGACCCCGGGCTTTTCCACCAGCCCGGTCTCGGGCTCGAAACAGCCCACGCCGTGAAAATAGGTGGGATTGGACTCGGCCGGCTCATAGCCCCGCCCTTTCTTGGTCAGCACGTGGACCAGCACCGGGCCTTCGATGTCCTTGACTTCCTTGAAAACCTCGATGAGCCGCTCGGTGTTGTGCCCGTCGATGGGGCCGAGGTAGTTGAAACGGAAGGCCTCGAACAACATGCCGGGCGTGAAAAAGCTCTTGAACGACTCCTCGCCGCGCCGGACATAGCCCATGAGGTCGCCGCCGTAAGGCAGCGAACCGATCCAGCTTTCCATGTCTTTTTTGAGCCGCTTGACCCAGCGCTGGTTGAGCTTGCGGCTTAGAAACAGCGAAAGCGCGCCGACGTTTTTGGAGATGGACATCTCGTTGTCGTTCAGTACGACAATGAGCCGCCCGCCCCAGCCTCCGGCCTGGTTGAGGCCTTCATAGGCCAGCCCGGCGGTCATGGAGCCGTCGCCGATGATGGCGATGACGTCGTGGTCCTCGCCCTTGCGGTCCCGGGCCATGGCCAGGCCCAGGGCGGCGGAAATGGACGTGCTGGAATGGCCCACGCCGAAATGGTCGAAGGGGCTTTCGGCCGGACGCGGAAAGCCGCTGACGCCGCCCATGGTGCGCAGGGTATGAAACTCTTCCTGGCGGCCGGTGAGGATCTTGTAGGCATAGGCCTGATGCCCCACGTCCCAGACGAACTTGTCGCGGCCGGGATCGAAGGCGGCAAGCAGCGCCAGCGTCAACTCCACGACGCCCAGCGACGGGGCCAGATGGCCGCCGTTCATGGACACCGTGCCGATGATGACCTGCCGGATTTCCTCGGCCAGCACGGTGCGTTCCTCGGCGGAAAGCCCCGCCACGTCGTGGGGATGCTTGATGCGGGTCAGGATGCGCAGGGCCGCGTCGCTCATTGCCGTCATGTGGTCGTATCCTTGTGGTTCGCGCCGGAAAGCCGGCCGGCGCGCCCTGGCGTCTCGGAATCGGTATGGCGTCACATCCGGGCCGGGGCGTGCCCCGGCGTCGGCGATCGTCGCAAACTACTGCACCCGGACCACGATATAGCGGGCCAGGTCACGCAAAAACTCGGCCGCCTCGCCAGTGTACGGTTCAATGGCGGCAATGGCGGCGGCTACGCGTTCCTCGGCCAGCCGCCGGCTTTCGTCAAGGCCGATCATGGAGGGATAGGTGTTCTTGCCCTGCTCCCGGTCGCTGCCCACGGGTTTGCCCAGAGTGGCGGCGTCGCCGATCTCGTCGAGGATGTCGTCGACGATCTGGAAGGCCGCGCCCACAGCCTCGCCGTATTCCCGAGCCCGGGCCACGCCCTCCTCGCCCGCGCCGGCCAGGATCGCGCCGCACACGCAGGAAGCGGTGAGGAGCGCGCCGGTCTTGAGGGCCTGCATCCGGGCCAGCTCGGCCAGGGTCACGCCTTCCCGGGCGGTGTAGTCCATGTCGAGGACCTGGCCGCCCACCATGCCGGCCGCGCCGGCCGCCTTGGCCGCCTCGGCCAGGGCCGGCAGCACCAGCTCGGCCGCCACGCCGGGCCAGACCCGGCCCATGCAGCCGAAGGCCTCGGTCAAAAGCGCGTCCCCGGCCAGGATGGCCCCGGCCTCGCCGAACACTTTGTGGTTGGATGGCCGTCCCCGGCGCAGGTCGTCGTCGTCCATGGCCGGCAAGTCGTCGTGGATGAGCGAATAGGTGTGGATAATCTCGAAGCCGGCGGCAAAGGGCATGACCCTGGCCCGATCGGCGTCAAAAAGCTCGGCGAAAACGAGACACAGGACCGGGCGCAGGCGCTTGCCGCCGGCAAGCAGGGAATACTCCATGGCGGCCAGCAGATTTTCCGGCACGCCGCGCTCACGCATCCGCGCGCCGAAACGCTCGCGGAGATACACTTCCACCTCGCCGGCCATCACGGCCAACCGTTCCTTCACCGTCACGACTCCTCCCCGACCGGCCCGCCGTCGCGGGCGGCCTCGTCATCGGTAACGTCAAACGGGACCACCGCGCCGTCCTCGCCGGCCAGGCTGATCTCCAGCCGGGCCGCCTCCAGGCGCTTGCGGCACGAGGCCACCAGTCCCATGCCCTCTTTATACAGCGCCACACCCTTTTCCAGGGGCACATCCCCGGCTTCCAGGGCGACGGCTATGCGCTCCAGGCGTGCCAGCGCCTTTTCAAAGCTTTCTTCCTTCACGCTCACGGCTGTTCTCCGTCGTCGGGTCCGTCCTGGGACACCACGGCCCGGACGCGGCCTTCATACACCATGACGTCGAGCTTGTCGCCGGGCCGCACGTCGCTCTCCCGGCGCAGAAACTTGCCGGTGCGAAGGACCGTGGTCAGGCTGTAGCCCCGGGCCAGGGGCGCGGCCGGGTCCAGACCGGCCAACCGCATGGCGGCCACGTCGAGCCGGCCCTGACGGTCGGCGAGATAAAGCCGCAGGGCCGCCGCTATCCGCTCCTTGCGCCGGGTCAGGGCGTCGTCCCGGGCGTCCAGGCTTTGCCGGTCGAAACGCCGGGCCAGACGGGCTTCCAGGCCGTCAAGCCGCCGCGTCAAGCCGTCCAGCCGGGCGGCGCCGGCCCGCGTCAGACGCTTTTCGCCAGCGGCAAATGCTTCTTCCAGGCGCGCCAGCCGCCGGGCCGGGGAGAGCCAGGACAGCCCCCGGGCCAGGGCGGCAAGCTCTCGTTCCCGCAGGGAAACAAGGCTCCCGATCTGGCGGCGAAGCGCCATCTCGGCGTCGTCCAGGCGCTGGGCCAGCATGCCGCGCTCGGGCCACAACAACTGGGCGGCATGGGAAGGCGTGGCCGCGCGCACGTCAGCCACCATGTCGGCGATGGTCACATCGACCTCATGGCCGACGCCGACGAGCACCGGCAACGGCGAGGCATAAATCGCCTTGGCCACCTCTTCGGTATTAAAGGCCCATAAATCTTCGAGTGATCCGCCGCCGCGAATGAGCACCAGCACCTCGGCCCAATCGTCGGCCACGGCCCGCAGCACCGCCCGCACGATGCCGGCCGGGGCGGCGTCCCCCTGCACCAGGGTCGGATAGACGCGCACGCTTGCCCCGTGCCCGCGCTCCCGGCCGATGCGGATGAAATCGCGCACGGCCGCGCCGGTCGGGGCCGTCACCACGGCGACTCGCGTCGGATGGGGCGGCAAGGAGCGCTTTCTGGCCGCGTCGAAATAGCCCTTGGCGGCCAGACGTTTTTTGAGTTCCTCGAATTCCAGCCACAGCCGGCCGGCTCCGACCTCCTGCACCACCTCGGCCGCGAGCTGGTAGGTTCCGCGCGGCGGATAAACCGTCAAACGCCCGGCGACCATGACTTCCATGCCGTCGGCAAGAAGCCCGGCCAGGGGACGCTCAATCACCTCGCCCGTCAGCGGATCATACCGCTCGCCGCCGGAGGTCAGCCGCCCGGCTTGCGCACCCTTGAACCAGACCACGCCAAGGGACGCCTCGGCGTCGCGCAGGGAAAAATAGACATGCCCCGAACCCGGACGCGACAGGTTGACCACCTGGCCGCGCACCCAGACGAACGGGAATTCGGACTCGACCACGGACTTGAGCGCCCGGGTCAGCTCCGCGACTTCAAACACATGGGGCATTGTTGTCGTCACTTCGTGAAGACTGGGGTGAGGGAACCCCTTTTTGCAAAAAGGGATTCCCTCACCCAGCCCCCAAGTCGGGGGTCCGGGGGGCTGAGCCC
>JAEZMB010000297.1 GCA_023435825.1 Pseudomonadota bacterium | reverse complement strand
CCCCCCCCCCCCCCCCCCCCCCCCCCCCCCCCCCCCCCCCCCCCCCCCCCCCCCCCCCCCCCCCCCCCCCCCCCCGCCGGAGGCACTCTTCTCCCCCTCCCCCTTCTAAACTCTTGTCGTAATAGTCAATCGCGGCGCGGCGGCCTGGAGGCGGGCGACGAGGTCGGGCGGGAACACGGCCGGTCCGGCGGCGGCCAGGTCGGCGTCGGCGCAGCCGTCGGGGCGGAAGGCCTGGATGACCCAGCGGCCGGCGTCGGCGGCGGCCAGTTCTCCGGCCAGGGTGGTCAGCTCGTCTTCGGTCAACAGCCCGGGATGCCAGGTGGTGCGGGTCTCGAAGGGCACGCGGCTTTTGAGGATAAGGGCCAGGCTTTCGAAGGCGGCCTCGCCGCCGCCGGCCACTCCGGCGATGCGGTCGTAGGCGGCGCGGGGGGCTTTGACGTCCAGCCCGATCCAGTCGCACAGGGGCAGCACGGCGGAAAGCGCCTTGGGGAACATGCCGGTGGTGTGCAGGCCGGTGTGGAAGCCCATGTCGCGCACGGCGGCCAGCATTTCGGGCAGCCCGTCCTGGAGCGTGGGTTCGCCGCCGGAGAAGACGACGGCGTCGAGCAGGCCCTTGCGGCCTTCGAGCCAGGCCAGCACCGAGGCGCTGTCGTGCTCCACGGCGTCGGTGATTTCGCGCAGCGGTTCGTTGTGGCAGTAGGGGCAGCCCCAGGGGCAGCCCTGGCAGTAGATGACGGCGGCCAGGGCATCGGGAAAGTCGAGGGTGGAGAGCGGCGTGACGCCGCCGATGATAAGACCGTTCATGTCGCGTCCCTTAGCCCTCTCGGCGGCGGGGGGCAAGGGTTGTCTGCAAAGCTAAAAAACACGTTATTGTTTGCGATGGTTAGAATGTTGTCTCAAGTAAATTTCGACCTGCTGTTTTTTTGTCTGAAGGCGTTTGTCCGCAGTCATGGAATTTTGATCCGCATCGATTACAAAGAATCTAATGTTTGGTATGGGGGAAAGGTAGGATTTTATTGCGTCGATATTGAGCTGAGCATGGAAATCCCACTTGTTCTTTAACAGTAGTACATGTTTTTGGTCGAAATTTGAAAACGTCTTACTATTTAGGATTTCAAGAGAATTATTTAGAGGTTCATTTGTTGGACAGAATGCACAGATAAAATTGTTGCACTCAACGGTTTCTTTCGTAAATTTCGTGCTGATTAATTGTATAAACTTGATTGCGCGGTGGTCGTCATTTGAAGTGGATTCGACATAGAATTCATCATCCGTGTTAGGTATTATATAAGTTTTGCCTGAATGAAATTTTTTCTTTCTAAAAAGTTCATATATAAGTGTAGTTTTTCCCCAATTGCTGAACCCAGTTAGCAAAAAAATCTTTTTCATCATGTCAACATCTTCGGAAGTTGGTGGTTGCTCACCCTATGTTTTTTAGGTTTCCGGGGGCCATCCCCCCGGAAACCTAACGGATATTCCCTTTAATTATCAATAGGTTCCTTGAAGCAGACCCGCTCGTCGTACTCGCCCTGCTTGCCGACGTTGAACGCCGATTTGGGTCGGTAGTAGCCCATGACGCGGGTCCAGATTTCGCAGGCCTGGGTGCGGCCTTCGGCGGCGCAGGTCGGGCAGGTCTCGTGTTCGCCGGTCAGGTAGCCGTGGACGTCGCAGATGGAGAACGTCGGCGTCACGGTGACGTAGGGCAGGGCGAAGCCGGACAGCGACCGCTTGACGAGCTTTTTGCAGGCCTCGGCGCTGGTGACGCGCTCGCCGAGGTAGAGGTGCAGCACCGTGCCGCCGGTGTATTTGCGCTGCAGCTCTTCCTGGCGCGAAAGGGCCTCGAAGGGATCGTCGGTGAAGCCCACGGGCAGCTGGGAGGAGTTGGTGTAGTAGGGCTTCTGGGCCGGGCCGGCCTGGAGGATGCGCGGGTAGCGCTTCTTGTCCTCGCGGGCGAAGCGGTAAGTGGTGCCTTCGGCCGGGGTGGCTTCGAGGTTGTAAAGGTGGCCGGTCTGCTCCTGGAACTCGGTCATGCGGGCGCGCACGTGGTCGAGCAGACGCACGGCCATGGCGTGGCCGGCCTCGGTGGCGATGTTCTCGGCGTCGCTCGTGAAGTTGCGGATCATTTCGTTCACGCCGTTGACGCCAATGGTCGAGAAGTGGTTGCGCAGCGAACCCAGGTAACGCTTGGTGTAGGGGAAAAGCCCGGCGTCCATGCGGCGGGTGATCTCCTTGCGCTTGATCTCAAGGGTCGTGCGGGCAATCTCCAGCAGCACGTCGAGGCGGGCGAGCAGGGCGGCCTCGTCGCCGCGATGGGTGAAGCCCAGGCGGGCGCAGTTGATGGTGACCACGCCCACGGACCCGGTCTGCTCGGCGCTGCCGAAAAGGCCGTTGCCGCGCTTGAGCAGCTCGCGCAGGTCGAGCTGGAGCCGGCAGCACATGGAGCGCACCATGCCCGGGGTCAGGTCGGAATTGAGGAAGTTCTGGAAGTAGGGCAGCCCGTACTTGGCCGTCATCTCGAACAGGATGTCCACATTGGGCGATTCCCAGGGGAAATCCTTGGTGATGTTGTAGGTCGGGATGGGGAAGGTGAAGACGCGGCCCTTGGCGTCGCCGGCGGTCATGACCTCGATGTAGGCCCGGTTGATCATGTCCATTTCGGCTTGGAGCTCGCCGTAGGTAAAGGGCATCTCCTCGCCGCCGATGACCGGATGGTCGCCGGCCAGATCCTCGGGGCAGGTCCAGTCGAAGGTGAGGTTGGTAAAGGGCGTCTGGGTGCCCCAGCGCGACGGGACGTTGAGGTTATAGATCAGCTCCTGAATGCACTGGCGCACTTCCTCATAGCCCAGGTTGTCCTTGCGGATAAACGGGGCCATGTAGGTGTCAAACGAGGAAAAGGCCTGGGCGCCGGCCCATTCGTTTTGCAGCGTGCCGAGGAAATTGACGATCTGGCCCACGGCGCTGGAGAGGTGCTTGGGCGGCTTGGCTTCCACCTTGCCGGGCACGCCGTTAAGGCCTTCGCTTAAAAGCATCCGCAGGGACCAGCCGGCGCAGTAGCCCGAGAGCATGTCGAGATCGTGGATATGGAGATCGCCGTCGCGGTGGGCCGCGCCGGCTTCGGGCGGGTAGACGTGGGAGAGCCAGTAGTTGGCCACGACCTTGCCCGAGACGTTCAGGATAAGCCCGCCCAGGGAATAGCCCTGGTTGGCGTTGGCGGCCACGCGCCAGTCCTGGCGGTCGAGGTATTCATTGATGGAAGCGGCTACGTCCACCACGGTCTTTTTGTCTTCGCGAAGGCGGGCGCGCTGTTCGCGGTAGACGGAGTAGGCGCGAAGCGTCCGGAAATGGTTGGCCGAGACGAAAGCCTGCTCGACGATGTCCTGGATGCGTTCGATGTCCGGGATCTGGCCGATGAAGCGGTGGGAGAGGACCTTGACCACCTGGGCGGTCAAAAGCCAAGCCTCGTCCTCGCCGAATTCGCCGGTGGCGGCGCCGGCGCGGCGGACGGCGGACAGGATCTTGTCGGCGTCAAAGGTGACGATCTGGCCGTCGCGCTTGCGGATGCGCGAGGGGATGGCGGCCACTACGGGCTGGTCGACGGCGGCGTCGACGGCGTCGTGGCGGTCGGAGGTGGGGGTAAGGGCCAAATTGCCGTGTTCCATCGGCTCGGACATGCGTTTCTCCCTGGGCAGGACTGTCGTCGGGCAGGGGAGGGGCGACGGCGGCCGTAAAACGCATGGCGCGAAACGGCAGGCCGGGCAGCCCTCCCGCGAGGCTCCCTGGTTCATGCGCCGGACGGATGCGTCCGGCGGGCGTCGGCAGGTGTTCGGACTTGCGAACGCGTCGGCCCGGTGTGGGCCGGTTTCCTAGTTCCCGCGGCTTCCCGGGCGGGTGTCGCCCAGTGCCTGGTTGCGGGGTTCGTTTTCGCTTACCGCTGCGGGGCAGTTCCGGACTTGCACCGGATTCCCTCTTACGGCTGCCCGCCGCCGCCTGGGGCGGGGCGGGCCAACGCCAACGTCGCCAGCATATATGCGAGGATGCGGCGAAAGAGTCAATCGAGGCAAAAAACGGCGCGATGTTGGCGGGTTGGGAAGTTTAGGAACTTCTTCAGTCATCACCTTGTGTTGATAAAATTAGTTATTTTGGCAGGTTATGCTTTTGTTCGTGGAGGCCGAAACTGGCGTCCTAACCCGCGCGCAGCAGAAAAATGCCCCCCAACACCAGCGACACGCCCGCGAGCTGGCTGGCGTGGATCGGTTCGCCCAGAAACAACCCGCCCAGGGCCAGAGCCACGAGGGGAGGCAGATAACTGACCGAGGACGCCGCGACAGCGCCGATGGCCTCGATAAGGGCGTAGTAGATCACATACGCCGCGCCGGCTCCCAACGCACCCAGGCCCAGGATGACGCTGGCCGCCGTTTCCGGCGTCCAGGGCAGGCTGGCCATGCCGGTCCAGTCCGTCAGCGGGGCATAAAGGGCGGCGGCCATGGCCATTTGCAGGGCGGCCAGGCCCAGGGGGGAGATGCCGCCGGGAGTCAGGAAGCGTCTGGCGTAGACGAAGGCCACGGCATAGCCCAAGGCCCCGAGAAACATGGCGGCGGTTCCGGTCAGCGCTTCGGCAGGCAGGCCGTGCCACGGCTCCAGGATGACCACGATGCCCGCGAAACTGAGGCCCAGGGCCAGGGCGCGTCGGGGACCAAGCCGTTCGCCGGGCAGGAACGCGGCGGCGAGCAGGGCGGTCATGAGCGGCACGGAGCCGCTGATGACGCCGGCCAGCCCCGCGCCCAGGCGCTTGGTCCCTTCCATGAAGCAGTGGAAGGTGAGCACATTGGCGGCCAGGCTCATGACCAGCACATGCAGCCACAGGCGGGGCGTTTTAGCGGCGGCCCGAAAAGCCGACGGCAGGAAGGGCGTCAGGGCCGCCGCGCCGAAAAAGAGCCTGAGCCAGACGATTCTCGTCGCGCCAAGCCCGGCGGCGTACTTCATGAACAAGAAATTGGCTCCCCACAGGCCGCCGAGGATAAACAACCAAAAATAAGGCGACTTGCCCACAAGACCGGAAAATCCGCGCATGGTGACCTCCTGCGATGCGGCAGGTGGTTAGGCTTCTTCGCGTTTTCCGTCTTGCAAATTCTTGCGCGTCTGGCGGTACTGCCCTGGCGTGACGCCAAGGACGGCCCGGAAGCGGTTGGTCAGATGGCTTTGGTCCGTAAATCCGCAGGCAAAGGCGGTCTGGGCGATGGACGCGCCGCCGACGAGCAGGCGCTTGGCCTCGGCGATGCGGCGCTGGAGCAGGTAGGCGTGGGGAGCAAGGCCCACTACCTTGCGGAAGCTCCGGGCAAAGTGGAAGGGACTCATGCCGGCCAAGGCGGCGAGCTGGTCCAGGCTCACGGCCTGGGCGTAATGCTCCCGCAGATAGTCCCGCGCCCGCAGTATCTCGGGCCGGGACGCGCCGTCCGGTTCCGGGCGGGGCCGGACCTGGGCGTGACGCGCCACAAGGGCGGCCAGCACGTCCGAGAGCAAGGTTTGTTTGGCCAGCCGGCTGGCCTCGCCAGAGCGCAGGGCCGCGTGGAAATGCAAAAAGGCATCGACCAGCCGGTCGTCGCGGTTCACCAGATCACGGCAAAACGGCATCCCGCCGCTGGCGTCCCGCAATTGCGCCGCGACGTCCGCCAGCAGCGACGGCTGGGGATATATCATGGAATAGGTCCAGCCTGCGTCGGTGGCCGCCTGGCCGGTGTGCAACTCGCCGGGATTGATGACGCAGACGGTTTGGGGAGGCATGACCTCGTGGCTTCCCCGATGGCGAACGCGTTGCGCGCCGGCTTCAATGACGCCTATGGCGAAGGTTTCATGGGCATGGGGTGCGAAGGCGTGCTTGACGTAGGTGGCGCGCAGGCATTCCAACCCACCCAAATCCGGCTCGATCCAAAAATGCGCGGTGTCTTTCATGCCGGAGCCTGTCGCCTTGCCAGATGCTCGCGGGGAGCGCTGCAAATCCGGTTGCGTCGCGGCCCCGGCGCAGCCGGCTCTCCGGGCGGCTTTTCGCCAGGGAACCGGCCGCGCCGGGACGAAGGTTTCGGCGTAGCCAGAGGGGCGCGCCTAATGCAAACAGGTGTGTCCGTGGGCCGTGCACAGTTCGTCGCGGTCCTTGAGCGTGCCGGCCAGAAACGCCGCCGCCGCCTCGTGGACCGGGCCGGACGCGCCGCGCACCACGGTCATGCCGGACTGGCGCAGCTTGTTGACCGCGCCCTGGCCCATGTTGCCGGCGATCAGCGCCGTGACGCCCATGGCGAGCAAATCGTTGACCAGATTGGACTTGCAGCCGCATTCGGCCGGCGGGGCAAAGGTCTCCTCGGCGACGACGGCCTTGTCCGGGCCGATGGTCAGCACCGTGAAATAGCCGCAGTGGCCGAAATGCTCGTCCACCTGCCCGTCGCGGGAGGGAATGGCGATCTTGGTCATGTTCGTGACTCCTTGAGACTGCCGGCGCGTGGCCGGACAATTTGCCCCCGCCTCGTACCGGAATTAGGACGGCCTGGGAAGCCCCGGCCGGGCTGGGCGAATGTGACGGTCTGGGCCACGGCGTCGGCTCCATGGGCCGCGTCCGGGGCGCCGAGGCCATCCCGAACCGATCCGCCTTGTCCGCCGCCCAAGGGCGTCAGGGACCACGCGTCGGGGGCTGTCCCATGAATCCGGGCGGCGCGTTCAGCCCTCGCCGCCGGCGCACACGGCCCCGAAACCGCCCATGGCCTCCAACTCCCGGGCCGTGGAGGCCGCGTCGCGGTGGACCACGCCGCGAACGCCAAGGGTCGCGGCCACTTCCACGAAAAGCCCCCGGTCGTCGATGTAGACCGCGTCGGCCGGGGCGCACTGGGCCACGTCCAGGGCCAGGCGGAAAATGCCGGCGTCGGGCTTGCGCATGCCCACGAAACACGAGGACACGAAGGCATCGACAAAACAGCCCAGGCCGAAGGCCCGGATGCGGTACTCGTTGAGTTCGCGGCCCTCGTTGTTGACCACCACGACCCGGATGCCGTGTTTGGCCTTGAGGCCGCGCACGTAGGCCAGCATGTCGGACAGCGGCGCGCTGCGCGACAGCATGAAATCCCGGAAGGTCGCCTTGTCAAAGGAACGCGGCGCGTAAAACACCGTGCGGTCGAGATACTCGTCCAGGGAGAGCTTGCCCTCTTCGTAGGCATCGAAGGTGAGGTGGTGGCGTTCGTCGGTCTCGGCCGCGTCCAGGCCAAACCGCTTGGCCGCCTCGGCCCGGGCCTGCCGGTCCCAGCCGTTGGTGAGCATGACGCCGCCGACGTCGCACAAAAGCGTGGTGATGGGTCGTTTCACGGACATTCCCCTTGGCTTGCGGATGGGGCCGCCACTCGCGGACCCTCATCCTTTATAGACGCAGCCGGGGAGGCGGCGTCAAGCCACGGGGGGATTGCGGCGGCGAAACAGGCCATGGTCGCGCACGGGGACGGTGCGCCAGTTGCGGGTGATGGCCAGGACGCGCAGCAAAAAGGTGAAGGCGATGGTGACCAAGGCCGAGGTGAGCGGCGGCAGGCCGAAGGTCTGGCGCAGGAAGGGGTAGGTCAGACAGCCCAGCAGGGCGGCCAGGCCGTAGAACTGGCCCGGCCGAAACACCATGGGCTCCTCGCGCATGAGCACGTCGCGCAGGATGCCGCCGCCGCAGGCGTTGACCGTGCCCACCAGCACGGCCGGGGCGAAATCCAGGCCAAAGGCCAGGGATTTCTCCATGCCGACCACGGCGTAGGCCCCCAGGGCGGCGGCGTCGACCAGGGCCACGAAACGCTCGGACAACACAGCCCGGCGGCCAAAGATGAGGCAAGCAACGGCCGCGCCGGCTACGGCGTAGAGATAGTCCTGGTTGCGCACCACGGCCGGCACGCCGGCCTGGAGGAAGATGCCGTCGCGTATGAGCGCCCCGCCCACGCCCGTGGCAAAGGACAGGCCAAGCAGCCCCACGAGGTCGAACTCGCGGCGGATGGCCTCGATGGCCCCGGTGGCGGCCATGAGGAACACGGCGAACAGGTCGAGGTAGATGGGCAGGGCGAACGTCTGGTCCATGGCGGCGGACCTCCTGGCGGCGGTTCCCGCCCCGGAGGGCTGCTCCGGGGCGGGCGGGTTCCATAGGGCCGGGCCGGCCCGGCGTCAAGAGGCGCTATGGCGCGCGGGGCGGACAAGGGCCAGCAGATGGCGGCCGGTGCGCGGCAGCATGAGGGCGAAGACCCCGATATACAGGAAGGTGAAGAGGAAGTGTACCTCGTTGCCGTCCAGATGGCCCGGGAAGAGGGCCCAGAAGCTCTCGGGCACGGCCGGGGCCAGGAACTGGCCGAGGAACAGGCCGAAAAGGAGCAGCGCGCCCCGGATGTCCAGGCGCAGGCCGGCGAGCAAGCCCACGGCCAGCAGCGACTGGGCGGCGGTCAGCATGATCTCGTGCATCTGCAGGCCGTCCAGGGGAATGGGCACGGCAAAGCTGCCCGAGGACACGCCGTAGACGCCGGGGATCATGCCGACCAGCAGCGTCCACTGGTTGAGCTTGGAGGAAATAAGGCTCCCCAGGGCCAGCCCGCCCATGCCACGCAGGGCGAACATGACCGCCACGATGACCTCCGGGGCTTCCGAGGCGATGGGGGCCAGCCACTGGACCAGCAGGAATTCGTTGACCCCGAAGATGCGGCCGGTGGCGACGAGACCCTCGCTGAAGGCCTCGGCATTGGCCACGATGACGCCGGCGGCGAAGAGAAACAGGGCGAGCGTCGAGAGGCGGCGAAGGCCCCGGGGCAGCCCGCCGATGACGCAGGCCACGCCCTCAAGCTCAGGTTCCTCGCATTCGCGCCGGGCGGCGATGACGATATAGACGACATAAAGGCCGATGAGCACCGCGCCGTCCACCCAGGTCAGCGACCCGGACAGGGGGATGGAGATGGCGTAGGCCGTGGCCAGACCCAGGAACAGCACGTCGATGCGGCGTTCGCCCTCCAGGATGACGGGCTTTCTGGTGCGCCACCAGATCAGGAAGGCGACCAGGGTCCAGGCCACGCCGATCAGCAGCCGGTTGGCCCCGGTCATGTTGGCGATGGCGAAGTGGGCGTAGTCGGAATTCGGGTTCTTGCCGGCCATCCAGGTGAAATACATGTCCACGGCGTATTCGGGCAAAACGGCAATCAGCGCGACCACGGCCAGGGCAAGCGCCTGGGGGATGTCGTTTTGGGCCACGTCGCAGGCCCACAACAGCAGAAACGACGCGCCCAGGATGGCCGCGCCGGCGATGGCGGCGGTGGCCGGCGGCGAGGGGTGGATGGAGAGCAGGAAGCAGGCCAACCCGGGCAGGGTGGCGGCCACGGCAATGTACAGGGGGAGCAATTTTTTCATGGGATCTCCTCGGTGTTGACGCGGCCAAAAAAAAGACCTTGGCACGCGCATGCATGCCAAAGGTCTCGCCGATCGGTTCCGAGGGACCGACGACAGGGCCAGGCGGCTGACGTGCCGCAGTGATGTTGACCCTGCCCGAAACAGCTACTCCCCTTTGGGAAGGCCACCATAGGGGCTGGAGCGGGGGGCGTCAAGGGACTATGCCCAGGGACCATTGACGACGGCGGACGCTGTCGCATACTTGTTTGTACGGACAATGTCCGGATGGGAGTGCATCCCTCACGGCGTCCGCCCAGAGGAGCAAACAGCCATGCAGCCGGGAACCCAGGCAAAAAACGAGCGTATCGACATCCGCACCACCACCGGGGCCAAGCGTCTGCTCCAGGAAGCGGCCACGGCCCGGTCCAAGACGGTGACGCAGTTCGTGCTGGACGTGGCCTTGGCCGAGGCGGCCGAGGTGCTGGCCGAAAAGCGGCTTTTTCCCATGGACGACGCCCAGTGGGCGGCCTTCGAGGCGGCCCTGGACGGATCGGAAGAGGCCCGCCCGGGGCTGGCCGCGCTGCTTAGTGCCCCGAGCGTTTTCGAGTGAACGATTTTCGCGCCCTGCCGCTTGCGCCCGTGGTCCGGCTTGAGGCGGGCCACGACCTGTCGGCTTTTGACTGCGGCCATGAGGCGCTCAACCGGTTCCTGACGCGCCATGCCCTGGCCAGCGCCCGGGCCGAAAGCGCCCGGACGTATGTGGCGGCCCGGGGGACGGTGGTGGTCGGCTATTACAGCCTGGCCGTGGGGGCGGTGGAGCATGTGGCCGCGCCGCCGCGGGTGGTCAAGGGGCTGGCCCGCCACCGCGTGCCGGTGATGGTGCTGGCGCGGTTGGCCGTGGATGTGGCCGAGCAGGGCAAGGGCATCGGCAAGGGGCTTTTGAAGGATGCGCTGCTGCGCACGGCCCGGGCGGCGGACATCGCCGGCATCCGGGCGCTTTTTGTCGTGGCCAAGGACGACGCGGCCCGGGCCTTTTACGAGCGGTTCGACTTCGACCCCAGCCCGGCCGACCCGCATCAGCTGTTTCTGGTGATGAAAGACCTGCGCCGGCTGGTGCGCTAGCCGGCATTTTCGGCTGACGGCGTCAACATCAGGCCGGCGGGCGGGCAACACGGCCCGCGCCGTTCGGCAGACGCCTCCCTCGTGTCGCGTCCACGAAAAGCCTGCCGGAGAATTTGCGGGACCAGGCTAAATCCATGAATTTTTCAAGGGACGCGACACTAGACCACCTTGACCTTGCGGATGAAGTCGAGCTTGGTCAGCTCCTTGATGAAGGAGACGTAGTCGATGCAGGTCCGGTCGCACTTGAGGATGAACTTGTAGGTCAGTTCCTGTTTGTTGACCTTGTGCAGGGAGACCTTTTCGACCGTGAAGTTCTGTCTGGCGAAAAAATCCGTGAGCTGGTCGAGGGAGTGTTCGAAGTCGCTGCAGGTGATGTTGACGGCCTCGTAGATGTCGCGCCGGACCTTTTTCTGGATGGTCTTGAGGATGGTCAGGGAGACAAGGCCGATGACGGTGCAGGCGACGGGGATGACGATCATGCCGAGGCCGGCGGCCATGCCCACGGCGGCGTTGAGCCACAGGGTGGCGGCCGTGGTCAGGCCCCGGATGGAGCCTTTGTCCTTGATGATGACGCCGGCGCCCAGAAAGCCGACGCCGGTGACGATCTGGGCGGCGATGCGCGACGGATCGAGGCCGACGTTGATGTTCATGGCGATGTCGCCCTGGGCGTAAAAGAAATTCTTGGAGATGATCATCATCAGGGCCGAGCCCAGGCAGACCAGCAGGTTGGTCCGCAGGCCGGCGCTTAGGCCGTGGCGTTCCCGCTCATAGCCAAGGAGAGCGCCGCACACGAGGGCCAGCAGCAGGCGGGCGATGAGCTGCAATTCGTAGAGGTAGTTGTCCATGGCGCGTCTCCGTTCAGATCGAAAGGCTTCCAAAGGAGCTGGACAAGGGCTGGCTGGGCAGCCAGGGGACGGCGTTGCCGGCCGGGCGGCTGGGGAAGCGGCGGGAAAAGGCCGGCCCATGGCCGATGGGCCGGCCCTGGCAGGGCGCGAACCGTTATTGTGAGTCCGTCTCTCCGGTCAGCTGCAGCTGGATCTTCTCCGAAAAAATATACAGCGTGTCGATGACGAAGGCGTATTCCGGCGCTTCCTCGCGCCACAGGGCCATGAGGTCCTTGATCTGCGCCCGCGCCGCGGCCAGATCGGCCAGGGTTTCGGCGTTGTTGACCGCCGCCAGGGCTTCCAAATATTCGTCGCTCAAAAAGGCCGTGACCATGGCCTTGGCCACCCGATCCTTGTCCAGCCCGTCCCACACGCCTGCCGCCATATCGTTCTCCTTGCCGGCCCTTCCGCCCGCCTGAAATCCACCAACCTCCCTCACCCCATACGGGGTTTCCAAAGGGGCTCAGCCCCTTTGGCCGCCGGAGGCATTCTTCACTCTTCATCTTACATATAAACTACATCCGATCCATCGGCACATTGGCGTACACTTCGTCCATGTCGTCGCCGAGCTGGGCGGCGAAGCGGGCCGGATCGTGGCGTTTGCCGCAGCCCCGGCAGGCCAGCATGATGGCCAGGCAGGAGCGTTCGAAAACCAGGACGCCGCCGCAGTCCGGGCAGGAAACGCCCTTGACCGGGGCGGCCTCGAATTTGATGCGCGAGAAAAAGGCCATGCCGTCTCCTTGTGCCTCTTATAAAACGTAACGACAGTTATGTTTTATGGATATAAAAAGCAATATGCTGCCTGCAATGCGCTTTGGCTTGAGCAATGCAAAGCGGCACTACACCATCTTGGCGTCGCTTAAAATGAGCACCAGCCGCTTGAAGGCGTCCATGTCGAAGTGGTTGGCCATTTCCTCGCGCATGAGGCGCAGCGCCTGGAAGGGGGGCATGGCCTCGGCGTAGGGGCGTTTGCTGGTGAGCGCGTCGTAGACGTCGGCCACGCTCAGCACCTTGACGTGGTCGGGGATAAGCGTGTCGGTGAGGCCGCCGGGGTAGCCCGAGCCGTCCACCCGCTCGTGGTGCAGCAGGATGCCCTGCATGGCCGTGGGGGTCAGCCCGGCGTCCTGGCACAGGGCCACGCCCTTGACCGGGTGGGTGTTGATGACCAGCCGTTCGTCCGGGGTCAGGGGACCGGGTTTGGACAGGATTTCGTTGGGCACCCGGGTCTTGCCGATGTCGTGGAGCAGCGCGCCGATGCCGGCCTGGACCATGGTGTATTCGTCGACCTTCATAGTTTGCAGGATGGCGGCGGTGTAGACAAAGACCTGCACGTTGTGGGTGTGCACCGAGTAGTCGTGGGAGGTCAGGGCGGCGATGGCCCGCAGGGATTCGTTGGAGGCCAGAAATTCCAGGGCGCGTTCCACCAGGCTGACGACCCGTGAGTATTCGCGCTTGCCCAGCCCCTTGGGCAGACGGGTTTCGAACACGTCGCGCACCACGGATTCGGCCGTGCCGTAGAGCACCTTGGCCCGCTCGGGCACGGGGATTTTCTCGTCGGTGAGGATCTGGGGCAGGTGCTTTTCGATGTAGTGGTTGAAATCCGGGCGCTGCTCGCCCCGGATGAAGACCTCGGTCACGCCGGCTTCGTGGAGTTTTTGGCGGTGGCGCGGGGTGAATTGTTCGTTTTCGGCGGCGTAGAGCACGAACCGGCCGGCCTGGCGGATGTAGACCCGAAACCGGCCCAGGGTCTGGGGGAAGATCATCATGGGCGAGACAGCGAAAAACTGCTCTTCCTGCATCGACGCCTTGCTCAACATGCCGTGTGTGCTCCTGTGCGCCCGGTCTGTTCCGTGACGGCGTCCGTACTGCTTTATCCGACCGTCGCGGCCTAGGCCTGGGCCGGCATGCCGGGCTGGTCCGGGACGGGCGGCGCGTCGCGGCGGATGAGGGCCAGCCGGCCGTTTTCGTCGCGCACGGCTTCGATGAAAAAGTCGAAGGCGTCAAGGGTCAGGCACAGGTCGAAGTCGGCTTCGGGCACGATGGCCGTGTCGCCAAAAAAGATTTCGGCGCTGGCCGTGCCGCGCAAAAATTTGGGGATGGCGGCGAAGGCGTTGGGCACGTCCTGGAGCAGGTTGGCCAAGTACATGCCGCACAGCTTGTCTTCCGGGGCCGGGGCCAGTCCGGCCTTGCCCATGGCCACGATGGAGACGACCTCGGGGTCGGCCGCCGCGATGGCCCGGGCCGTGGCGCCCATGTTGGCGAAGGAGCAGGTGATGACCCGATCGGCGCTGCCCATGGCCGCGACGATGCCCCGCGTGCCGGCGCTGGTGGCGTGGATGACCGTGCGCCCGGCCAAGTCGAAGGTGGCCAGTTCGCTGGGCGAGTTGCCGCAGTCAAATCCGGCGGGCTTGAGGCATTGCCGTTCCCCGGCCAGGATGGCCTCGGGATGGGCGGCCCTCAGCGCCAGGGCTTCCTCGATGCTGTCCACCGGCAAGATGCGGGCCGCGCCGCCGCCCAGGGCGTGGCAGGCCACGGTGCAGGCCCGAAACACGTCGATGACCACGGCCAGGCCCGAAGCCTCGGCCGCGCCGGTCAAAAGCTCCAACATCCGTATGCGCACGACAAATCCTCCCGGCCCCAAGCTCTAGCAGTGCCGGCCCGGTTTGAAAAGCGGCCCGGCCCCGCCTTGCCGGGGGGCGGGCGAGGTTGTAAGAAGAGGCAACGCCTCAAGGCAGGGAGCCGCCCCCATGGCCGACACGCCCAAGCCGTTGCCGCCCCTTTTGCCCGTGATCCCCGAGTACAAGCCCTGGCTTGACCGGGTGATCAAGGAGACCGCCGCCGACGCCGGCGCGGCCGACGCCGCTTTTGCCGCCCGCCACGGGCCGGCCAGCGGCCCCGAGGGCGCGGCCCGGGCGCGGGTGGATGCCCAGGTCGAGCTGGCCCGCGGCGTCATTGCCGATGAAAAGGCCTAAAAGTCGTAACCAGCAAGGCGACGCGCCCTGTCGCCATTCCCCGGCGGGCAGCCCCGCCAGCCAAGCGAGAAGGAGGGCCCATGGCCCAGTGCGACTGGCGCGAGAAGCGCCGGCAAGTCATGTCCCAGGCCCGTCGGGTGGTCATCAAGGTCGGCAGCGCCGTCCTGGCCGGCCCGGATGGCGTGGAATCCCTGGTCATTGCCTCGTTGGCCCGCCAGATCGCCGAACTGGTGGCCTCGGGCCGCGAGGTGCTGCTGGTCTCCAGCGGCGCGGTGGCCGCCGGCCGGGCCGTGCTGGCCGGGCGCTACGATCCGTCGTTTCTGCCCCACCGGCAGGCCGCCTCGGCCATCGGCCAAAGCCGCATCATGCACGCCTATGACCAGGAATTTTCCCGCCACGGCCGCATCGCCGCCCAGGTGCTCTTAACCCGCGACGACCTGGACAACCGGGAGCGCTACCTCAACCTGCGCAACACCCTGTCCACGCTGTTCGATCTCGGCGCGGTGCCGGTCATCAACGAAAACGACTCCGTGGCCATCTCTGAACTGGTCTACGGCGACAACGATTGCCTGGCCGGCCTGCTCGTGGGCACAGTCGGGGCTGACCTCTTCGTCAACCTGACCTCGGCCCGGGGCGTGTTCGCCGAGAACCCGGACGAAAATCCGGGGGCCAAGCCCATGGAATGCATCGACAACATCGCCGATCTCGACCTCGACGCCATGTGCGGGGCCAAGACGACGCTGGGCACCGGCGGCATGTATTCCAAGCTGCTCTCGGCCCGGCGCGTGGCCCAGCTCGGCGTGCCGACGCTGATCCTGGCCGGCCGCGAGGACGGGGCGCTGACCCAGGCCTTTGGCGACGAGGGCGTGGGCACGTTTATTCTCTCCGGCTGCAAGCCCATCACCCGGCGCAAGTTCTGGCTGGCCTACCACCATGAGCCTCAAGGCACGCTGACCGTGGACGACGGCGCGGTGCGAGCGCTTCGGGACATGGGCAAAAGCCTGCTGCCGGCCGGCATCGTGGATGTGGCCGGGGAGTTCCCGGTCGGCTCCATGGTGCGGGTGGCGTCGGTGTCCGGCGAGGTCGTGGCCCTGGGGCTGTGCAACTACGCCTCCGGCGACCTGCGCAAGATCATGGGCCTCAAAAGCACGCGCATCGCCCAGGTGCTCGGCGAAGCCGCCTACGAGGAAGCCGTGCACCGCGACAACCTGCTCCTCGACCCGGCCATCTGACCCGGGGGCCGCTCCCCCGGACAACCGCCAGCCGGCGCGGCTTCGTCGTTTTGGCGCGCCGGGCCGCCCGGCGCGGCGCAAGGGAGGAGGGACGGTCCATGGAACGATCCGGTAAAAGGGCTTCGTCCTGCGCCGCCCCGGCCGCGATTGAAGGCCGGCCAAACGACGAGGCCCCGCGCACGCTCCTTGAGGAACTGCTGTTCCAACGGGCCGTCCAGGCCTATCTCTGGGCCATGCCCCTGGTGAACACCCTGGGCATGAAGACCGGCTCGGAACGGACTTTCGGCCAGGGCTACGACGTCCTGCCCGTGTGGAAGCGGCGCATCGACGCCAAGACGCGCATCACCACCCCCAACTCCGACGTGCTCTACGCCATGGGCTACGTGGACCTCGGCCGGGACGGACCGCTTGTGCTCACGGCCCCGCCCCGGATGCAGGGCATCCTGCTCGACGTCTGGCAGCGTCCCATTCCCATGGATGGCGGGGCCTTCGCCGGCGACGTGGGGCTGGCCGGCCCCGACGCCGGCCGGGGCGGCCGATTCCTGCTCCTGCCGCCGGGCCATGCCGGCCCGGTTCCGGGGGACTGCTTCGTGTGCCGGCCGGCCACCAACACGGTCTTTATTTTTCTGCGGGCCTTTTATGAAGATCCGGCCAATCTCGCCCCGGCCGCGGCCCTGCTGGAGCAGGCCCGGATCGAACCGCTGGTCGGTCCGGCCCGGCCCATGCGTTTCCCGGACGCCTCGGGCCTGGCCGTGGACATGCTGCCCCTGCGCGACGGCGGCGTGTTTGGGGCGCTCAAAGAACTCCTCGACAGTGAGGTTCCGGGGCTGGCCGACCATGAGTGGCTGGGGCTTCTGGCCGCCATCGGCCTTGTTCGAGGCCGGCCCTTCGACCCTGACGCCCGGACCCGGCGCATCCTTGATGCGGCCGCCCGGACCGCCTATGCCATGAGCCGGGCCGTCGGCTTCGAGGAGACCGTGGGCGGACGGAGCCTGCAGGTCTACCCGGACCGGCGCTGGCTCAATCCCATGGGCGACGGCGCTTCGCCGGGCCAGCCTGATCTGTCCGGGCTGGTCCCCACGGCCGAGGGCGATCCGGCCGGAGCCTACCTCGACCTCGATCTGCGCCTCTGGTATTTCACCAATTATTACTCGGTCAGCCCCGGCATGGTGTCCAAGACCCCGGGCCGGGGGGCGCGCTATCTGGTGGCCTTTGCCGACAGCCAGGGCGAGGCCCTTGCCGGCGAGGCCAGCTACCGGCTGGTCCTGCCGGCCCCAGTGCCGGCGGCCAATTTCTGGTCCGTGACCCTCTACGAGACGGCCAGCGGTTCGGGCCTGGACAACGGCCAGCCGTTCCCCTCGCTGGGGTCCCGGGACAAGCCGGTCCAACGTGACGACGGGGCCACGGAACTCTTTCTCGGCCCGACCGCCCGGCCGGACCAGGCCGGCAACTGGCTCGCCACCGTGCCCGGCCAGGGCTTTTTCGTGGTCTTGCGGCTCTACGGCCCCACGGCTCCGGCCCTGGACGGCAGTTGGAAGCCGGGCGATGTCGAACGGCGCGAGTGTCGCGCCCCTGCGCAAATATGAGAGTATTTGTTCAGAAAAACGAATGGTTTTAGTATGCTGTTCCCGAAAAGCCAGAGGCGTTTTCGGAGGTGCGACGCTCGCGGAGCGTTGGCGGCGATAGGGGCGCGGCGTCGGCCGCGCGGAGCGGGACAAGCCAGGGAGGCCAGCCATGGACGCGGAAGCGAAATGTCGGGAATGGAACGTCTTCGAGACCGACGGGTTGTGCTCGGTCTGCGGCCAGAAGGCCATTTTTTCGCCGATCAAGCCCGGTTTCAGCCTGCGCGAGACGCGCTGCTCGTCCTGCCGGGCCAGCCGGCGCACCCGCGATCTGGCCCGGGTGGTGGCCCAGTTGGCCGCCGGCGAGCCGGCCCGGCGGCTGCCCGAGGCCCTGCCGGCCATGATGGGCTGGCGGGTGTTCGAGGCCCAGGCGGCCGGGCCGCTCCATGAACGGCTGCGCTGCCTGCCGGGCTACCTCTGCTCGGAATACGTGCCCGAGCTGGCCCAGCCTGGGTCCTGCGCCCAGTCGGGGCTTCGCTGCGAGGATCTGGAGCGCCTGAGCTTTCCCGACGCCTCCTTCGATCTGGTCGTTACCCAGGATGTGTTCGAACACGTGGCCGATCCCTGGCGGGCTTTCGCCGAGGTCTGGCGGGTGCTGGCCCCGGGCGGCCGCCATGTCTTCACCGTGCCCCTGCACGAAGGCCATCCCACCACCACGCGGGTGCGTTACGGCGCGTCGGGCCGGGTGGATGTGCTGCCGCCGGTGCACCACGGCGATCCGGTGCGCCAGGGAGGGTCGCTTGTGGTGACGGATTTCGGCGACGACCTGGCGAGCCTGCTGACCGAGCGCGGCCAGCCCACCATCGTGGCCAGCCATGTGGCCTTCTACAAGCCTTCCGAGATGCCGGGCATCATCGACGGCGACCTCCACGCCCTCTACGAAGCGGCCTGGAAAGCCGGCGAAAAGGGCGGCTTTCTGCGCTACAATTCCGTGGTGCTGCTGACGCAAAAGCCGGCCTGAGGCCTGAGTATTCGTCCCCCTTGCCGGTGAAGCGATTGTGCGCCATATTCGCTTCAAAATATGAAGCGAATAACTCCTGTCCGGTATCTCTGGGAAGCGCCTGACTGGCCGCGTTTCCGCTTTGACGCGTCGGCTCTGCTCGGCCCTTTGGGGCTGGTCCGCCGCCGCCAGGGCGAGCTTTGGGCCACGGCCCGGTCACTGGGGCTGGTTGACGATGCGGACGGCCGGGCTTTGGTCGCCGCCGAAGAGGTGCTGGCCAGTTCCGGCATCGAAGGCGAGCGCCTGGACCCGGCCGGGGTGCGCTCGTCCGTGGCCCGCCGCCTCGATTTGCCGACCGCCGGCCTGCCGCGGCCCGGCCCCCGCGAAGACGGGGCCGTGGCCGTGACCCTGGACGCCGTGACCCACTTTGACGCGCCCTTGGACGCCCCCCGGCTGTTCGCCTGGCACGCGGCGCTTTTTCCCACCGGCTATTCCGGACTGCGGCGCATCGTTGTCGGCGACTGGCGGGGGCCGGCGCCCATGCGGGTGGTGTCGGGCCGGGGCAGCCGAGAGACCGTGCATTTCGAGGCCCCGCCCCAGGACCGGACGGCGGCGGAGATGGAGCGGTTTTTCGCCTGGTGGCGCGAAGGCTCGGCCGACCTCGACGGGCTGTTGCGGGCCGGGCTGGCCCACCTCTATTTTCTGACCATCCATCCCTTCGAGGACGGCAACGGGCGGCTGGCCCGGGCCATCGCCGACATGGCCCTGGCCCGGGACGAGGGCACGGGGCGGCGGCTTTTTTCCCTGTCGCCGCGCATCCTGGCCGAGCGCGAGGCCTACTACGAGGCCCTGGAGCGCGCCCAGAAGGGCAGTCTTGACGTCACGGACTGGCTGGAATGGTTCCTGGGGCTGACGGCCCGGGCCATGGACGGGGCGGCCGGCGTCATGGAACGGGTGGCGGCCAAGGCGGCCTTTTGGCGGCGCTTTGCCGGTCATCCGGTCAGCGAGCGCCAGCGCAAGGCGGTCAACCGGCTCCTCGACGCCGGCGAAGCCTTTGAAGGCGGGCTGACCACCCGCAAATACGCGGCCATGACCAAAACCAGCCGAGCCACGGCCTACCGCGACTTGGCCGAACTGGCCGCTTGGGGCCTGATAGTGGAAAATCCCGGGAGGGGGCGAAACGTGAGCTATCGCGTCGCGCTCTAAAACAGACTCAGCCCCATCTCGTTGCCCCGGGCGGCGCATTCCTCGGCGTGGGCGGTCAAAAACGCCTCTTCCCAGCGGAACACGTGGGCCACCACGTTGTGCAGGATCTTGGGCAGGATGTCCGGAAAACGCTCGGCCGTTTTCAAAAACTTCTCCTTGGACAGGGTCAGGCACTGGGTCGGCGCGGCCGCCCGCACCGTGTACAGGGCCTTGGCCGAGGCCAGAAGCCCAAGCCCCCCGAAGAAAAAGCCCGGGCCGCGCGTCAGCATGGGCGCGTCGCAGCCCTCGACATGGCGCAGCACGTGCACCTCGCCGCACAGCAGGTAATACGACCGGTCCAGCGCCTCGCCCTGGTCGCACAGCGATTCGCCGGCCGAATAGTTCTCCACCGTGGACAGGTAGGCCAGCACCTTCACCACGTCCAGGGGCACGCCGTTGTAGATCGGCAATTCCCGCAGCAGGTCCAGATGGTCGTTGAACCCGCAGGCCGACAGGTTAGGCCCTTGCGGCCGCTCCGTAGACGAGCTCATAGAGCATCCCCTTTTTGTCCATGAGGTCGGCGTAGGAACCGACCTCGACGATGCGGCCGGCCTTCATGACCGCCACC
The DNA here is from genome assembly GCA_023435825.1 of Pseudomonadota bacterium. Taxonomy (GTDB): domain Bacteria; phylum Desulfobacterota; class Desulfovibrionia; order Desulfovibrionales; family Desulfovibrionaceae; genus Solidesulfovibrio. Next base: position 6,158 of record JAEZMB010000297.1, on the reverse strand, counting down.
TTGTCGTAGTTCTTGATGGTGTCCAGGCGGTGCACCACGGCAATGACCGTGGAGCGCCCGCGCCACTTGTTTTCCAGCAGATTCTGGATGCGGGCCTGGGAGGCGTTGTCCAGGGCCGCCGTGGCCTCGTCGAGGATGAGCACCGGCGGTTCCTTGAGAAACGCCCGGGCCAGGGCCACCTTCTGGCGCTGGCCGCCGGACAGGCGGTCGCCCATGGACCCCACCTGGAAGTCCAGGCCGATCTCCAGCACCCGCTCCAGCATGTCCTCTTCGATGAGCAGGCTCACGATGGTCTTCTGGATCTGGTCCACCACCTTGGCGCTGGTGGTCTTGAGGCGGCCAAACAGGATGTTGTCCATGACGGTCATGGAATAGAGATAATCCTCGCGGCGCAGGAACGTCACCGCGCCGGGCAGGTCCGAGGCCACCCGCTCGGCGAACATGGCCCGGCCCTGGAGCAGGAGGCCCTCCAGGATGTGGGACAGCCCGACGATGGTGTGCTTGCCCGGGGTGAAGCGCAGCGCCAGCGTCAGGAGCAGCCGTTCGTCCTCGGGGGAGAGCTTGTGCAGCCGCACCCGGCCCAGCCGCCCGGCCAGATCGCGATAGGTCTCGAACTCGTCCACGGTGATGGGCGATTGCTCGAAAAAGGTGGCGTCCGGGGAGGGCACGTCTTTTAAGATGTCCACGGTGCGGGCGGCCAGCTCGGCACCGGTCTGGACAAGGAGCATCTTCAGGCCCGCGTCGTGGAGGAAGCCGATGAAAAACGGATTGGACGGCAGATTCTCCGGGGCCAGATCGTCCCGGTTGGGCGTGCCGAAGACGATGTTCTCGGCCACGCTGCTGTAGTAGAGGTATTGGGTGGGATCGAAGAACTCGACCCAGTCGGCCAGGCTCTCGGCGTGGCCGGCGTGGTAAGCCTCGCGCACCCGCACCACCTTCTTGACGAGATTTTCCTTCTTGCCTTCCTTGAACACGGAGTTGAGGGCAAAGCGCAGGATGTCGGCGAAAAGCCCGACCTGCTGCACCACGGCGATGATCTCGTCCACCGTGGGCAGGCCTTCCTCGCCCGTGACGCCGTGGGCCTCGCGCCGGGCATTGATGGAATAGAGCAGGTTGGCCCGGATGGTGCCTTCGAAGATGAAGGGATGTTGGGACACCACGCCGATGTTGTCGGCGATGTCGGACTTGGGCAGGGCGTCGATGTCGTTGCCGTCAAAGGTGGCCTGGCCGCCGGTGTATTTGAGGATCTGGCACAGGCAAAGGGCCAGGGTGGACTTGCCCGAGCCGGAAAAGCCGACCAGGGCCGTGAGTTCCCCCGGGGCGATGTCCAGGGACACGCCCTTTAAGAGCTGGATGCCGCCGGGCACCTCCAGCACCACGTCCTTGGCCGACAGCGCGCCGGCCAGGGCCAGGGGCGGGCGCGGATCGGCCGGCTCCTCGGTGAATTCCGGGTCGCCCTGGAAATATTCCATGATGCGGTCGTAGCTGACCGTGGCGTCCTGGTAGGTCTGGTAGAAATCCATCAGCTCCTTCCAGGGGTCGTAAAGCTTCTCGTTGGCCGAGAGAAAGGCCACCAGCGCGCCGAGGTCGAAGCGGCCGTTTATCGCCAGATAGCCGCCCACGAGAAAGAGCACGAAAGGCCCGAGGTTCTGGAAGAAGTTGTTGGAGACCTTGATGGCGAACTTGTAGAGGTTCCAGACCACGCGCACCTTGAAGAGCTTGTCGGCCATGCCGCCGAAGCGCTTGTTCTCCAGGCGGAAGCTGGCGTTGGCGTGGACTTCGTGGATGCCGGAAATGGTTTCGCTGATGAGCGTCGAGAGCTGGCGGCCGGTGTCCACCCGCTGCTTGTTGGCGGCGTTGGCCCGTTTCTGCAGGGCCGGAATGACCAGGATGGCGATGGGGTACAGGGCCATGCTGATGACGGCCATGAGCGGATTCAAATAGAAGAGGTAGCCGGCGAAGGCGAACAGCGTCAGCACGTTGGTGACGGGCACGGCGATGGCCTGGCCCACGAATTCGCCGGTGTTGGCCACCTCGGCGATGAGCGAGGAGACGACCATGCCGGGCGAGGCCTTGCGGAAAAACGACATGGGGAGCTTTAAGATGTGGGCGTAGAGCTGCTTGCGCAGGTCGGTGAGCGACTGCTGGCCGATGTAGTTCTGCAGGGCGTTTATGGCCAGCTTGAGTCCCGAGGCGGCCACCACGCAGGCGAGGTAGTAGCCGCAGTACATGAGGAGCAAATCCAGGCGCTTAAGCGAAATGGCCTGGTTGATGATCTTTTTTTGCATCTCCAGGGGCAGCACCCGCACGGCCACGGTGACCACGATAATGATGAGCAGGATGCCCTGGAGCTTTAAGTTGCTGGTCCAGACCCAGGAGAACAAGGACCGTTTGTACAGGGCGTCTGGAATGTCGGGGCGCAGCTTCATGCGACGGTCCGCCTTGGCTCGGGAATTTGGAGCAATGTGCCCCGGTTTGCTGGCGAAGGCAATCTAGTCGGCCAGGGTGCGGCGTTTTTCGATCAAGTCCATGGCCAGTCGGGCCAAGTCGCCGAACTGGGGTTTGGAGATCTGTTCGTCGGCCCCGACGGATTGTCCCTTGTGGCGCAGCTCGTCGGTGATGAGCGAAGAGAACAGGATGACCGGCAGCCGGGCCAGGGCCGGGGTCTCGCGGATGCGCCGGGTCAGGGTATAGCCGTCCAGGCGCGGCATTTCGATGTCCGAGATGACGATGTCCGGGCGCGTGGCGTTGGGGTCCAGAAGCAGGTCCAAGGCCTGCTGGCCGTCGCCGGCCAGCACGGTCTCGAAATTGGCGGCTTCCAGCCGGGCGCGGATCATGTGGCGCATGATGCCGGAGTCCTCTGCCACCAGGGCCCGCAGGCGTATTTCCGAGGGCGGCGGGGCGTCGTCCTCCTGGGGCAGGCCGGCGTCGAGCTCGTAGATGATCTTTTCGAGGTCCAAAAGCAGGATGAAGCGGCCTTCGTGGCGCACAAGCCCGGTGACGGCGTTGGCGGCCAGCCCGGCGATGGCCTGATGGGGCGGCTCCACGTCGCGCCAGTGGAAGCGGTGGATGTTGGTGACGCCGGTGGCCAGAAAGCCGGTGGTGCGGCTGTTGAACCGGGTGACCAGGATGATTTCGTGGGGGCGGCGCACCCGGGGCAGGCCCAGCCACACGGCCAGGTCCAGCACCGGCAGCACGATGTCGCGCAGCGGAATGGCCCCCATGAAGCAGGGATGCGGCGCGCCGGGCAGCGGTTCCAACCCCGGCGATTCGATGACTTCGAGGACCTTGGCCACGTTGACGCCGTAGTTGGTGACGCCGCGCTCGGGGCCTTCATCAATGAAGAATTCGATGATTTCGAGTTCGTTGGTCCCGGCTTCGAGCAGAATATCGGACTGGGCCATGGCGGCTCCCGGCATAGGCAAGAGGTTTGAGGCTATCTTTTGACGATAGACAAGACGCGGGAGCCTGTAAATCAAATCCGCCCCGGGCCGTAACGCCCTTGGTTGACAGCGGCTTGAGGCATCTTATAGCCAAATAAGGAACCGGCGTGCGCCGGTGCGGCCCCGGGTGCGGCAACGCCCGTGGGCAAGGAGGAGTCGTCATGCGTCTTTGCGCCCTTATATTGGCCGTGTCCCTGCTCCCGGCCCCGGCTTTGGCCGCCTCCTGGAGCTTTTCCACCCCTTACGGCTCGACCTCGGGTTCCCTGGACCCCAATGCCGTGACCGTCAGCAGCACCGGCAATTTGTCCCTGTCCTCCACGTTGCTCAACTGGAACTTTTCCCTGGACAAGCCCACCACCAGCGTGTCGGGTTCGGCCACGGTCAACGGCCAGGCCTATTCCGGTTCCTTTGACTGGAGCGACCTGTTCGCCTGGCTCTTTGGCTAGCCGCGCCCCCTATCCACCCGTCCCCCGGGCTCCCTCGCAGGGGGTCCGGGGGGCTTAGCCCCCCGGCCGCCGGAGGCATCTTCGCCTTTTCTTGTCCGCCCCATGCTCGAACGCGAACTCGAAATATTCCTCCACGGCCCGGGCGGCATCCGTCGGCTGTTCGTCTATCGGCGCTGGATGTTTCTCGCGCCGGCCCTGGTCCTTTTGGCCCTGGCCTCGGCCGGGGCCTGGCTGTGGCGGTTCGAGGCCGGCTACGAGACCCTGGCCGCCCGGCGTCAGGCCGCCCTGGGGCGGCTGGTGGCCCAGAAAGCGGCGGCCATGCGCCTGCGCGAGCGACTGCGGCTTTTGGGGGAGGAGGCCGGGCGCATCGCCTCGTTTAACGCCAAGCTCGGGGTCATGCTCGACCAGCCGGCGGCCGACCCCGGCACCATGGGCGAGCCCCGGGTGCCCCGGCTGCCGGGCGCGTCCATGGGCGAGGCCTTGGGGCGGCGGCTTTTCGATTTCCTGGATGCCTTAAGTGGGCGCATGGCCCGGGAAGAGGCGGCCCAGCAGACGCTGGCCCGGAGCCTGGTCGAGCGCAAGCTGGAATTTCTGGCCAAGCCCACCCTGTGGCCGGCCCGGGGCTACGTCACCTCCGGTTTCGGCTCCCGGCGCTCGCCCTTTGGCCGGGGCGGCGATTTCCACAACGGCGTGGACATCAAGGTGCCCATGGGCAGCCCGGTCTACGCCGCCGGGGCCGGGCGCGTGGTCGAGGCCGGGACCGTGGCCGGCTACGGCTTCATGGTGGTCATTGCCCACGATTACGGCCTGGAGACGGCGTATGCGCACCTGAAGAAGATCGAGGTCAAGGCCGGCCAGGAAGTCAAGCGCGGCCAGCTCATCGCCCAATCCGGCAACTCCGGCCGCAGCACCGGAGCCCACCTGCACTACGAAGTCCGGGCCGGCGGCACGCCGGTCAATCCCCGGCAGTATCTCCTCGATTAATCGCCCAGCCGCTGGCGCACCGTGGCGAAGGCCTCGGCCAGGGAGTCCCAGGCCAGGTCCAGGTCGCGCCCGGCGGCTTTCTCCATGACTTCCCGGGGGAAAAACCCGTCGAGCTTGGTGCGCGCGCCCAGGAGTTGGCCCACGGCGGCGGCGGTCCTGGCCTGGGCCGGTCCGGCGTGCTGGCGATGGGCCACGGCGGCGGTCCCGACGTAGACGGCCCGGCGGTCGGCGATAAAGCCGGTCAGATCCCGGGCCAGATCGTCGAACTGGCTGGGCGAGAAGCGGATGTCGAAGGGCGCGGCCGGCCCGGTGAGGGCTCGGGAACGCAGCAGATGGCAGCAGCCGGAAACCGAGGCGCAGGGGCGAACGACCGCCAAGAGGCCGAGGTCCGGCCCGGGGCCGGTGTTGACCAGCGGGCGCACGGCATGGGCCTCGTCCGGTGGGAGCAGCCGCACGTCGGCGGCCTGGGCGACCCGGGCCGCGCCCGGGGCGTCGGCCACCACTCGCGCTCCGGCCACGTCGGCCTCGGCATCGGCGGCCAAGGCCCCGGCAAGCTGCTCCAGCCAGTCCGGCGCGACCAGGGCGTCGTCGTCGAGATAGGCGGCCAGATCGTTTGGCCTAAGGCCAGCCGCGCGGGCCAGCCAGTTGCGGGCGGCCGGCGCGCCGATGTTGACGGGAAGGGACAAGCCGGCAAACCGCCCCGGGGCGAAACGCTCGGCCATGGCCCGGCACACGGCCGCCGTGTCGTCGGTGCCGCCGTTGTCCAGCACCGTGACCCGGGCCGGCCCCAGACGGCTTGCCGCCAGCCGTTCCAGGGTCGGTCCCAGCAGGGCGGCCCGGTTCCAGGTGTAGACGAAGACGTGGAGCGCCCCGGGCAGGGCGTCAAGGTTGGCGGCCGGCGGCGGGGCCAGAAGCGCGGCCAGCCGGGCCGTGAGGTCGGGATGCCAGTTCTCCTCGCGCCACAGCGTCGCCAAAACTGCGCCCGCCGCCTCGCGCCGGCCGGTCTCGGCCAGCAGATGGGCCTGGGCCAGGGCGGCGTAGCGCGGGAAGCAGGCCCGGTCCAGGCGGGAGAGCGCCTCCTGCCCGGCGGCCGGGCCGTCCCAGGCCAGGGCGGCTTCCAGGGCCAGACGCGCGCCCAGAGGCGACAGCGCGGGATCGGCCAGCAGCGGGGCGACGGCTTGGCCGGCCAGCTCCGGCAGCCCGCGCGCCAGGGCCAGGGCAAAGGCCTTGCCGCGCCAGTAGAGGCCATGCCGGGCGTCGTCCATGGCGGCCGTGAGAAAGGCCA
>JAEZMB010000170.1 GCA_023435825.1 Pseudomonadota bacterium | reverse complement strand
CCCCCCCCCCCCCCCCCCCCCCCCCCCCCCCCCCCCCCCCCCCCCCCCCCCCCCCCCCCCCCCCCCCCCCCCCCCCCCCCCCCCCCCCCCCCCCCCCCCCCCCCCCCGCCGGAGGCATTCTTCTCTTGTATTTAAACTACTTCGCCACCAGCTTCACCAGCGCGTCCACCGCGCCGGGGCGCACGGTGTCGACGGTCATGACCAGGGTCAGGCCGATGACGGCGACCACGGTGATCCAGGCCACGGCGTTAAATATCGGGCCGTTGACGTAGTTGCCCATGAGCCGGCGGTTGTTGACGAGAAGCAGCATGAGGATGAGCACGAAGGGCAGCATGACGCCGTTTATGACCTGGGAGACGTACATGACGTCCAGAAGCGGCATGGCCGGGATGAGGATGGTGGCCGCGCCGACAACGATGCTGATGGTGAACAGCCAAAAGAATTCCGGGGCCTTGCGGAAGTCCTTGTCGATGCCGAGTTCCCAGCCCATGGCTTCGCAGATGTAGTAGGCGGTGGACAGGGGCAGGATGCCGGCGGCGAAGAGCGAAGCGTTGATGAGGCCCACGGCGAACAGCCACGAGGCGTATTCGCCGACCAGCGGCTTTAAGGCCATGGCCGCGTCGGCGGCGGTTTCGACATTGAGGCCTTGCTTATGGATGGAGGCGGCGCAGGCGACCACGATGAAAAGGGCCACGATGACGGCCAGCAGGCAGCCGACGACCACGTCCACCCGGGTGTAGCCGTACTTGTCGGCGGTGATGCCTTTTTCCACCACGGCGGCTTGTTGGTAGAACTGCATCCAGGGCGCGATGGTGGTGCCGATGAGCGCGATCATCATGGCCACGTAGCTGCCGTTGGCCTGGAATGACGGAGTGACGCAGGCCTTGGCCACCTCGCCCCAGGCCACGTCGGCCGAGAAGGCGGCCAGGGGGTAGACCAGATAGATGACGCAGACAATGAGAAACACCCGTTCGACGATGCGGTAGGAGCCTTTGACGATGAGCAGCCACACGAGCAGGGCGGCCAGGGGCACGGACACGAACTTGCTGACCCCGAAAAGCTCCATGCCGGCGGCTATGCCGGCGAATTCCGAGATGGTGTTGCCGAGGTTGGTGAGAAACAGCGCCACCATGATGTAAAAGGTGGTGCGCAGGCCAAACGACTCGCGGATGAGGTCGGACAGGCCCTTGCCGGTGACCGCGCCCATGCGGGCGCACATTTCCTGGACCACCACCAGGGCCACGGCCGTGGGGATGAGCATCCACAAGAGCGTATAGCCGAACTGCGCCCCGGCCAGGGTGTAGGTGGTGATGCCGCCGGCGTCGTTGTCCACGTTGGCGGTGATGATGCCCGGACCGAGCAGGGCGAAAAAGAGCAGAATATTTTTGCGCGAAAGCTTGGAGAAAAACGGCATGGAAGACCTCTGTGACTAGTGGGCGGCGAAGCGCGGCTTTTTGGTGATGGAGTCCGGCAGGAACAATTCGATGACGGCGTCGGCCGGCACGATGCCGACCATGTGGCCGTCTTCCAGCACCGGCACGGCCAGCAGATTGTACTTGGAGATGATTTCCATCACCTTTTCCGGCGTATCGGCCACGCCCACGGACTTGAGCCCCACGGTCATGATCTCGGCCACGGCCATTTTCGGCGGCGACAGCAGCAGGCGCTTGAGCGTCACCACGCCCAGGGGCGTGTCGTCGCCCCGGATCACGTAGACGTAATAGATATTTTCGATTTCCGCGCCGACCAGCCGCAGGTAGGCCAGGGCCTCGTCGGCGGTCATGGCCGGGGGCACGGCGGCGAACATGTTGTTCATAAGCCCGCCGGCCGTGTCTTCCTCGTGCTCCAGGAGTTCCTGGACCATCTCGGCGTCCTCGGCGTCCATGAGGCCGAGCAGTTCCCGGGCCTTTTCCTCGGGCAGATCGCCCAGGAGGTCGGCGGCCTCGTCGGGCTCCATTTCCTCCAGGATGTCGGAGGCCACTTCGCTGTCGAGCTGGCTGATGACGCGCCCGCCCACTTCGGGGTCGAGTTCGCCGATGGCCTCGCCCACGGTTTCGGGATCGAGCGCCCCGATGACCGTGCCGGCTTCCTTGTGGGGCAGCTGGGCCAGGATCTCGGCGATGTCGGCCGGGTGCATGTCGGTGAGGCGCTCGCGGGCCACGGTGAGCGTCAGCTTGTCGGCGTTGGGGTCGAGCTGGGCCACGAAGCGCCAGTCGATTTCGCGCGAGGGCAGGGCCGCGCCGAAAAGGCCGGCCAGCCAGTTCCAGAAACGCAGCTGCCCCAGCCGCCGGGCCATGCCGCGCACGCCCACGTCGACGGCCTCGATAAAAAGTCCGGCCCCGCGCGAACGCAGTTTCAGGTCGTTGACGCGCACCACCTTGGCCCCGTCCACGTCCACGATCTGCCGGTCGAGGATGTCGCGGCGCAGCCGGATGTCGGCGGCTTCGTCGGGCATGTTGGCCGCGTCGTCGAGCACGCTGGGATCGGCCGAGACGATGACCGGGGTGAAGAGGTTGACGCAGCGCCAGGGCAGGAAGCGGCGCTGGCCGCCCTGCTGGATGAACAGCCCGGACACGGAAGGCAGGGTGTCGCCGGGAATCAGGCCAAGGTCGTCGAGACGGCCGAGCTGCGCGCCGGACGGATCGATGACCGGGCGGCCGAGCACGGCGCTGACGTAGAGTTCGCTCATGGGAAAGCCCTCCCCGAAACGGCGGCGTTGGCCGCCCGTCGAGGTTTGCGCCGCTGCCCGGAGTTTGGCGGGCAGCGCGGTGCGCGAAAAAAAGCCGGAAAACGGGGTGCGCCGGCTGGCGGCGCGCCGTGGCCCTCGGGCGTTGTCCCGGGGACGTCCGCTACGCTGGTCTTCGGGGCCTAACGGGGAGGCTCATGCCGGAGACGGCAACGGAGTCCGGGACGCGGCGCTACGACGCGGGCCGGGGGATGGCTGGGGGAGGGTCCTGGGCCGTGCCCGTGGCGACGGCGCAACGGCGTCTGGAAACAGGAAAAAGCGCGGCCGTGGCCGACCGGATGCCGAACCTGCCAAGGGAGTGCCGAAAGGCGATGTGGCGAAAGCCGATGAAGGGCGTGTTCATCAGGCGCCTCCTTGTGCCGCCGCCTGCCGGCGGGGTCGTCGCGGGCCAGGGATTGGCCAGGGCGCGACGAGGAGGCGGCAGGAAGCGTTATCGCAAAGCGTAAAGCGGGTCGTGATGCGTGAAAAAGCGACTACTGCTGGGATCGTCCATTGTTTCCTCAAAAGGTTCCATACTTTGGTCGGTGGTGTATGCCCGGGGCGCGGGCTTGTCAACGCCTTCGCTGGGAACCTGGTTCGGGCCAAGGAAACCGGATGGTTGCCGGACGCGGGCCAAGGCCGTATGTTGGCCCGAATATCGACTCTCCCGGAGGCACGCCATGGCCGATGACGCCGTCCGCCAATACCTCACCTTCAGCCTGTGCGGCGAACGCCTTGCCCTGCCGTCGCTGCTCGTTTCCGAAGTGCTCGACGTGCCGCCCGTGACCTTCGTGCCTCTGGCCCCGGGCCATCTGCGCGGGGTGGTCAACCTGCGCGGCAACGCGGCCACGGTGGTGGATTTGAGCCAAAAGCTCGAACTCGACGCCGAGTGCCACAAGCCCACCTGCCTGATTATCCTGGAGCGCGACTACGACGGCGACACCCTGGCCGTGGCCGCCCTGGCCGACGCCGTGCATGAGGTGGTGGAGGTCGCCGACGCCGACGTGGCCCCGCCGCCGGACATGGGGTTGTCGGTGCCCACGCGTTTTGTGCGCGGGCTGGCCCAGGTGGACGGCGCGTTCACCATTTTGCTCGACGCCGACCGGCTGTTCTCGCTGGAGGAATTGGCTGCGGGGGGCGGGGAGTAGGGGGGGCGGGCTATTTTTGAGGTTGTGTGAAGGGGGAGGATTGCCTTCGAAACAGAAAACTAATGGTAATTTTATTATGATGTTGGAATAAGGGGTTCTTGTTTTGATTCTTCAGCGATTGAATCAATGAACCATTTTGCTGCCCAGTTTTTGCCTCCCGGCTTACGGCTTGATATTTTTCTGCCAGTTGCAAAATATTTAACCCCGTTTAATTCACTAGGTTTTTTATTTTTTGTGCTTGTTAGAAAATTTTCATCTAGAACATCCGCCCAAAAAGTTTCTTTTCCCTTGAACTGCCACCGTATTAATTCGGGTGAGATGTAAATTATTTCTACATAATCGGTAAAATGCTCTACTTTCTCGTCGCCTGGGGTGACAAATATAAAATATTTTCTTTCTTGCTTGGTGATATTTGTTAAAATGTTATTGTCTTTAGTTATGAGTATGTTGTTATATCCAGGAGACGACAGGGGTGAGGTAAAGTCGTCGAGGGATTCTCTGAACTTTTCGTTTGTGAATAGATTAAGTAATAAAAATTTTTCTTCGTCTGCCAACTCTTTTGACCGATTTATTTTCTCCGTAATTCGTTGCATGTCTCCATAGTTATCTTTTATTGTTTCAACAATAGCAGCTTTTGTCTTTATAAAGGCTTCTGGTATGTCTCGCGCTGAAATATCAAAGAAGGAAAGTATCCCCATTAACGAGCTTACTGTTCCGATGACGTTTCCGAATGCTTTTAGAGTTGACTTGAATGATCCTTCCAGTTCCGCAGTCACAAAAAGTTCAATATTTGTCTTGTATACTGCTTTGCCAACAGCTGATGCAAAAATTTGGTAGCCACTGAGTGATTTGACATAGTGTTCTATGTCGATTCGATTTGAGCTTAGATTGTTGTCAGATCCAGAAAATTCAATAGTAAAAAGGCCGTCGATGTTATTGTCAAGGCCTGGTAAAACAAATGATTCCGTCATGCTTTGATATCCAGACAGCGTGTGGTTTTGATTTAAACTTCGTCCCACAGAGCAGCGATATAAACTAGTTCAGCGTTTATCAGTGCATTTAACTTGGTTTCTGTCGGCAAGCTGAATATTAATTTTGAACTTCTGATGTCAAGGATGGCCATGGTTGTGTTGAGAGGGGATGATGTTTTTAAGCAATTTGACATGAGATGCGTGATAATTTCAACTCTGTTTTTTGTAAGTGGTTCAGCTTTGAAGTATAGCTTAATGAGGTGAGGTTTGTCTTCAACAAACAAGCCAAGCTCAGGGTTGACACTTATATGTATTCCTGAGTGTTCATATAAACAATCGGGGGGCTGAAACCACGCCAACTTGTGCTTTTTATGCCATTGCTTGTAGCCAGCACATATCGCTGTATAGTTTTCCCGCTTTGCAGGGGAAGTATTTGTTGCGATATTTTGCAGTATAGATTCGGTGCTATTATCTCGGTGAATTTCGACGATGGCTTCCCTTATTTGTTTGTAATAATCCGCAGAGGGGTGATAACTTGGCCGATCCTTTACCTGTCGAACTTTTGTAGCCTTCGGTGTGCCACTTTTGGAAACTATTTCAACAAAATCAGTCAAGGATAAGCGGCGAATATCTTTTCTATTGGGAGACTCCATGATAATTCCTTTCGCTGACTGTGTTAGTTACGTCTGTCGTCTTCTTCTTTAGCCACGCCCTTGAATGGTTCACCCTTTTTCACATCCATAAATTTGCCTGTCTCGGCATCGCGCTTCACCCAGGTGTCATTCTTTGGATTATGCACCTGAGTTCTGTCGCAAACCGAACCTTTGCGGTATCCGGCACCAGTGTTCTTGGCCATATTCTCTCCAGGAGGTTTTACAGCAAAATTTATTTTCATATAATCTGCCGCAGATATTCAGGCAAGGGAGGATTGCAAAAAATAATTTATAGCATATTTATAGCTAGTTAAGTATAATATCTGTATTGCGGAGTTTTGATTGTAGTGAATCGGCTATCTATTTTTTCTTTGGTTGGCCCCGTCGTCCTGTGATATTTATTTATTGTTTAACAATATATAATGATTGACTGTTTATTCCCTCGCGTCCGTATCGACGCCACAGCTAGAAGGAAACAGCTTTTGCCCACGGGGGTAGTTCTCCCGCCAAACCTCAATTCTTCCCCAAATACAGCCTCTCATACACCATCGCGTTCGTCGTGATCCGCCGCACATAGTCCCGGGTCTCGGTGTAAGGAATAAGCTCCACGAACAGCTCCTCGCCCAGGCCGCCAAAGCCGGCGTTCCAGACCGCTACACGGTTCTCGCCGGCGTTGTAGGACGCCAGCGCCGCCGCCAATGACCCCTCGCGGGCCAGCCGCTCCCGGAAAAACGCCACCCCGAGCCGGATGTTGACTACCGGATTGAACAAATCCGCCCGCTCGGGACGGATGCCGATCTTCTTGCCCACGGCCTTGGCCGTCTCGGGCATGAGCTGCATGAGCCCTATCGCCCCGGCCCCGGACACGGCCTTGGGATCGAAAAAGCTCTCCTGGCGAATAAGCGAATAGATCACGTCCGGGTCGATGCCCGAGCCGTTTAGCGCCGTCACCACCTCGCCGGCGTAGGCCCGGGGGTAGAGCGCGTCGCGAAGGGGCATGAGTTCGGCCGGCGTGCCGCGCAGCAGACAGCCGCCAAAGGTGCGCCAGGCCGTGCGCATGGCGGCCGTGCGCCGCCCGCCGTCCATGGCCGCCCGGATGTGGGCCATGGCCAGATCGGCCCGGTCGGGCGCGGCCTTGGCCGAAAATTCCAGCGCCATCTCGGCCAGGGCCGGCAAGCCGGCGTCGGCCAGGGCATAGGCCTTGGCCAGGGCGGCGGACACGGCCGGCGAAGGCGGCTCGGACGCGTCCGGGCAACGCGGCGACTTGCCCGGCGGCGAGGCCACGACCTGCCCTTTGACCTCGCCAAGGCTGGCCAGGGCGGCGGCCGCCCGGCCGCCGTAATAGGTATTGGGCCGTCCGCCGGCCACCTCCATCCACAGCCCGGCCGCTTCCTGGCCGCGCCCCAGATTGGCCAGCGCCTTGCCGCGCCAGTAGCGCGCGCCGTCGGCCCAGTCGTCGTCCGGAAAGCGGCCGGCAAAGGCGGCCAGCTCCGCTTCGGCCCCGGCCATGTCGCCCGTGACGTAGCGCAGGATGGCCCCCAGCGCCGCGCCCTGGGCGGCGGCGTCGGGCGGCACGGCCAGCCCCTTGAGCTGTCCGGCCGCATCGGAAGCCTCGGCGAAACGCCCCCGCTCGGCCAGCATCAGAGCCAGATGGCGGGCGGCGACCTCTTTGAGGGGATCGTCGCGCGTGGGCGCGGCAAGCACCTCGCGCAACAGCGCCACGCCGCGCTCGGCGTCTTCGGCCTTGAGTGACCGCCACAGGCAGCGCGCCTGATGGTAGCGCGCCCAGGAGGCCAGGGAGGCCGACGGATCGGCGGCCACGGCCTGGGCAAAGGCCTCGTAGGCGGCTTGCGGCTTACGCTGGCGGAAAAGGGCCTTGCCGCGCACGTACGCGCCCCGGGCGGCCTGGGCCGGGGTCCAGCCCGGGGGCGCGGCCTCGGGGAGAAGGCTCAAGGCGGCCTCGGCCCCGCCTTTTTCCACCAAGGCCTCGGCCCGCAAGAGCACCGTGTCCGGGGCGGACGGATCGAAGCCGGCCGCGCCGCCGGCCGGATCGGGCGTGGCGGCGAGTTTTTCGGCCAAGGCCAGCCCGGCCTTGGCCGACTGGGAGGTCGGGAAATCGAGGATGAGATGGCGCAGGAAATCCTCGGCCTTGCGCCGCTGGCCGAGCTGCGTCGCCGCCGCTGCCGCCCGCAGCCACACGGCCGGGGCCAGGGACGGTTCGGGGTCGGCCAGCCAGGCCTCGGCCAGGGCCAGGGTCCGCTCGGGCCGGCCGGCCCGGGCGGCGCTCTCCATGGCGATGTAGAGGGCGTCGCGGCCCAGAAACGACTGCGAGGCCCGGGCGCGCAGCCCGTCCAGGGCGGCCAGGGCGGCCGGGGCGTCGCCGGCCAGATACAGGCCCAGGCCCTGGTAATAGGCGGCCACGTCGGCCTGATCCCCGGCCCGGGGCAGGGCGGCCGCCAGCCGGGCCGCACCCTGGCGATGCTCGCCGGAGAGCACCTCGTTCACGCCCAGGGCGATCTCGCGCAGGGATTCGGTGATGCCGCCCGGCGTCTTGACCGCCCGCCCGGCCGGCGTCCCGTCCTCGTCCGCGCCCAGCCGGGCCGAACGCGGCAGGGGCGCGTCCTCGGGGCGCGGCGGCGGCGACCAGGGTTCGGCCGCCCGGGCCTTGGCCGTCTGGGTGACGGGCTGGGCGGCGTGCTTGGCGGCGTGCTTGGCGGCGTGGCCGGCCGGCTTGGCGGCCTGGGCCGATCCGTCCCAGCCCAGGGGCAGCCCCAGGGCCAGGAGCAGGGCGATGATGACCGCACCAAATCGATCGGAGAAGCGGTGTATTCCCGGTTGTCGCATGGCGTAATTTCCTACCGTATCGCGTCATATCCCGCGTGGTTACTAGATCTGTAAATACGAAACCCCCCTTGACTTCGTCGGCAAATCGTGACTAACGTCCCTTCGTTCACAAGGTCCGCTTGCGTTGCCAGGGCGTCGCGATCCCGGACGCGTCCCCTGTTTTGCTTCCACCCGTCAAGGAGGTCGATATGTCCTTCGCGCAGTCCTGGGATTTCACGCCGGGCGCCCGCGTCGTCGCCGACGATCTGCGGCAGTGCTCCCGTGAATACGAATGGTTGGAGGAACCCCATGTGTCGCCGGACGGCGAATGCGTGGCCATGGTGGCCGCCCTGGAAGGGCCGGCGTTCACCATGGCGGTCAATGGGGAAGCCTGGGAAACCACGTTCGACAAAGCCTGGTATCCGCGTTTTTCGCCCGACGGCCGCCTGACGGTGCTGGTCCAGTCCGACGGCGACTGGACCCTGGCCGTGGACGACGCGGCCTGGGAAGAGCAGTACGGATACGTCTGGAACACCATGTTTTCCGCCTCGGGCGACATCATCGCCGCCTGCATCCAGCAGGACGGCGAATACGGCTTCTCCATCGACGGCACGCCCTGGGAGACGCTGTACGAAAACGCCAACCAGCCCGTTTTTGCCAAGGCCGGCAACGCCTCGGCCGCCGTGGTGCAGGTGAAATCCCTGGCCCAGGCCGACATCGTGACCTTCCAGGAAGGCATCTTCAGCGTGGCGGTCAACGGCGAGGCCTGGGATTCGATTTTCGTCAACTGCTGGAATCCGGTCTTCGACCCGGCCGGAAAAAACGTCGCCGCCACCATCCGCCGTTCCCTGTACGACTATTCCGTCGCCGTCAACGGCAAGGCCTGGGCCGGCTCCTATGCCTGCGCCTGGGCGCCGGCCTTCAATCCGGCCACGGGCGCGGTGGCCGCGCCGGTGCGCAAGGCCGGTGTCTGGGGCATGGCCATTGACGACGCCATGGCCTGGGAACCCCGCTTCGGCCAGCTGTGGCAGCAGGCGTTTTCCCCGGACGGATCGAAGCTGGCGGCCATCGCCTGCGTGCGCTTCGGCGAATTCACCGTGGCCGTGGACGGCGCGCCCTGGAGCGCGACCTTCCCGGTGGTCACGGACCTGACCCCCAGCCCGGCCGGCGCGCGTTTCGCCGCCCTGGCCAGCGACCACAACACCCACTTCGCGGTCCTGTGCGACGGCAAGGTCTGGGACGGCCGCTACGACATGGCCTATGCGCCGGTCTGGAGCGCCGACGGCGCGCATCTGGCCCTGGCCGTGGAAAAGGGCGGCCGCCAGACCGTCGTCGTCGACGGCAAGGCCTATTCGCAAAGCTTTGACAAGTGCTACGCTCCGGCGTTTTCGCCCGACGGCAAACTGGTGCTCATCCGCGCCCTGGCCGGCGGCAAATGCCACCGCATCGTGGCTCCGGTCACGGCGTTTACCGGCTAGGAGGTTAGCCATGCACGCGCTGTACGATCTCGCCGTCGGCCCCCTGGCCTGGCTGGCTTTCGCCGTGTTCATCCTGGGCTCGATCTACCGGCTCATGTCCATGCGGGCCCTGGCGCTCAAGAAAGACGCCGCCTTCGTGGCCTACATCAGCTGGCCCCACGCCATCCGTTCGCTGATCCACTGGGTCACCCCCTTCGGGGCGCTGGGCTGGCGGGAAAACCCCGGGGTGACCATCGTCACCTTCCTGTTCCACATCTGCCTGTTCGTGGTTCCCTTGTTTCTCATGGGCCACATCGTGCTCTTCGACACCTTCCACGGCTGGTCGTGGCCGGCCCTGCCCGACGGCGTCGCCGACGCGCTTTCCATCGTCGTGGTCCTGGCCTGCGCCTACTTCCTGTGGCGTCGGCTGAGCGTGCCGGAAGTGCGCTTCGTCACCCGCTCCCACGACTGGCTGGTGCTGGCCCTGGTCGGCGCGACCTTTCTCACCGGCGTCCTGGCCTATCACCGCATCGGCGACAACCTGTTCATGACCACCCTGCACATCCTGTGCGGCGAGGCCATGCTGGTCGCCATCCCGTTCACGAGGCTGTCCCACATGCTGTTCGGATTTTTCAGCCGCGGCTACATCGCCTCGGAATTCGGGTCCGTCAGATTCGCCAAGGACTGGTAAACGCCGGAGGACGTCATGAAAACCATTGCCGATCGTCTCATCGAGGACGAGGGTCTGCGTCGCGGCGTCGGCCGCCTGACCCCGGAGAAAATACAGAAGGTCTTCAAGGAGCTCGTGGCCGGCGAATGCGGCGCGCGCATGAAGACCTACATGGAGACCTGCGTGCGCTGCGGCATGTGCGCCAAGGCCTGCCACTACTACATGTCGCACAAGGACCCGAGCTACACCCCGGTGGCCAAGGTCAGCCAGACCATGTGGCGGCTGTTCGACGCCGACGGCAAGGTCGATCCCGAAGTGATCTACCAGTGCGCCCAGGTGGCCTACACCGAGTGCAACCTCTGCCGCCGCTGCATCCACTACTGCCCGCTTGGCATCGACACCGGCTACATCATCAGCGTGGTGCGCCGCCTGTGCCACAAGCTTGGCGTCACGCCCCAGTACATCCAGGATACCGCCCACAGCCACTCGGCCACCCTGAACCAGATGTGGGTCAAAGACGACGAATGGCCCGACACCCTGCAATGGCAGGAGGAAGAGGCCCGCGAGGAATTCCCGGGGTTGCGCATTCCGCTGGACGTCGAGGGCGCGGACTTCATGTACTCGGTCATCGCGCCCGAACCGAAATTCCGCACCCAGCTCATCTACCAGGCCGCGGCCATCTTCCACGCCGCCGGCGTGTCCTGGACCATGCCGGCGACGCCAGGCTGGGACAACTCCAACATGGCCATGTTTACGGGTGATTCCGAGATCATGGCCCGGGTGGAGCGCGCCCACTACGAGGCCGCCCAGCGGCTTCGGGTCAAGCGCATTGTCATGGGCGAGTGCGGCCACGCCTTCAGGGCCGTCTACGACGTGGCCAACCGGTGGCTGGGCTGGAAATGGCACCCGGTGCCGGTGGTCCACTCGGTGGAGTTCTTCTGGGAGCTCATCCAGCAAGGGCGCATCAAGCTCACCCACAAGTTCGCCGAACCCGTCACCATCCACGACCCCTGCAACGTCATTCGCGGCCGGGGACTCATGGACAAGCTGCGCGAGGTGGTCCACTTCCTGTGCGACAACGTCGTCGAGATGACCCCCAACCGCGAGCACAACTACTGCTGTTGCGCCGGCGGCGGCGTCATCAACTGCGGGCCTCCCTTCAAGAACGTCCGCATCGTCGGCAACTCCATCAAGGCCGAGCAACTCAAGGCCACCGGCGTCCACTGGTGCATCGCGCCCTGCCACAACTGCCACGGCGGCCTCGACGACATCATCACCAAGTTCGACCTCAATATGCACACCAAGTTCCTGGGCGACCTCATCTACGAACTCATGGAGAAGCCCGAGTGACCCGGGGCGCAGGAGACACCGACATGAAACGACTGCCGTTTATCCGCCTGCTCCTGCCGGCCCTGGCCGTGCTGCTGCTCACGGCCTCCGGGGCGTTTGCCCAGCAGGACATGACCCATGTGCCCACCGAGGCGTTCAAGAAACTGACCCGGCCGCCGGCGGCCTTTGCCCACGACACGCACAACGAAAAGGCCGGCCTGACCGACTGCACGGCCTGCCACCACGGTGAAAAGGACGGCAAGCGCGACCCGTCGTCCGACACCGCCGGCATTCCCTGCTCGGACTGCCATGCCGTGGCCGCCAAGCCCGGCAAGACGCCCCTGGAGCGGGCCTTCCACCGCCAGTGCATGGGCTGTCACCTGACCCAGAAAAAGGGGCCGGTCACCTGCGGCGACTGCCACAAGCCGGCCGCCAAATAGCAAGGTCCCCTCCCTTGCCCCTGCGACAGGGCGCGGCCGGGAAACCGGTCGCGCCCTTTTTGCGACCTGACGCCTGGAACCGATCTTGCTATACTCCGACAATCCAGGGGGTCCGCCCATGTCCAAGCGTTCCGTTGTCGTTGTTGTCGTCGCGCTGTCGCTGGCCTTTTGGGTCGCCGCGGCCCAGGCCCAGACCGGAGACGAGCCTCGTCCGGCCGGGCCCGCCGTGGGGACGAAAGCCCCCGACGGCCCGGACCTGCGCCGTCAGGTTTCCGACGTCCGGGCCGTCACGGCCACCATCGCCTGCTTCTACGGCCCCCACATCGAGCAAAATGAGGCCCGTCGCCTGTGCACGGCCCAGGCCCGGGGCAAGCTCCTGGACACGGCCATGGCCCAGTTCGCCCACGACCCCGAGGTGGTCCGGTCCGGCATCCAGGGCCAGGACCTGCGCGCCCTGGCCGACAGTCTGCTGCGTCCGGTCGTTTCCGGCGAGGACATCCGTCCCACGCCCGAGGGCGTGGCCGTGCGCCTGACCCTGCGGGCCGAGACCGCTCCGGGCGCGCTGCCCGAACGCCTGGCCGCCTTTGGCGCGAGTCCCGAAGTCCGGGCCGCCGCCCTGGCCGAAACCGCCGTCCGCGACCGCCAGGCGGCCGAGGCCCGCATGGCGGCCGTGCCCTTTGCCGCCGAGCGCGAATTCGCCGCCCGGGAGATGGCCGACGACATGCGCCGCGACGCCGCCTTTGCCGAGCGCAGCCTGGCGCCCGGCATGTCCATCGCCCAGGTCAAGGAACTCATGGGCAACCCATCCGCCCTCAAACAGGCCGTCATCGGGCCGGAGAGCTATCTGTGCGCCGGCTACGGCAAGGTCTGGGCCGTGTTCCGCGACGGCCAGCTGGCCTGCGTGCGCAGCCGCCTGGATTATGTGCGCCGCTATGACACCGATTGCCACTGCGCCGGAAACTATGCGACGATCCTTAAAAACGACTAGACTTTAGATCGCCTTGACAGCCACGGCGCGGCCCCGATAGAAAAACACGCCGTCCCTCCCCAACCCTGGCCGCGAACGCACCCCCCGGAGGCATCATGAGGGCGCTTATTGTCGATGATGATTTTTACAGCCGAAGCTTTCTTGAATACATCCTGCACCCTTACGCCCGGTGTGACGCCGCCGTGAACGGCGAGGACGCGGTCATGGCCTTCCAGAAGGCCCTGGAGGCCGGCGATCCCTACGGCCTGGTCTTCATGGATTTGCTTATGCCGGTCATCGACGGACCGCGCGCGCTCAAGGAAATCCGCGAGATCGAAAAAGACTGCGGCCTCTCCCCCGAGGCCTGCGCCAAGATCGTCATCACCTCGGTGCTCGAGGACGGCGAGGACACCCACAACGCCATGTATCTGGGCGGGGCCACCTCGTTTCTGCAAAAGCCCGTGGACGAAGGCTCCATCCTGGCCGAACTGCGCCGCTTGGGCTGTCTGCCTCCCGAGGCCGGCGAGGCCTGATCCCCACCTCATGCCATTGCGACACCCGGCGTCGGTTGCGACCCGGGTGTTGACTTTCTGCGCTGTTTCTCGAATATTGTAGCGGAATCCCTCTCGCATTGCCGTCTTCCGCCGCGTGCGTCTTCACACGTCATGCTGTCGCGTACCGTGCTTCCTTCCTGTTGCGACACTTCGCCAACCCTTTTTGGCAAGGTCTTTCGGGGCATGCAATATGTACAGGTACAGCAATATTCAGCTCTACAAGATATTTGTTGTCGCTTTTTTTGTTTGCGTCTCGCCGTTTGTCGC
This sequence comes from Pseudomonadota bacterium, assembly GCA_023435825.1. Taxonomy (GTDB): domain Bacteria; phylum Desulfobacterota; class Desulfovibrionia; order Desulfovibrionales; family Desulfovibrionaceae; genus Solidesulfovibrio. Next base: position 10,407 of record JAEZMB010000170.1, on the reverse strand, counting down.
GGTCATTGCCTATGTCGCCTGGAATGAATACGGCCGGGAACGCAGCGTCATCGAGCTGGAAACGACCCGGGCCGTGTCCGGCCTGATCGGCATCCAGGAGAAAATCACCCAGAATGCCAAGGTCCTGCTCACCACCTTGGCCAATACCGAAGAATTCAAACGCCTGGACGTCCAGGCCATGTCGGAGACGTTTCGCAACATCAAGTCCATCTACAATGACTACGCCAATTTTCACGCCGTCTATCCCGATGGGACCGTTTTTGCCTCGGCGGCTCCCATTCCGGCCGGCGGCGTCAACCTCGCCGACCGCAAGCATGTGATCGATGTCCTGGCGACCAGGGATTTTTCCATCGGCGAATACGTCATCAGCCGGTTGACCTTCGAGCCGGTGTTGCCGTTTTCCTATCCCGTCACCGACAGCCAGGGAAATACCGTCGCCATCCTTATTGCCGTCGTGCGGCTCTCCAATTATGCCGGCTATTTTTCCCAGGCCAAACTACCCGACGACTCCAGCATCATTCTGCTCGCCCACGGTTTTCGGACGTTGTTTTCCAACAACGTCCGGGGAGAGGCGCGCCAGGCCGGTTCGGTCAACGCCGTGCTGCAGGACGCTTTCCTGGGCAACCGGCACGTGTTCTCGTCCAAGGACCTCGACGGGATCGACAGGATCTACAGCATCCAGGGCGTGACGATCAGCAAGACGACAAAACCCTATCTGTTCATCGCCATCGGCGTGCCCACGGAAGTCGCCCGCCAGCGCTCCCTCGACGCCCTCAAGCTGTGGATCGTGCTCGGCTCCATCGTCATCGCCTTCTCGTTTATCGCCTCCCTGGTCTTGCTCAAGATGAAGATCGCGCTGCATTGTTCCAAGATCTATGAAGCTGCCGTCGCCTTCAAGAACGGGCTGTTGACCGCGAGAACGGGCCTTGTCGCCAAGGACGGCGATATCGGCCTTGTGGGCGAAGCCTTCGACGAGATGGCCCAGGCCATGGAGGAAAGCATCCTGGACCTGCGGGAAACCGAGGCCCGGTTCAGGACGCTGGTCGAGCAGGCCCCGGAGGCCATCGTCGTGGCGGATGTGGACCGGGAAGCCGTTGTCCTGGTCAACGCCAGGGCCGAGTCGCTGTTCGGGTGCGCCGCCCAGGAGCTGATCCGGCATGGGGTGCACCGATTTTATGCCCCCAAGCAGCCGGACGGAAAGCCTGTGGCCGAGTCCATACGGGAAAACTGGAGCCGGGCCCTGGCCGGCGAATATGTCGTCGTCGAACGCTGGCTCGTCAACGCCCTGGGGCAGCAAGTGATTTGCGAAGTGCGTATTGTCCGTTTCCCGTCGAAGAACGACATGCGCATGGTCCGCACGAGTTGGATCGACATCACCCAGCGCAAGCGCGAGGAGGAAGCCTTGCGCTCCGCCAAGCAGGAGGCGGAAGCCGCAAACCGGGCCAAGTCCATTTTCCTGGACAACATGAGCCATGAAATACGGACGCCCATAAATGGGATAAACGGCATGTTGCACTTGATGCAGTCAACCGAACTCGATGAAGAGCAACGTCTGTACATGGACAATGCGAGATTTGCCTGCACGCGCTTGTCCAGGCTCCTTACCGGCATCCTCGATTATACGGCCCTGGAAGCCAATGGGCCGCAATTCGAAAACAAGCTCTTTTCCCTTGTGGCCGTGCTCAACAAAGTCAAGGACGCCCATATCGGCTTGGCGGCGTCAAAGGGCTTGCAGTTCGACGTGGAACTTGACCCCGCCGTGCCCTCGCACCTCATCGGCGACGAGGGAAAGGTGGCCAAGATCCTCGCCTGCCTCGTCGACAACGCCTTGAAGTTCACCCTGGAGGGCAGTGTCCAGGTGACGGTCTTTAGCGCGGCGCGGGAAGCAGCCAAGAGGTGCGGCATCGTTTTTGCCGTGGCCGATTCCGGCATCGGCATGGAGGAGGGCTGTCTGGACAGGATTTTCGAACCGTTTTTCCAGGGAGAAAGCACCTATACGCGCCAGTTTCAGGGAGCCGGGCTCGGCCTGGCCTTTGCCTGCCGGCTGGCCCGGGCCATGGGCGGGGAAATCGCGGTGGAAAGCCGGCCGGAGCAGGGAACGACCATGTGGCTGCTTTTGCCCTTCCGGCTGCCCTGGAGCCAACTGGCCGGTTAGGACTGACCGCCGGGCCATGGCCGGATATTCCGGAAAACGTCCGGGCGCTGGCGGCGTTGTTGCGGCCGGCCATTTCCTCTCCTGCCGCCTTGGGGTAAAAGGGCGCATGGCAAGAAAACGTCTCGTCCTGGCCGGCTGCGGCCACGCCCATCTGCCCGTGCTGGCCCGGCTGCCCGAGTTCGTGGCCGCCGGGGTCGAGGTGGTGTGCCTGGCCCCGGGGCCGACCCTGGCCTATTCCGGCATGGGGCCGGGACTGCTGACCGGCCGCTACGGCCTGGCCGACCTGACCTTTCCCGTGGCCGCGCTGTGCCAGGCCGGCGGCGGCGTCTTAAGGCGCGGCCTGGCCGTGGCCGTGGACCCGGCCGCCCGGCGGCTGCTCCTGGCCGACGGCGGCAGTCTCGACTACGACGCGGCAAGCTTTGGCCTGGGCAGCCGGGTGCTGCCGGATTTCGTCACGGACGGCAGCCCCGCGCCTGTGGCCTATCCGGTCAAACCCATCGAGAATTTGCTGCTGGCGCGCCAGGACATCCTGGCCCGGGCGGCTGACGGCGGTCGCGTGCGGGTGCTGGTGGCCGGCGGCGGGCCGGCCGGCTTCGAGGTGGCGGCGTGCGGGCTTGACCTGTTGCGCCAGTGCGGTCTGCCCGGCGAGGATCTGGCCGTGGCCGCGCCGCGCGGGCTGTTGCCCGGTTGGCCGGCCCGGGCCGGGCGGCTGGCCGAGGCCTCGATCCGGCGGCGGGGCGGGCGGATCATCCGTGCCCGGGTGCAGGCCCTCAAGGAGGGGCGGGCCGTTTTGGGCGATGGAACATCCAGGCGCTTCGATCTGGTCCTGGCCGCCACGGGCACCCGCCCGCCGGGGCTGTTCGCCGCCGCCGGCCTGACCGCCGGCGGGCCGGACGGCGGGCTGGCCGTCACGCGCTGGCTCCACCATCCGCTCTATCCCGAACTCTTCGGCGGCGGGGACTGCATCGATTTCACCCCCTGCCCGCTGCCCCGGGCCGGGGTCTATGCCGTGCGCCAGGGGCCGGTCCTGGCCGCCAATCTGCTGGCCACCCTGACCGGCCGGGAACTGAGGCCATTTTGCGGTGTCGGCCGCGATTTCCTGTCCCTGCTCAACTGCGGCGACGGCCGGGCCATCTTGCGCAAGGGCAGGCTCGTGGCCCAGGGGCGCTGGGCCATGGCGCTTAAGGAGGGGATCGACCGGCGGTTTATGCGGTCGTTTCCGCTGCCGGAGCCGGGCAGGGCGGCGGCACATGCAGGGGTTGGCCCACCACCTTGACCAGATCGTCGAGGATTTTTTGCTTGTAGCTTTGCACCAAGGGCTCGTTGTGCATGATCATGTCGAGCTGGCGGGTGTGCATGAGCATGTACCCGATGACGGTCAGCCCCCGCAGCATCTCTTCTTCCGGGCCGCCGTTGATGCGGGCGAACGAGGCGTCCTCGTTGACCTCCACCACGAAGCCCTGAAGCTCCAATATCTCGCCCACGAACTGCGCCCGGCGGCGACGCCGGGAATACTCGGCCGCGCCGCCCTTGAACTGGAAGCTCACGTAGTTCTCGGACGGCCGGTCGCCCACCAGCGTCTCCACGGTGCAGAAGTGGAACCCGAAGCGGGAACTGAGGCACATGTAATTGCGGGAGACCATGAAATAGTTGCGCTCGGCGAAGGACGAGTGGGAGGCGGCCTCCAGGTGCGGGTTGGTGGAGGCCTGGACGATGATGGACATCAGTCCCCGGCCGTCCACCGGCGGCGGCCCCTGCCAGGGGATGGCGATGATGCCGTCCCACAAGGCCCCGACCGGAATGGAGCAGATCTCCTCCAGTTTGACGTACTTGCCGGGCACGTCGCCGACAAAGCCGTCGTCGAGGTTGATAAACCACCACTTCATGGCCGTGCCCTTGTACTTGAGCTGCTTGGCCGCCCGCTTGGAGAAGTGGAACTCCTGCCCGAAATTGAACATCTCGGTGACGGATTTCTCGTGGCAAAAGCGGGTCACGTCATGGAGAGTGCGGCAGTTCTCCGGGGCGAATTCCGGGGCGTTAGGATCAATGAGCGACAGGGGCGTGATCTGGTCCATGACCCGGCGCAGGATGGCGTGCATGGGGGTGACGCGTTCGGGCGCGGGCTGGCGCTGGGCCTCGGCTTCGGCCAGCAGTTCCTCCAGCCGGCCCGGGTAGACGGCCCGGCCGTCGGCGTCCACGGTGACCTCGGTTCCCGGGGCGAGGCGGTGCGTGGCCCCGGCCAGGCCCATGATGGAGGGCACGCGAAACTCCCGGGCCACGTTGGCCAGATGGCCGGCCGCGCCGCCCTTTTCCGTGACGATGGCCGCCGCCCGGTCGATGATGGAGGCGTAGCGCGGCGGGGCTTCCACGGCCACCAGCACCGCTCCGCGCGGAAATTGGAGCAAATCGGCCTCGCGGCGCACCACGAAGACCGGGCCGAAGCCTGCCCCGGGGCTGGCCGTGACGCCGCCGGAGACAAGCGGCGTGCCGTACACGCGGTCGCTTCCCCCCCCGGTCTGGCTCGGCAACTGCACCAGCTCCCGGCATTGCAGGAACTGCAAGCTCCCGGAGGCGTCGATGGCCCATTCCACGTCCACCGGCGCGCCGTACATGGCCTCCAGGGTGACGGTGGCCTCGGCCAGGGCCAGGGCCTGTTCATCGCTGATGCTCGGCATAAACGCCCGTTCGCCCGAGGTTTCCATGCGGCACACGCCTTCGCCGGGCAGGCACAGGAAGGCCTGGTCCTTTTCCCGGATGTGGCGGGCCGTGAGCCGGGGAGGGCGCTCGCGCTCGAAGACGAATTCGTCGGTGCCCACCGTGCCGTCCACCACGGACTTGGGCAGGCCAAAGGCGCTGTGGATGTGGATGGAGTCGTCGCGGATGTCCAGGGGATTGCGGGAATAGATGACCCCGCCGGCCACGGCGTCCACCATGGCCATCACCCCCACGCACATGGCCACGTCCTCGTCCGGGATGCCCCGGTTGAGGCGGTAGGTCATGGCTTGGGGGCTGTACTTGCTGGCGATGATTTCCTTGTACGACTGAAGGATGTCCTCGGGGCCGACGTTGAGCTTGGAGGAGAACTGGCCGGCGAAGGTCTGGCCGGCCTCGTCCTCGCCCAGGGCCGAGCTGCGCAGCGACACCGACGCCTCGCGCCCCAGCGTGCGGCAAAGCGTCTCGTAGGCCCCGAGTATGGCCTTGGACACGTCGGAGGGCAGCTCGGCCTCGGTGATCTTGTTGCGGATCTGGGAGCTTAAAATGAGCAGGTTGCGCTGGTCGTCGGGGCCGGCGGTCTGGAGCAGGCGGTAGATTTCGTCCTTGAGGTCGTTGTGTTCGATGAGGCGATGGTAGGCCCGGGCGGTGATGGCGAACCCCGGCGGCACGGGCAGTCCGGTGCGGCGCACGATTTCGCCAAGCCCGGCCATCTTGCCGCCCACCAGGTCGGCCTGGTCGCGGCCGGCCTGATCCAGGGGGATGACCAGATCGGGCGCGGTCTCCAGGGTGCACGAACTGGCCAGGCATTCGCCGATGCGGCGCTGGATGTCCTTGATGCGGTTGTAGAGCTCGGCATACTTGCCGGGCGCGATGGAATTGAGGTGTTCGACGATCTTGTAGACGTTGACGGACACGCCGGTGGAGTGGGCACGGATAAAGGCCATGCCGAAGGTGCGCCGGCCATTTAGGGCCTCTTCCATTTCGGTCATGAGCTCCAGGGCCTTTTTGTTGGCCGTGAGCAGCAGCTTGAAATGGTGGTAGCGCTTCTTGAACTCGGTCTGGATCTGCTCTTCGGTAAGGCCTTGGGCCGTCTCCGACTGGGTGTCGCAGAAAAGCCCCTTGACCGCGCGCGCGAGTTTGCCGAACACGTCGCCCCCGATGGCCGGAACCGGTCCGGGTTTCGATTTTTTGCCGTCGTCCCTTGTATCGCTTCGATACAAGGAAGGCAATGCAACCAAAGGCGCGCCCACGCTTTTCCCGGCCTCTTGGCAGACCGTACGGATTGCCGCATGGTGCCCCAAACGCCAGGGAGCCGTCCATGTCCTCACCCGCCGCCGTCGCTGTCATGTCTTCTCGCCAGACCCTGGCCCTGGCCGCCATGGCCGCCGTGGCCGGGCTGCTCGTCTGGCCCTTTTCGCCCGTGGATTCCCTGGTCCGGGCCGGTTGCCTGACGCTTCTGGCCATCGCCTTGTGGACCACGGGCTGGCTGCCGCCCTGGCTCACGGCCCTGGCCTTTTTCACCCTGGGCATGATCGGCAAGATCGCGCCGGCCGGGGTGGTCTTCGCCGGGTTCGCCTCCTCGGCCGTCTGGCTGGTCTTTTCCGGGGCGGTCCTGGGCGAGGCCATGCGCCATACCGGCCTTGGCCAGCGTCTGGCCGACCGCTTGGCCCCGGCTCTTTGCCCCTCCTATGCCCGGGCCGTGGCCGGAACCACGCTGTTTAGCGCCGCCATGCTCTTCGTCATGCCCTCGGCCATGGGCCGGGCCATGCTGCTGTTGCCCATCCTGGCCTCCCTGGCCGACCGGTTGGGTTTTGCCCCGGGCCTGCGGGCCCGCCACGGGCTTATCCTCGGCGGCCTGTTCGGCACCTATCTGCCGGCCACCACGGTGCTGCCGGCCAACATCCCCAACAACGTCCTGGTCGGGTCCATGGAGTCGGTCCTGGGCGTCGTGCCCAGCTACGCAGCCTATTTCCTGCTCCACTTCCCCATTCTCGGAGCCCTGCGCACGGCCCTGCTCATCGGCCTGCTGGTCCTGCTCTACCGGGACGGCGCGTCCCGGCCGGCCAAGGTCGCGCCCGCCCCGAACGAACCGGCCAGCCTGCCCCAGCGCCGTCTGGGCTGGTTGCTGGCCGTTTCGGTGGCCCTGTGGTCCAGCGACGCCTGGCACCACATCCCGGCCGCCTGGGTCGGCATGGCCGCGGCCCTGGCCTGCCTCTACCCGGGCAGCGGCCTGCTGCCGGCCGACGCCTTCGGCAAGCTGCGCTTCGAAGCGATTTTCTACGTGGCCGGCATCGTGAGCCTGGGGGCGGTGGCCGACGCCTCGGGCCTGGGCGCGGCCCTGGCCCGGCAGGCCCTGGACGTGTTGCCGCTGTCCCCGGACGCGCCGGGCCTGGCCTTTGCCCTGCTGGCCGGGCTGGCCACGGTGGTGGGGCTTGGGGTCACCTTGCCCGGCGTGCCGCCGGTTGTGACGCCGCTGGTTCCGGAACTGGCCCGGGCCGTGGGCTGGACGCCCATGGCCGTGGCCATGACCGAAGTGGTGGGATTTTCCTCGGTGATTCTGCCCTATCAGGCCCCGCCGCTGGTGGTGGCCATCCAGTCGGGCTATGTGCCCGGGCGCGACGTCGTGCGTTTCTGCCTGCTGACCAGCGCCATCACCATCTTCGCCTTATGGCCGCTGGACTATTGGTGGTGGCGCTGGCTCGGGGTGGTGGGCTAGGGGCGGCTTGAAACACAGGCGTGTTTGACAAAGAAAAAAGAGCGACGAGATATGGTTCGCAATCCTCGCCCGCGCGTTTCAAGGACCCGACAGGGGAAGCTGGCTTAGCGGGACTAGAGGAACACCTTGTAACCAACGCCCAGGCACTCGGCCAGACGCTTGGCCATGGCCTTGCCGATGGGGCGCTTGCCGTTTTCCATTTCGGAAAGATGCCGGGCAGGGATGCCCGTTTTTTCGGAAAGCTGTTTCTGGGTCAACCCTTCCCGGGTTCTGGCTCCGCGCAGGCACACGCCGGGCAGTTCTACGTCCGTCACCTGGGGAAAGGCCTCCCGCCAGGGGATCAATTCGGCATCCCTGGCCTCGAAACCAAGGCCGTGCAGATATTCCACAGCTTCCTGACGGCGGGCGGCCGGCCCGGTAAAGCACAGCTCGACAGTCTCAGTAAGGGGCTTTTTCGTGCGTTCCAACATAGGTCACCTCGACAAGTCGCACTCCGTCCGGGCGAATCTCCCACACGGCGACATACGTGGGGCGGCCCTTGTGCAAATGGCAATGATGCCGGCGCGCGCCGAGTTTGGAATAGTTCGGCCAGTCGCCTCGGACCGGGCCGTGCACTTCAATGTCGCGCAGCAACAACAGACATGTGCCACGGATGGCAGCCGGCAGCTTGCCTAAACTCTTTTTGACCTTGGCGGTCAGCGTCACCGTCCATGCCATGTCGAAATTTACTATTTATTAGTAAGTAGTCAAGGCATCCCTGGCCGTCCTCATGCCCCCGCCGCCGCATCCCCGGCCATGCGCCAGCCGTTGCGGCCGGCCTTCTTGGCCGCGTACATGGCCGCGTCGGCCAGCCGCAGCAATTCGCCGCCGCGCGTCGCGTCGTCCGGGTAAAACGCCACCCCGACGCTGCCGCCCAGGCGACACACCGCGCCGCGCACCTCGAACGGCTCGGCCAGGGCCGACACCATCTTGGCGGCGATGGCCGCCGCGTTGCCCGGTTCGCCGATGCCCGGGGTCACGGCCACGAACTCGTCGCCGCCAAGGCGCGCCACCGTGTCCGAACGCCGCACGCAGCCGGCGATGCGCTTGGCCGCCATGGCCAGCACCACATCGCCCACCTCGTGGCCGTGGGCGTCGTTGACGTCCTTGAACCGGTCCAGATCGATGAAATAGACCGCCACCCGCTCGGTGCGTCTCTCGGCCTGGGCGATGGCCTGGCGCAGCCGGTCCATGTAGAGCGCCCGGCCGGGCAACCCGGTCAGGCCGTCATGGAGCGACAGCCGCGTGAAAAGCTCCTCGGCCCGCTTGCGCTCGGTGATGTCGTTGATGATGCCGTCATAGGCCACAAGCCGGCCGGCGGCGTCGAAACGCAGCACCGGCGTGTTGCGCACATGGCGCACCGTGCCGTCCTTGTGGATGATGCGATGCTCGAAAGGCCCGGTGTCCTCGCCAGCCAGCAGCCGGGCCGCGTTCTCCAGCACCAGGGGCCGATCCTCCGGCGGGGCCATGTCCAGCCACAGCAGGGGGTTGGCCCGATACTCGTCGGCCGTGTAGCCGGTCACCGCCTCGCAGTTGGGGCCGTGGTCCGTGCCCGCCGCCCGGCCGCCTTGCACCGTCACCGTGTACACGTAGTCCGTCACCGATTCGAGGAGCCGGCGGTAGCGCTCCTCGCCCTGGCGCAACACCCGCTCCGTTTCCTGCAACCGGTCCCGCTCGGTTTCCAGATCGGCCACGCGACGCCGCAAGGCCGTGACTTCGGCCCGCAATTCCGTCCCGTCGTCCACCATGGCACACCTCCAGGCTGGGCCACTCGACGCTAGCGCAAAAAAATGTCCCTGTCACCGCGCCGCCCGCCGTCCCTTGCCAAGCCAAGCCCCAAGGCGTACCAGCAGGCAAAGGGAAACCTGCATCCTCCGGAGCGTTCACCATGGCCATCGGGTCCGACTACGCCGACGATCTCAAGAACGAAGTGCTCAGCGAAATGGCGGACAACTTCTTCTCCCGCCGCTGCCGCCTCGACGAACGCCTCGAAAATTTCGCCTCCCTGCTCGAACGCGTCAAACGCCGGGCCACGCCCGCCATCGACGCCGTCCAGAACCTGCGCCGACTGCTCCTGTGCCGCCCCGAAGCCGACCAGTTCTTGCAAAGCCTCGGCATCGACGCCGCCACCCTCGCCCCGGCCTGCCAAATCCCGACCAGCGCCAAACCCCTGGCCCTGACCGCCGCCGGCCGCTACCGCAAGGCCGTGCTGCGCGCCTACGCCGTCATGCGAAACGCCGTCGAAGCCTACAACGACGGCGGCTACGTCTCCGATCCCCGCCAGCCCGGCCGCAAAATGCCCGCGCCCGGCTACAATCTCCTCCATAGCGTCGCCGAAAGCATCAACGACGAAGTCCAGGCCGTCAACGCCAGCCAATGCCCCTCCGACATGCTGCGCTTCTCCCGGTCCCTCGACCCCGCCCGCCTGGACCAGGAAAGCGCCTGCGGCTGCGTCGGCGACCTGTGCAGCCTCAATGACGACCTCGCCTACAAACCCCTCGACCCCGCAACCTTCAACGTGCCCCACCTGCCCACGCCGCCGCCCGTCGAAGCGATCGAGGAGCGCCTGACGACCCTGGCCGACGCCGTGCGCCAAAGCGACCCCAAGGCGGCGGATGCGGCGTTGGGGTAAGGCGAAGGGAAGGTGAAGGGAGGGGGGAGACTGAATGGTGGAGAGGGACGCCCAAGAGGGCCTCCGGCGGCCGGGGGGCGCAGCCCCCCGGACCCCCGACATGGGTGGCGGTCGTTTGGCGGGATGGTCGTTGGGCGGCAGGCCCGAGAG
>JAEZMB010000116.1 GCA_023435825.1 Pseudomonadota bacterium | reverse complement strand
GTCGAGCTCCCGGCGACAGCCGGGTGCATCGACGGCCCGAAAATTTCCATCCCCACGCGGCGAAGCCGCCACGCTTCGCGCTCTCGCGTAAGCCGACGCAGCTCCCAGCGTCCGTCCGTTCCCCGAGTGGGGTTTCCAAAGGGGCTCAGCCCCTTTGGCCGCCGGAGGCACTCTTCCTGCCTTTCCAGCCTGTTACCTCGTCAATGCCTCGCCGAGATCCACCAGATACGCATCAAGCATGGCCGGGGTGATGTCGCCCATGTGGCCGATGCGGAAGATGGGTTGTTTGCCGGCGGCTTCGAGGTCTTCGTTGAGTTTGGCGTAGCCGGGATCGAAGAGGTAGCCTTTGGCGCGCAGGGTTTCTTTTATGGCGCGCAGGTCGGCGCTGGTCATGCCGGGTTTGGCGGCCACGGCGGTCACTGTTGGCGAGCGGAAGCCGGCGGCGGCGAAGGGGGCGTAGCCGGGCAGTTTTTCCACGAAGGCGATGGTGGTGTCGCGCATGGCGGCGTGTCGGGCGAAGCGGGCTTGGAGGCCTTCTTCTTCCACGATGTAGCGCAGTTGCAGGTACATCTGATTGCCCAGTGCCCCGTTGGGAGTGGACTGGGTCTGGAATTTTTCGGCTCGGCCGAGGTGGCTGAGGATATCGGTGGCGTGGCCACGAGCGGTGACGTGGCGGGCTTTTTCGATGGCGGCGGGGCTGACGAAGCCGATGCCGAAGCCGGCGTGGAGCCCGAGCGATTTTTGGGTGGCGGTGGCGTAGAAGTCGCAGCCCGAGGCGGCGATGGGGCAGGGCGCGCCGCCGAAGATGCTGACGCCATCGACCAGGGCCAGGGCTCCGTGGGCTTTGATGACGCGGCACAGGGCGGGCACGTCGTTGGTTACGCCGGTGGAGGTCTCGTTGTGGGTGATGGCGACCACGGCGGGTTTGTGCTGGGCCATGGCGGCGTCCAGGGCTTCGGGGGTGACGGGCTGGCCGGGTTCGGCGGCCAGGCGCACGGCGGTTTTGCCGTTGGCCAGGCTCATTTTGTGCCACAGGTCGCCGAACGCGCCGCAGGTGGCGTGGAGGATGGTTTCACCCTGCGCCACCAGCGACCGGATGGAGGCTTCCATGGCGGTGGAGCCGGAGCCGAGGAAGAGGATGGTGCGGTAGTCGGCCGGCAGGTCGGCGATGACGCCGAGGTTGCGGAATATCGGCTCGAAGCGTTTGGCGTTTTCGGCGTCGCGGTGGCCGTATTCGGGCCAGGAGCCGGCTTCGCGGACTTCGGGGCGGATGTAGGTGGGGCCGGTGATGAAAAGGGTCAGTTCCGGAAACGGCGCTTGGGCCATGGTGGTGCTCCCTGTTGGGGTGAGCGGCGAAATTTACGGAAAAAGGCCTTGGTGGGCAAGGGCGGACCGGGCATGGATGCTGCAGTGGAGAGGCAGGCCGGCAAAAGCAGCCGGGGAGGATGCCCATGCCTTATCGTCTTGTGCTTGTGATTCTGGCGCTTTGCGCCGCTTCCTGCGCGCCCATGGCCAACGGGGAGTTTGCGCGGCTCTATAACCGGGAAAACGACGACTGTTTGACCCAGATGCAGGGGCGGCAGGATTTTCGCAGTTTCCGGCAGAAAACGCCGTCGTTTTTGTTGCCGTGACCGGGCAGGAACGCTCCCCGCGTCGGTCGCGGGGGGCGTTTGCCTGGGGCTTGGCGTGAAGCGGCGCGTGGGCCGGGATGGGGGGCGGGCCGTGGCCGGCCTTGTGTCGCGTCCTTGGAAAATACGGGAGTATTTTTCCTCCAGGGACACGGCCTCTGGTGGGCTGGCCGGGCGACGCCTGATGCGTTCTTCGCGGGCGCGCCGTCAGGGATGGTCGGCTGCCGGCTGGTCGGCGGGGGGCGTTTCGGCCTCGCCGTCTTCCGTGGCCGCCTGGGGATAGACGATTTCGCCGGTGGCCTCGTCGAAGTAGGGGCCTTCCTCGACTTCGGGGCGATCCCCTTTGCGCTGGAGTTTTTCTTCCTTTTTCTTCTTCTTGGCCAATTCCTTGGAACGTTTCGCAAAGGTATAGGCGTTTTTGGCCACTGTTCCTCCTGGGGAAGGTTTGTTCTCGGCAGGGGCCGGGGACCGGCCGACAGGGGGCGCGCGGCCCCGGGAACGAAGCGAGACGATGGCGTCTCGTCATCGACTATAACCGAAAGTGCCCCCTTGGGGAAGGGGAAAGGTCAGGGGCGGGCGGCGGCGGTTCGGGACGCTGGCGGGGGAGGCAACGGGGCCAGGAGCGAGACGGCCGGGACGAGCGGCCACAAATGTCCCTGGGCCATGTTCCAGTCGGCCCAGAGGACTTCCCAGGACGCGCCAAAGAGATAGTGGCCGGCTAAAAATTCGAAGGCGAGCGTGAGTGCGCACCACAGGATGCCCACGCCCAGCCGGGCGGCGGGCGAAGGGCGGTGGCGGCGGATGAAGCGCCGGGCAAGACAGGCGATTGCCAGGCACAGGGCGAATGTTCCCACGGCCCGGGCGGCCAGCTCGCCCAGGATCGGGGCCAGGACGAGCTGGCGCGTCGCGCCCAGGGCCACGGCGCAGGCGAGTTGGACCAGCCAGCAGGCCACGGCCAGGGATAGGAAACGTTGCGGCATGGTGCGTTTGTAGCGCCAATCGCGGCCTAGGAAAAGCGTCCGTCTTGCCCCCGGCCGCGCCCGGCGCTATAGCCTTCCCCATGCAGCAGCCCGAAATCATCCTCATTCGCGTGGCCGGCGACGACAAGCCCGGCCTCACCGCCGCCATCACCGCCGAACTGGCCAAATTCGGGGCCGACATCCTCGACATCGGCCAGTCGGTCATCCACGACAGCCTGACGCTCGGCATCCTGGTGCGCGTGCCCACCACGGCCGAGTCCACGCCGTTTCTCAAGGACTTGCTTTTTTGCGCCCACAAGCTCGGCGTGAACCTCAGCTTCACGCCCGTGGACCCGGCCCATTACGAAAGCTGGGTCGAGGCCCAGGGCAAGCCCCGGCGCATCGTCACCCTGCTGGCCCGCAGCCTCAATGCCGAGCATATCGCCGCCGTCACCGGCGTCATAGCCCGCAATGGCCTCAATATCGACATCGTCAACCGCCTGTCGGGCCGCACGTCACTGGACGGCAAAAACGCCCCGCGCATGGCCTGCGTGGAATTTTCCGTGCGCGGCACGCCGACCGATCTGACGGCCATGAAAAGCGAGTTTCTGGCCATCTCCGGCGACATGGGCGTGGACATCGCCATCCAGGAGGACAACGCCTTCCGCCGCAACCGGCGGCTGGTGGCCTTTGACATGGACTCGACGCTCATTGCCGCCGAGGTCATCGACGAGTTGGCCAAGGCGGCGGGCGTGGGCGAACAGGTGTCGGCCATCACCGAATCGGCCATGCGCGGCGAGATCGATTTCAAGGAAAGCCTGCGCCGCCGGCTGCGCCAGCTCAAGGGACTGCCCGAGGCCACCCTGGCCGAGGTGGCGGAGCGCATACCGCTTAACGACGGGGCCGAGCGGCTCATCACCAACCTCAAGCGCTTCGGCTACAAGATCGCCATCATTTCCGGCGGCTTCACCTATTTCGGCAACCGGCTCAAGGAACGGCTCGGCATCGACTACGTCTTTGCCAACGAGCTGGAGATCGAAAACGGCGCGCTCACCGGCGGGGTGGTGGGCGAGATCGTGGACGCGGCCAAGAAGGCCGAGCTGTTGCGCCTGATCGCCGACAAGGAAGGGCTGTCCCTGGAGCAGGTCATCGCCGTGGGCGACGGGGCCAACGACCTGCCCATGCTCGGCATCGCCGGCCTGGGCATCGCCTACCATGCCAAGCCGGTGGTGAAAAAAGGCGCCGGCCACTCCATTTCCACCCTGGGCCTGGACAGCATCCTGTATCTGGTGGGCGTGCGCGACCGCGACACCCTGTCGTAACCGGTTCGCCACGCCAGGCGGCCGGTCCGGGGCGCATTGACAGGGTTTGTCCAAATTGTCACATCTCCGGCATGGCGTCGTAACCGAAAACCGTTCGTGACAAAGGGTAACGCCAACGACGCCGCCGGGCCGACCCGCCCCGCCGCCAAACCAGGAGCCGCCCCTTGGAAACCCCGCTCGATCAGGCCATCCACAAGCTCAAGGTCGATGTTCTGCACATGATGCATCTGGCCCAGGACGCCGTGCGAAAAGCCGTGGCCAGCCTCCTTGACCACAACGCCGTGCTGGCCCGCGAAGTCATCGACGCCGACCGCGAGATCAACGACTTCGAATGCCGGGTGGATTCGGAGAGCCTCAAGATTCTGGCCCTGCATCATCCCGTGGCCAAGGATCTGCGCTTCATCGTCGGGTCCATGCGGATGCTCGTCAACATCGAGCGCCTGGGCGACGAGGCCGTCAACATCGCCGAGCGGGTGCTGGTGCTGACCAGCGAGACGCGCCTGCCTGTCCACGGCAACCTGCGCCAGTTGGCCGATCTGGCCCTGGAGCTCATGGCCGCCTCCATCGCCTGCTACATGGACCTCGACGACGCGGCCGCCCTGCGCGTCATCGACCAGAACGCGGCGGCGCTGGAACTCAACGTGCGCATCTTTCGCGACGTGACCTCCGAGATGATCAAGGAATCCCGGCCGGTGGAACGGGCGGTGCAGCAGTCCTTCGTGGCCCACAGCTTAAAGCGCGTGTGCGACCAGTGCGCCAACATCGCCGAATCGACGATTTTCATCCGCCGGGCCGTGGACTACAAGCACAAGTGCACGCCCCTGCCGGGAACCGACAAGTAGCCAACCGTTTCACGCCGGCCAATGAAAAACGCCGGCCCGGGGCCGCGGGGCCCGGGCCCGCG
>JAEZMB010000115.1 GCA_023435825.1 Pseudomonadota bacterium | reverse complement strand
TCGAGCGCGTCGGCCTTCTGCTGGGCGGCGCGGCGGGCGTTGTCGCCGCCGGTGGCCTCGCTGCGCTCCTTCCGGCCGCCGGAGGCATCTTCCTCTTTTCTATTACTTTTCCCTACCTCAGCCCTATTCCTTGAAACCAGCCGCCAGCCGCTCGCCCAAAGCAGACGCTTTCGCCAGGTCCTGCGGGAACACTTCCTCGCGGCGTTTGGCCTTGGCTTCGGCGTCCCAGACGGTGCAGAGGTATTTGGTGTAGTCGTCGAACTGGTAGGTGTCGTTGACGGTGAGCACTTCGCAGGCCCCGAAGGTGCGGCTCATGAAGCCTTGGGCCAGGCCGGTCATGTGGCCGTAGTTGCGTTCTTCCATGACTGTTTCGGGCACGTTCATGGTGTAGACCATGGCCGTGGGGATCTTGCGCGGGAAGATGGCGGCGTAGCCCGGGGTGTAGGTCAGGTAGGGGAACAGCAGCCGTTCGATGAACGAGCGGGTTTCGCCGGTTTCGGCGCCGAAGTAGACGGGCGTGCCGATGACCAGGGCATCGGCTTCGGCGGCTTCGGCCAGAAGCGGGGTCAGGCCGTCCTTGACGGCGCAGCGGCCGTAGTTCTTGCCGCCGATGCGCTTGCATTCAAAACAGCTGATGCAGCCTTTGAAGTCGTAGTCATAGAGATGGACGAGCTTGGTTTCAGCTCCGGCCTTGGCCGCGCCGTCGAGGACGCTTTTAAGGACCTGGGCGGTGTTCCAGTTCTTGCGCGGGCTGCCGTTTACGGCGAGTATCGTCATGGCGGTTTCCTCCTGAAGCAGGTATGGCCGCCGGATACGTCTTTTGCCGGGTTGTGGCAACGGCTTCCCGAAACGGTACAGAGGCTCCGCCCGGGTACTGCGTTCCCGAAAAGTGCCCTACTCCATGAGCAGCACGCTGTCCTCGCCGTCGAGTTCGGCCACGGCCACGTCCACCTGTTCGCCGGGTTCGGTATGCACGCGCTTGCCCACGTAGTCGGCCTGGATGGGCAGTTCGCGGTGGCCGCGCCGGTCGATGAGCACGAGCAGTTCCACGCGTTTGGGGCGGCCGTAGTCGAGCAGCGCCTCCAGGGCGGCCCGGATGGTGCGGCCGGAGAACAGCACGTCGTCGACGAGGATGACGTTTTTCTCGGCCAGGGAGAAGGCGATCTCCGACGGCCCGACTTGCGGCTGCACCTCGCGGGTGGTCCAGTCGTCGCGGTAGAGGTTGATGTCGAGCTTGCCCAGGGGCACGTCGCATTTCCCTCGGGCGTCGATGAGGGCCTTGAGCCGGGTGGCCAGTTCGGCCCCGCGTCGCTGGATGCCGACGATGGCCAGATGGCAGCTGGGGTCGTGGCGTTCGATGATTTCGAAAGCGAGGCGTTCCAGGGTGCGGCGCACCTCGCCGGCGGTCATGATTTTTTTATGCTTGCTCACGGAATACTCCCGTCTGGCTTTGCATCCGTCTAGCCTAAAAGGGGAAACCCTGGCAATCGGCCCGGCGCTCCGGCGGCGGCAGGTATTTGACTTTCCGATCGGTCATGCTTACTTGCATTGAACGAGCTTGTCCCACGGAGGTTCCCATGGTTGAATTGACGGAATCGGCAAAGACCCAGTTGGATGGGTATTTCGCCGACAAGGAAAAGACCCCGGTCCGTATTTACCTGTCGTCTGGCGGCTGAGCGGGTCCGAGACTGGCGCTGGCTCTGGATGAGCCGCGCGACGCGGACGAGGTGCTCGACGTTTCCGGATACACCTTTGTCATCGAGAAGGAGCTTTACGAGAAGGCTTCGCCGCTGAAGGTCGACATGACCTACATGGGCTTTTCGGTGACTTCCAGCCTGGAACTTGGCGGCGGCGGTTGCGGCTCGTCTTGCTCCAGCGGCTCCTGCTCGGTCTAACCCGCCGGGATTGATTTGCTCTCACGGGCCGGCTGGCGACAGCCGGCCTTTTTGCATGGTCCCGGCCGGTTCGCCGGACAGGGCGACGGGCTTGGCCGCCGGGCCGGAGCAGAACGGGGCGGCAGCGCCCCTCCATCACGTTTTTCTCTCAACAACCCAAAAATCCATCGACCAGGCGTATTTGACAATGCCCTGGGGCGTGATTACCCGTTTACCATCTCTCGCCTGGAGGTATCCATGGTTTCTTTGAGCGATTCGGCCCGGACCGAACTGGACAACTACTTTGCCGACAAACAGAAAACGCCCATCCGCGTCTACCTCAACAAGGGCGGCTGCTGCGGTCCGTCCCTGACCTTGGCCCTGGACGAGCCCCGGGACAACGACGACGTTTTCGACGTCAGCGGCTACACCATCGTCGTGGACAAGGAACTCGCGGCCATGGCCAGCCCCATCGACATCGACATGACCGACTACGGATTCACCGTGAAATCAAGCCTGCAGCTTGGCGGCGGCTCCTGCGGCTCCGGGGGTTGCGGCGGCGGTTCCGGCGGCTGCGGCGGCGGCTCCTGCTCCTGATCGTCGCGCTACTCCCCCAAAAAACCGTGTTTGCAGGCCGGCTTCAGCCGGCCTTTTTTCTTCAATGCCCCTGGCCGGTTGACAGTCTCCCCGGCGAAACGTAAGTCACGGATATGGAGTCCGTCGCCACCGCCCCCATCCGCCTGACCGAGGCCGCCCGCCAGGCCCTTGATGGGCTTTTCCCGGGCACGGTCCGACCGCAACTCCGCATCTTTTTGTCTTTCATGCACGCCTCCGGCCCCCGGCTCGACCTGGCCCCGGATACGGCCACCGAGGCCGACGTCGTCGTGTCGCTGGCCGGCCACGCCTTGTGCATGGCCCGGCTGTTGTGCGACCAGGCCGCGCCGGTCACCGTGGACTGCGGCCAGCAAGGTTTCGTCATCCATTCGCGCCTGGATTTTTCCGGGTCCGGCGGCAACTGCGGCGGGGCCTGCGGCTCCCATCATCACTGATCCTGGTCACGGACCGACCGCCGTTTTCGGTTTTTTGCGCGCAAATGCCCGTGTGTCCTTGCCTTCGGCTTGGGCATTGACTACCATTCGGGTCGGTTGGCGCCACCCAAAGGAGACGGTCATGCCCGGAACGATTCTCATCGTCGATGATGAGGTCCACATCCGTATGCTCCTGGAGCAGACGCTGGAAGAGCTGGAAGAGGATTACGGCGTGGAGATCCTTTCCGCCCAGAACGGCGAGGAAGGCCTGGGGCTGATCAAGTCCCGAAAACCCAACGTCGTATTTCTCGACATCATGATGCCCAAGCTCAACGGCTACGAGGTCTGCCAGCGCGTCAAGGAAGACCCGGACGCCACCGGCATCGGCATCGTGCTCCTGACCGCCAAGGGGCAGGAAGTCGACCGCCGCCAGGGTCTGGAACTCGGGGCCAGCCGCTACATGACCAAGCCTTTCGATCCCGACGAAGTGCTCAAGGTGGCCAAGGAACTGCTCGGACTCGATCCCTGATCGGGCCGGAGAAGCATCCGACATGGTGCCGCTGCGGCGACTGCTCAAGAAACGGGCCCTGGCCCCCCTGCTCGAACGGGCCGGCCGCATGTTGGGCCCGGGCTGGGTCGTCACGGTCATCGACGCCGCCGATCCCGTCCCTGCAAGCGTCCATCGGCTTGAGCCCCTGCGCCAGGACAGCCTGATCCTGGGGTATCTGGCCTGCACGCCGCCCGGAGACTCGCCTCCGGACCCGGCCGGCGAAGCCGCCCTGGCCCAAACGGCCCGGTTCGCCGCCGACTGCCTGGAAACCATCATTGACGGCGAGGCCCTGCGCCGGACGCTGGCCGCCGAAACCCTGGTCAAATACCGCGAAGTCTCCCTGCTCCACCGGGCCACCACCGGACTCAACGCCTCCCTGCGCCCCCGCGAAGCGGCCCTGGCCCTTTTGGACGAATGCCGCCGCGGCGAACTGCCGGCCGACAGCGGCATGGTGTTTTTGCGCGAAGCCGCCGACGCCCCGTTCGCGCCGGCCGTGAGCTTCGGCCAGACCATGGCCTGCCGGCTGGACAACATCGCCGCCTCGGCCCTTTTTGCCGCCATCGTCGCCAGCCGCAAGGGCGAGATCATCAACGACCTGGCCGCCGACAAGCGCTGGGCCGGCGAGGCCGACGTGGCCTCCCTGCTGGTCTATCCCCTTTTGTCCTCGGGCAAATGCGTGGGCATGCTGGTTCTGGCCGGGCCGGTCCCCATGCTGTTCGAGGCCAGCCACCTCCAGCACGTCGGCACCCTGGCCGCCGTGGCCGGCATCGCCCTGGGCAACGCCCTGCATTTCAAGTCCGTCCAGACCCTGATCAATTCCCTCATGCAGGCCCTGGCCACGGCCATCGACGCCCGCGATCCCTTCACCTCCGGCCATTCCCAGCGAGTGGCCCGCCTCGGGGTGGCCCTGGCCCGGGCCGTGCACCGCGACGAGGGCGCGTTTGCCGGCGTGGCCTTCACCCCAAGCGACCTGGAGGAACTGCTCTACGCCGGCCTGCTCCACGACGTGGGCAAGATCGGCATCCGCGAGGAAGTGCTCACCAAGGCCACCCGGCTCTCCGCCGGCGCCATGGCCGTCATCGCCCAGCGCCTGGCTCTGCTCGGCCAGATCCAAGGGCAGGATTATGGGCCGGAGGTCGAACACCTCGCCCGGATCAACGCCGCCGATGCCGTAAACGACGAAGACCTCGCCCTGGTGGCCAAAATCGGCGAACTGCGCCTGGACACCGCCCACGGGTCCATGGCCGTGCTCGAACCGGACGAGGCCGCCTGCCTGTGCATCGCCCGGGGCAACCTGACCCCGGTGGAACGCAAGGAGATCGAGCGCCATCCCGAGGAAAGCCGGCGTATCCTCCAGCACATCCCCTTCCCCGAGAACATGGCCCGGCTTTTGGCCATCATCTCCCAGCACCACGAACGCCTGGACGGTTCGGGCTACCCCGACGGCCTGCGCGACGAGGCCATCCTGCTGCAAAGCCGCATCATCGCCATCGTGGACATCTACGACGCCATCACCATGGCCCGCCATTACAAGCCGGCCCTGTCCCGCCAGCGGGCCCTGGCCATCCTGGCCGACGAGGCCGCCCGGGGCCGCATCGACGGCGAATTGGTGGCCCTGCTTGCGGCCAACATCGAAGCCGTGGAGCGCGACAGCGCCCGCCTGGAAACCGGCTTCGACCTTGGCGAACTGCTGTTGACGCCCTATCCCGAACGATCCTGACGCCTCGGTCCCCACGGCAAAACGAGAAGCGTTGGCCAAACAGGCTCTCTTTTACAAGCTTGCCAACAGTCCCGTGTCCAGGTACGCCAAACTGAAGGTCCGGCCCTCGCCGGTCGTTGCCCCTCAGGGCGCGCCCGGCCGCGGCAGCTCCGCCATGGCCCTGCCGCGCGCCGGCCACCAGACGCGCGCGGCGGCGGGGCAGCCCCAGGACCGCCCGGCCTTGCGACAGGGATAATGTCTCGACCACAACCGGCAACGAAGCTTCAACCACACGGCGCCGCCATGTCTCACAATGATGGTTCGAGGAAACGCCCGCGACTTTCCAAACTCGACGCGCTCACCCTGCTCGACATCACGGTCAAGTGCCTGCAGTGCAGCACGGAAAGCGACTACAAGCAGATCTTCGAGCTTCTCAACACCATCCTCCCGTTCGACCAATCCACCTCGGGGCTGGCCAAGCTGGACCCGGAAGGCATGGTCGTGTCTTACGAACTGGCGAACATCAATTACCCCGTCGAGTGGCTGCAAACCTACAAGGAAAAGAACTTCAGCGGCATCGACGTCATCGTCAAACGCAACTTCACATCCTTCACGCCCCAATTCTGGGACCATACCTACAAAGCGCAGAAGCCGGCCCGCGAGTTCATCACCCTGGCCTCGGACTTCAACCTGATCCACGGCTACACCTACGGGGCCCGGCCGTTTGGTTTTTGCAAGCAGGCCAGCCTGTTTTCCTTTTCCGGCAATTTCAAGAAATACGATCCGACCATCATCGCCATTCTGGAGACCATCGTCCCCCATCTGCATCTGGCCTCCTCACGAATCATCGAGGCCCGCCTGATCCAGCACAACCGCAAGATCCTCTCCGGGCGCGAGCGGGAAGTCCTCAGCTGGCTCAAGCACGGCAAGAGCTCCTGGGACATCTCGGCCATCCTGCAAATCAGCGAATGCACGGTCAATTATCACATATACAACATCATAAAGAAACTTGACGTTCAGAATAGGCCGCAGGCGGTGGCGGTAGCAACCCATCTTGGTATTCTGGATCCTGATTGAACCACTCCACCAGTTCCGGTCGCGCCAGCAGGTTTTTCGCCTCGAATTCCCGCCAGTCCATGATCGCCGCCGCCGCCACGACGCCGTCGGGCATCCGCGTCGGTTCGCCGACCAGCACGCACGGAAAGCCGAACATCTTGAGCAACCGCAGCACCTTGTACTCGACCACCAGATACAGGTAGCGGACCTTGTTGGGGACGCACCACTGGTAGACCTGGCGATACAGCAGCATGGACACGCCCAGGGAACCAAGGGACGTCCGCACTTTGGTGCCACGCTCGTCGAAGCTGACGCATAACCGGGAAACCTCGCGCGTGTCCGGGGCCTTGCGGATGTCATGGTCCGGCGAGACCAGGGCGCGAAACTCCTTTTCCAGCATGTAGCGATGCTCCGGCGAAACCAGGCGCAGGTAGGAAAGGATCTTCCTGTCCCGAAACACGCCGAAATGCAGGGCATGGGCGTCATAGACGTCCCGTTCCAGGCCGTCGTCGCTTTGCGGCACCCATCGCAATTCCTGGGCAAACACCTTGTGCCGCAACCCATAGGCGGACGTGACGTCCCGCGCCTGCAGCACCCTGGCCGTGACGTCCTGGGCGGAAGCATACGGCAGGCCGAGGGGGATGCCGTTGTCCAGGCGTTCGCCCGTATTGTACTCGATTTGCATGTGCGACCTCCTTGTTCGCACATCCATATCGAGGATTTAATAACGCATAACCTGTCAATAGTTCTAGTTGTTATTGATTTACTTATTTATTATAATAAAAAATTTTTGCATTGTTACTAGATAGTTCTACCAGTGTTCGATACCCCGCGCCTCTCGGCCATTCATCAGCAAGACATGCAACCTGCCTACAGCGCGACGAATTTGCAGAAACAATCCGTGCATCGGATCGATACAACATGGCTATACAGGATATCAGATACGACGCAACACGCCGGCCCCATAATTATTTAGAGTAGCCCGGAGCTCCGCTTTGGGGCTATCGGTCAAGGTGACAGGGCACTCTACTCGCTTGGAGAATCACCATGGCCAGCCACTCTGACAAAAATGCTTTTATCTCGGTTTTTTACGAACCAATCTATTCGCACAAGGAACAGAAAGCCTTGCTGCGTTACGAGCGGGAGGACGGGAGCAAGGGCGTCATCGGCGTCCGTCGCGAATCGCTCTCGACCTTGCAGGAAGCCATCAACGCCATTGCCAACGGCAACGCGTCGGAGCAAAACGCCTAGCCGGGAAACGGGTTTCCCCTCGCGTCGGCCCGATCTCGGCCGACGCGGCGGCGACAGACGCGAGGCAAGGCCACGACGCCCGTGGGATTGGGCGCTTGGGCATGGTCCCGGGGAATGTTTGCGGCCTGTTGACGGCAACCCCCTCGGCCAAGTCGGCACGGCGCCATTGCCTTGTCTGCCGGGCCGCCGGCCTGAGGCATGGGCCAGGCTCCATCCCGTCCGCAACGGCTCGCCAGTTCCTTCGGCCCCCGGGCCGGGCAAGGGTGTTGCCCAGGCCGCCGTCTCGGGCCGCGCCCGCGTATGCCGTTTCGCCGACGACAGCCTTTTGGAAAAACCTCCTCGTCTCCGCCTCGCGCCGCCCCACGCGGGCGATTTCGCACCTGCGCCTCTACGAACACTCCAGCAAGGATGGAAACGCTTGGTCTGCGGTGAGACCAGCGACGCTAAAAGGAAAAAGGCTTCCGGGAGCCACCCCAAAAGCCTTTTCGTTGATCTACAGTCAGCGGAAGGCGGATCTGTAAAGTACAACAGCCGCGCCCAAGGGCGCATGCCGAGCGCCTTCCCCTTTTCAAACGAAAATCCGGTCAGTCCCCCCTGCCGTCTGCTCCCGCCTTTCTCATAAACCCCGCTCGAGACATACGGCATTCTGTACCCGTCCTGCAACGAAGGCCAACGTGGGGCAAAAATTTATCCCCGGCCCTGCTCGGCCGGAACGCCGCGCCAAGGGCATCACCATTTGGTCTTGTTGAATAGCCCTCGCGTGGAAAGTTCCTGGGACTTGTATTTATCAAAGTCGATAAATCCTGGGGCAGTCGCACTGACATTGCTGTTGGCTGCAATGGCGAAGATGGCTACCAAGGCAAGAAGTCCTACGGCAAGGCTGATAAAGATCCATTCCATGCTCCTCAATAACAGGGACCTGGGGGCATGTCATCAAGCAATATGTCCAAGGCCCGTGGCCCCTCCCGCCGCTATCTGGCGGGTTGTCCGGACAAGAAGCCTAGCCGGGCGGGCGTCGTTCCTGGGGATGCGCGAGGGGGAAGGCGAAAAGCCGACCAAAGAAAAAGGGAGCCGGTGGTTAAACCGACTCCCTGAATCTGCTGGCTCCCCGGGACGGACTCGAACCGCCAACCTAGTGGTTAACAGCCACCCGCTCTGCCAATTGAGCTACCGGGGATCGTTGAGGCGAGAAAGGTGTTTATCCTCGACCCTCCCACCCGTCAAGCGAAAAATTCCCTGACGCGAAAAAAAGTTCCCCGCCCCCACACCCTGGGGCGCGGCGGGCCGGCCGGCCCATTCTTGACGGGGCACGCTAATTCTCGTAGGCAAATGCGCTTGTCCGGTCGTATCGGCCGGGGCAACGACATGCAGCAACGGAGAACCGCCGTGGGCAGCGACGCGCCACGTAAGAAAGAATACAAGCTCCCGGTCAAGTCCAAGCGGGTGGAGGATTTCCGTCCCCTGCTCGAAAGCCTGGACGCCCGCGACGAACTCAACGAAGTCTTCAAGAACCGCATCGCCAAGGCCGTCCAGCTCCTGGACGACGGCGTGCCGCTCTATCCCAACGACTTTGCCAAAGGCGACGACATCGGCCTGGTGGCCGAGGCCCACGAGCCCCTGACCGAGGAAGCCCTGGCCGAACTGGGCCGGACCTTCCGCCTGGCCGGCCGCATCGTGTCCCTGCGTTCGTTTGGCAAGGTGGCCTTTTTCACCATCCAGGACGCCTCGGGCCGCATCCAGGTCTTTGCCGAGCGCGAGACCCTTGGCCAGGAAGCCTACACGGTCTTCAAGAAATTCGACATCGGCGACATCGTCGGCGTCACGGGCCGGCTGTTTCGCACCAAGACCGGGGAACTGACGCTGCACGCCGACACCCTGGCCCTGGTCACCAAGTCCATGCGGCCGCTGCCCGAGAAGTACCACGGCTTAAAGGACGTCGAGACCCGCTACCGCCAGCGCTACGTGGACCTCATCGTCACCCCGCGCTCGGTGGAGATCTTCAAGGCCCGCACCACCATCATCCGGGAACTGCGCGCCTTCCTCGACTCGTCGGGCTTCATGGAAGTGGAAACACCCATGATGCAGGCCATCCCCGGCGGGGCCACGGCCCGGCCCTTCGTGACGCATCACAACGCCCTGGACATGGGCCTGTACATGCGCATCGCCCCGGAGCTGTACCTCAAACGCCTGCTCGTGGGCGGCTTTGAGAAGGTGTACGAGGTCGGGCGCAACTTCCGCAACGAGGGCGTGTCCACCCGGCACAATCCCGAATTCACCATGTGCGAGTTCTACTGGGCCTATGCCCGGTACACCGACCTCATGGACCTCACCGAACAGCTCTTCGCCCGCCTGGCCAAGGCCGTCACCGGGTCGGAGGCGGTCAGCTACCAGGGCCAGGAGATCAATCTCGCCCCGGGCTGGGCGCGGCTGTCGTTCCATGAGTCCATCGAAAAGGTGGGCGGCATCGATCCCGAGATCATCCGCGACTACGACAAGGCCAAGGCCCTGGTCGAGAAAAGCGGCGAAAAGGTGCTCAAGGGCGACAAGCTCGGCAAGGTCCAGGCCAAGCTGTTCGACATCTTCGTCGAGCCCAAGCTCATCCAGCCCCATTTCATCTACCATTACCCCACGGAAATCTCGCCGCTGTCGCGCCGCAACACCGAGAACCCGGAGATCACCGACCGCTTCGAGCTGTTTATCGCCGGGCGCGAAATGGCCAACGCCTTTTCCGAGCTCAACGATCCGGTGGACCAGCGCCAGCGCTTCGAGGATCAGGTGCGCGAGAAAGAGGCCGGCGACGACGAGGCCCACCGCATGGACGAGGACTACGTCCGGGCCCTGGAGTACGGCATGCCGCCGGCGGCCGGCGAAGGCATCGGCATCGACCGCCTGGTCATGCTGCTGACCGATCAGGCGTCCATCCGCGAGGTCATTCTCTTTCCGCTGCTGCGCCCCGAGGGCCAGCCGGGTTCATGAGTTTCGAACTCTTCGTCGCCAGGCGCTACCTGACGGCCCGCCAGAAGCAGGCGTTTATTTCCGTCATTTCGCTCATCTCGGTGCTCGGGGTGGGCCTTGGCGTGGCCTCGCTTATCGTGGTGGTGGCGGTGATGCACGGCTTTTCCACCGAGCTTCGGGACAAGATCCTGGGCATCAACGCCCACATGGTGGCGGCCGTGGCCGGCGGGGCCATGCACGACTACCGCGAGCTCATGGGCAAGGCCGAGGCCGTTCCCGGGGTCCTTGGCGCAACACCTTTTGTCTATACCGAAGTCATGCTGTCCAGTCCGCGCGGGGTCAAGGGAGTGGTCCTTCGCGGCGTGGACCCGGCTTCGGCCGGCAAGGTGTTGGCCCTGCCCAAGGAAATGATCGTCGGCAGCCTGGACGATCTGGTGATTCCGGGGCCGTTTCCAGGCATCGTGCTTGGCCGCGAACTGGCCGACCGGCTGGGCCTGGTCGTCGGCGAGACGGTCAACCTCATGTCCCCGGCCGGCAAGGAGAGCGCCGCCGGGTTCTCGCCCAAGGTCAAGACCTTCGTGCTGCGCGGGCTTTTCAAGTCCGGCATGTACGAATACGACTCGACCCTGGCCTACGTCACCATCCCGGCCGCCCAGGAACTGCTGGGATTCAAGGGCGACATCGCCACCGGGCTGGAACTCAAGGTCGCCGACGTGGACGCCGTGGACACGCTTGCCCCCAAGGTCCGGACGGCCCTGGGCGGGCCGCCGCTGTTCGTGCGCACCTGGATCGACATGAACGGCAACCTGTTCAAGGCGCTGCATCTCGAAAAAACGGCCATGTTCGTGATCCTGGTCATGATCGTGGTGGTGGGCTGCTTTTCCATCATCACCACGCTCATCATGCTGGTCATGGAAAAGACCCGGGACATCGCCATCCTCATGTCTATGGGGGCCACGCCGGCCGCCATCCGCAAGATCTTCATGCTCCAAGGCATCATCATCGGCGTGGTGGGAACCGCCCTGGGCTACGCCCTGGGCCTGGGGCTGGCCCTGGCCCTGGAAAAATACCAGTTCATCAAGATTCCCGGCGACGTTTACCCCATGGACCATTTGCCGGTGCGCCTGGATTGGCCCGACCTGGTCATCATCGGCGTCACGGCCCTGGCCCTGTGTTTCCTGGCCACCATGTATCCGGCCCGCCAGGCGGCGCGCCTGAGTCCCGTGGAGGCCCTGCGCCATGACTGAGCCGCTGCTCTACGAACTGCGCCAGGTGCGCAAGGTCTACCAGGGGCCAGCCGAGGAAGTGACGGTGCTCTCGGGCCTGGACTTCGCCATCGCCAAGGGCGATTCGCTTGCGATCCTGGGCTCTTCCGGCTCGGGCAAGTCCACCCTGCTGCATCTTTTGGGGGCCCTGGACCGGCCGACGTCGGGGAAAATTCTGTTCAACGGCCGGGACCTGTCCGGGCTTGGACCGGTGGAGGCGGCGGCGCTGCGCAACCGGGACATCGGTTTCGTGTTCCAGTTCCACCACCTGCTGCCGGAATTCACCGCCCTGGAGAACGTGGCCATGCCGGCCCTCATTGCCGGCATCGAAAGAAAAGAAGCTTTTGCGCGGGCCAGGGCATCTTTGTCGCTCGTGGGACTTGATGAAAGGGTGGAACACAGGGTAACAACCCTTTCCGGGGGAGAGAGGCAGAGGGCGGCTATCGCCCGTGCTGTCCTGTTGCGGCCATCCGTTCTGTTGGCCGATGAACCCACCGGCAATCTTGACGAAGCCACAGGCGGCAGGGTCGGCGATATGCTCGCCCGCCTCAACGCCGATCTGGGCATGACGTTGGTTGTGGTTACCCACAATCATAACCTGGCCGCTCTCATGGGCCGGAGACTGGAGCTGCAGGGTGGAGAACTCTATGCGCGGAATGAAACGAATCGGTCTTAAAGGGCTTTTGCTCGCCGCACTATTGTTGTTGGCGGCGGGACAGGCCCTGGCCCAGTCCGGCAAGGTGCTGGTCGTGCCTTTCGCGGTCAACGCCGCCGACGCCCTGCATTCCGTCCAGGGAAGCCTGCCCGCTGTTCTGGCCGAAAAGCTCAAGGCCCTTGGCGTCAGCGCCCAGGCCGAGAGCGGCAAGGCCGCCCCGGATGTCGCCGCCGCCCGCAAGCTGGCCGGCGCGGCCCGGGCCGAATACGTCGTTTTCGGAAGCATTTCCAAGGTCGGCGAGGGACTGAGCCTCGACGCCCGGGTGGTCAGGGTCGGGGGAGGGGAGCCCCAGGCCGTGTTCGCCTCGGCGCCGACGGTGATGGGCCTGGACGCCGCGGCCGCCCAGCTGGCCGACAAGATCAAGCCCCTGGTGGCCGTGTCCACGGCTCCCGGCGGCGGATCGGACCGCATCGTCGAAGTGGATGTCGAAGGCAACTCCATCCTCGACAAGGAAGTGGTCATCCTCAAGGTCAAAAGCCAGGTCAACCAGGCTTATGATCCCAAGACCGTCAACGAAGACGTCAAAAAACTTTTCGACATGGGCTACTTCGACGACGTCCAGGTGCGTCTCGACAACGTGGCCGGCGGCAAGCGCCTGACCTTTGTGGTCAAGGAAAAGCCGCGCATCCAGGCCATCGGCGTCACCGGCAACGGCGACGTGAAAAAGGACGACATCCTGGAGGCCATGAGCACCAAGGCCGGCGGCGTCCTCAACCTCAAGGTCCTGGCCGACGACCTCGGCAAGATCCGCGAGCTCTACAGCAAGAAGGGCTACTACAAGACCGAGGTCACCTACGAGCTGGAACAGACCGATCCCCGCATCGCCCGGCTCAACATCGTGATCAAGGAGCCCAAGAAGCTCTATATCAAGGAAGTCAAGATCGAAGGCGCCAAGCAGATCAGCGCCGGAGATCTCAAGGACGAGCTGGCCACCTCCACCCGCCACTTCTGGTCCTGGGTCACCGGTTCGGGCGTGCTCAAGGAAGAAATGCTGGAGCGCGACGCCGCCGCCCTGGAAGCCTACTACGCCAACCGCGGCTTCGTCGACGCCCGGGTCGGCCAGCCCGAGGTCATCTACGGCGACGACGGCATCACCGTCATCTTCCGGGTGGAGGAAGGCGACCGCTACAAGGTCGGTTCCGTGGCCTTCTCCGGCGACCTGCTCTTCGACCAGCCCAAGCTCATGGATCGGGTCAAGCTCGACGAACTGTCCGCCAAGGGCGAGTACTTCAACCGCTCCGTGGTGCGCGACGACCTGAACTCCCTGGCCGAACTCTACGCCGACGACGGCTACGCCTTTGCCGAAGCCGACGTCGACATGCAAAAGCACGCCGACACCAAGACCATCGACATCACCTACATGATCACCAAGGGCCGCAAGGTCTACGTGCGCCGGGTGACCATCGAGGGCAACGACAAGACCCGCGACAACGTCATCCGCCGCGAGGTCAAGCTGGCCGACGGCGACATGTTCTCGGGCTCCAAGCTGCGTCGTTCCAACGAGCGCCTGGACAAGCTCGAATACTTCGAGAAGGTCGACATCGAGACCGTGCCCACCGACAACCCGGGCGAAGTCGACATCAAGGTCAAGGTGAAGGACAAGAACACCGGCGCCATCAGCCTCGGCGCCGGCTACTCCACCTCCGACAGCGTGTTCTTCGGCGGTTCCGTCGAGGAGAAGAACCTCTTCGGCAAGGGCTACCACGCCAAGTTCCAGGGCATGTTCAGCGGCAAGTCCAGCCGCGGCATCCTGTCGTTCACCAACCCCTACGTCTATGACTCCAAGCTGTCCGTCGGCGCCGACCTCTACCAGGTCTACCGCGCCTACGACGACTTCAAGAAATCGACCTCCGGCGCGAAAATCCGCTTCGCCTACCCCTTGGGCGAATACACCATCCTGTCGTGGGATTACCGCCTGGATCACTACCACATCTACCACACCAACCCGATGGCTTCGAGCGTCATCACCCAGTCCGCCGGCTGGCACTGGTCGAGCTCGGTCTTCGCCGCCATCGACCGCGACACCGTGGACAGCGCCACCAAGCCCACCAAGGGCACCAAGAACACCCTGTCGCTGGAATACGCCGGCGGCGCGGTGGGCGGTGACGACGCCTTCGTCAAGCCCATGTTCACCTCCAACTTCTTCTACCCGCTGCCCATGGACCTCGTCTTCCACTGGCGCGGCCAGGCCGGCGTGCTGCTGCCCAATGCCGGCGGCGACATCCCGGTCTACGAACGCTTCTACCTGGGCGGCATCAACAACGTCCGCGGCTACGAGCTGGACAAGATCTCGCCCAAGGACCCCTGGACCGGTGAGCGCATCGGCGGTAAGGCGGAGTTCTTCACCAACTTCGAAACCATCTTCCCCATCAGCAAGTCCAACGGCCTGTTCGGCGTGGCCTTCTTCGACGCCGGTAACTCCTGGCGCGAATACAACCAGGTCTGCTGGGACTTCTACCGGGCCGTGGGCGCCGGCGTGCGCTGGTACTCGCCCCTGGGCCTGATCCGGGTGGAATACGGCTACGGCCTCGACGCCGACAAACACAACCTGCAGCCGTCCCAGATCGGCTTCTCCATGGGACAGACCTTCTAGGCAGTCCGCATCGTGGGCGAAGGCCGGAACTTGCTTCCGGCCCTTTCGGAATACAGACCAACGGGGGGCCAACGCCCCCCGCAAACGTGAATGGATCAAGGAGCGAAATAATGGGCGTTATGGTTCGGGTTTTCTTCATCATGGCCGTGTTGGCGATGCCGGTTGCGGCGTTCGCCCAGGGAAAAATCGGCATCATCAACCTCGATGACGCCCTGTCCAACTCCAGCGCCGGCAAGGCCGCCCTGGGCAGCCTCAAGTCGAAGTTCGAAGCCCGCGAGAAGTCCCTGGCCGCTCAGGGCGACGAACTCAAGAAAATGCAGGACGAGCTCCAGAAAAAGAGCGTGGCCCTGTCCCAGGACGCCATGAAGGCCAAGGCCGCCGACTTCGAGGCCAAGGCCCGCAAGTACATGGAAGACCGCAACAAGCTGCAGCAGGAAGAACAGCAGTCCCAGCAGACCGTGCTGCAGCCCCTGCTCTCCCGCTTGCAGAAGGTCGTCAGCGACTATGCCGCCAAGAACGGCTTCACCGTTATCCTGGAGTCCCGCTCCGTGCCCTACTTCGATCCCAAGCTCGACGTCACCCCGGCCATCCAGGCTGAATTCGACAAGAGCAAATAAGGGACCCCTTCCAGCCAATCATGGGCCGGGACGCTGCCGCGTCCCGGCCCTTTTCACATGAGGAGACCGCCATGGCCGACAAGATCGACGCGGTGATCGGCATCACCGAAATCCAGAAGCTTCTGCCCCACCGCTACCCCTTCCTGCTCGTGGACCGGGTGGTGGAGCATGTCCCGGGCCAGTCCATCACGGCCATCAAGAACGTCACCATCAACGAACCCTTCTTCCAGGGCCATTTCCCGGGGCTGCCAGTGATGCCCGGGATGCTCATCCTGGAATCCCTGGCCCAGGCCGGCGGCGTGCTGGTGTCCAAGTCCCTGGAAGGCCCCTTGGGCGACCGCATCTTCATGTTCACGGGGGTGGAAAAGGCCAAATTCCGTAAGCCTGTCGTGCCGGGCGACCAGCTCGTGCTGCGCTGCTTCGATCTCAAGCGCCGCATGACCCTGTGCAAGATGCGGGCGGAAGCTTCCGTGGCCGGCGTCGTGGTGGCCGAGGCGGAACTCAGCGCCGCCGTGGTGGACGGGGGGAACCTGGGCTAGTTTCTTCCGGGGCGTCGATCCGAATGGGCGCTTTGACGAGCCTGTGTTCGCGCAGCAGTATTTCCCGTCAAGGGCCAAGGCCCTTGCAATAAAACGGCCCGGGTGCTTTGCTCCCGGGCCGTTTTGCATGTCCTTCGCCGCCGACGGCCATGTCACTCGAAAGGGACGGGGGCATTGCGCCAGTCAGCGGGAATCCTCAAGCTGTACTGCCTGGCTGTCTCGCCGCCTTGGGCCGGCTAAACAGCCTTGGGCCGGTTCATGCCAAGGCCGGCCAGATAGCTCCGGGCTTCGGCGCAGCCCAGGAAGGCCGCTTTCTCGATGTAGGGCAAGGCCAATTGCCCCTTGCCTTGCATGAGCAAGCTCGTGCCTACGCCGAAACAGGCCGTGCCATGGGTGCGATTATGCCGCAGTACGGCCAAAAATTTGCGGCAGGAGCGTTTGTAGTCGCCTTGTTCGGCGGCCTGCACCGCTTCAAGGAGCAGGGATGTTTCGACTTCCACCGTTTCGCCTCGGGCTTTCCTGTTGGCGATAGCGGCGCACAGGTCATCCAGAGCGTACCGCACGGCAAAGCCGACAATAAGGTACGTAAAGAAAGTGATGGTGTAGGGATTGAAAACCGCGTCATGATCATAGACAGAGACAAAACACATAGCCAGCTCGGCAATGCCGGGCAGCGCCAAGCCGGCTATGGCCCATGATTGCCCTTGATGTCCATAGATATAGTAGACCGTATAACTGTGAATAGCAGCGGCCAAAAGGATATTGACCGCTGTAGCGAATCTTTTGAAATACTTCACAACTACTCCGAAGCAACAACAACTTTCGACATCCCATCATCTCGCCGCCGTTTCTCTAGGCCTGCTCACGGAAAGGTGAGCAGGCGGGGCGTCGTTTCTACAACGATACTTGCACATAACAAACTTTTGGCGTGAGCGCCAGTCAAGACCTGGGCGAACCTGTCCCGGCAGCGCCTACGGTGCTTCCGCTTGCAGGAGCCAGGACTCGTGAAGCCCGGTCACCCCATGCGCAAAAAAAGGAGCCGGTACAACCGGCTCCAGGGGAACAAGGCTGGACGGCTTACGACAGGTTTTCAAAACGACAGGCAGGTCACCCCGTCCTGGACGAGCAGATCCATGGTCTGGCCGCCCGTGCCCAGAACCCACATCGGGTCGATATCCTCGGCCGTAACTCCACGGGCCTGGCAGCACGGCGTGCAGACGTAAAACGGCAGGCCCTTGGCCTTCTCGCGCAGCCAACCGGCATGGTCGGCCAGACTGTCGCCGGTGACGGCCCGCACCCGGTCGGCGATTTCCGGCTTGGCCAGATACACCGCGTCGTCCACAAGCAACATGCCGGCCAGCGCCCCGCGCTCGGCCGCCAGCTTGGCGAACTGAAACGCCCGGGTCGCCTTGGATTGGTCGTCAGGTCCGCAAGACACCAGGAAAAACACCTTCTGCATGGCAGCTCCTCCTTGAAGCCTCGGATGTTGTCGCCCTACTCCTCGCCCCCGGCCCCCAGATGCGTCAGGAAGGCCGTGAAGTTGCCCGTGAACTCAAACGATCCCACATGGGTGAACACGCTGTGCACATCGGCGAAGATCTCGCCGCCCATATCTGTCCAGCGTTTGCAAAAAGCATAATCCTCGGGCAGATACTCGCGATTTTCCACATCAATGGCCGTGTCGAAAAAGGCCACGTTGTTGATGTTGTCGTCGTTGGTGTGGGAATAATCGTAGCCAAGCTCGGGATAATGCGCGGCCATGCGTTCCAGGGTCTCGCGCTTGATCATCATGAACCCCGTGGCCCCGTACTCCACCGGCAACAACCCCGTCACCGGCTCGGGCCGGCCGCCCGGCTTGAGCTTGACCGCGTAATGCATGGACGCCCCGGCCGCCACCCGGGACAAGACCTTATTGTCGATGCAGCGCAGCTTGTCGATATCCAGATACTTGACCGGATAAATGCCGCACACCACGTCCTTGTCGGCCTCAAGATACTTCAGCGGCAGCTCCGGCGAAAAGCCGATGTCCGCGTCGATGAACAGCAAATGGGTGTATTCCTTGAGCCGCAAGAACTCGTTGGCGATCAGATTGCGCGCCCGGGGGATGAGACTCTCCTGGGACGGGGTCAGCATCCCCGTCTTGATGCCCTGGCTGTCCAGAAAGCCGATGCACGACACCACCGCCCGCAAATACGCCACCGTCACCTGGCCGCTGTAGGCCGGCGTGCCGATCATCAGCATCGGCTTTTTGCCATCCTCCATCGCATCTCCTCCCCAGGCCGCCCGTCAGGAACGGCCGCTTCTCGCTCTATCCGGCCTGTACGGGACAAAGTCAATTGGTTTTAAGCCCTTGGACAGCATCGACGGCCTCGGTTACACTCCTTTCCCGGCAACAAGGCGGCAAATATGGCACTCCCACGCGACATCCTGTGTGAATCCATCATGGAATCCCTGGCCGACGGCGTCTTCACCGTGGACGCCGAATTCACCATCACGTCGTTCAACCGCGCCGCCGGAGCCATCGCCGGCATCCCCCCCGAACAAGCCCTTGGCCGCAAATGCTGGGAAGTCTTCCACTCCAGCCTGTGCGACGGGGCCTGCGCCCTGAGCCACTGCATCGACAACGACGACACCCTGCAAAACCAGTCCATCTTCATCGTGCGCCCCGACGGCGTCAAAGTGCCGGTCAGCATCAGCGCCGCGCCGCTGCGCGACGCCTCGGGCCGCATCGTCGGCGGCGTCGAAAGCTTCCGCGACATCTCGGATTTAAGCCGGCTGCGCAAGGAACTCGAAGGCGTGCGCACCGTCGAGGACATTCTCACCAAGAACAAGGCCCTGGCCCACACCCTCGACCTGCTGCCGCCCATCGCCGAATCCGGCGCGGCCGTCCTCATTCTCGGCGAATCCGGCACCGGCAAGGAACTGTTCGCCCGGGCCATACATAACCTCAGCCCAGCCGCCAACGGCCCCTTCGTCGCCGTCAACTGCGGAGCCATCCCCGGCCAATTGCTGGAATCGGAACTCTTCGGCCACGTGCGCGGCGCGTTCACCGACGCCAAGTCCGACCGCAAAGGCCGCTTCGCCATGGCCCAGGGCGGCACGCTGTTCCTCGACGAAATCGGCGAACTGCCGCTGCCCCTGCAAGTCAAGCTCCTGCGCGTGCTCCAGGAACACGCCTACGAACCGCTGGGCTCCGACACGTCCACCACCACCAACGCCCGCATCGTCGCCGCCACCAACCGCGACCTCGAAACCATGATCGCCGAAGGCGCTTTCCGACGCGACCTCTTCTACCGCTTAAGCGTCGCCCGCATGGCCCTGCCGTCCCTGCGCTCCCGGCCCGAAGACATCCCGCTTCTGGCCCACGCCTTCATCGAACGCCAAAACCTCATCGGCCAAAAAGCCGTCACCGGCCTGTCCGAAGCCGCCACCCGGCGGCTGCTGCGCCACGACTACCCCGGCAACGTCCGCGAACTCCAAAATATCATCGAATACGCCTGCATCCTCTGCTCCGCCGGACGCATCACCCCCGAACACCTGCCCGACTACCTGCTCCCCAAACCCAACACCTCGGCCACGCCCGCCGTCAACGCCCCCACCACCATGCGGGCCGCCAAATACCAGGCCGCCAAAGCCGCCCTGGCCCGACACAACGGCAAAACCATGGCCGCCTGCCGCGAACTCGACATCACCAAGGACACCCTGCGCCGCATCCTGCAAGCCGGCCAGGGTTCCACCCTGGACCCGCACGGGCGCTGCCCGTGACCCGGCAGGGCGCTGCCCTGCACCTGCCAGGGCGCTGCCCTGGACCCGCCGGGGGGATAATCCCCCCGGACCCCCTGGCCGTCTGTGGCGAGCGGGAGAGCCACAAGCGGGAGGGACAGACGCGGGAGCAAAACACGAGACCGAACGTCACTAAATGCTTGCTAGCGCGCCAAGACCCTTTGGCGCGGGAGCGTGGCGGCTACGCCGCGTGGGTCGTTGGAATTTCCGGGGCGGCGATGCACCCGGCTGTCGCCGGGAGCTCGAC
>JAEZMB010000076.1 GCA_023435825.1 Pseudomonadota bacterium | reverse complement strand
AACGTCTTTTTCCGTGGAGCACATGGGTTGTGCGTTCAGGATAGAGAATATGCCTCCGGGGGCCGGGAGGGGCTAAGCCCCTCCCGGACCCTCCCTGCAAGGGGTGTTGGGTGATGGGCGGAGGCGGTGTACGGCGTGATGGTATTACAGGAAAACAACGAGAGCGTTGTGACGCCCTTGGGCGCGATGGAGGAGACGATGCCGGCCTTTGCCCTGCGCTACATCAGCGGTCCCCAGCTCAAGCTGACCGTCTCGGACGAACACACCGTGGAGGCCGCGTCCCTGGACGAGGCCCTGCGCACCCGAAGCGACTGGCCCATCGAACGCAACTGGCCCGGCACCTGCGCCTGGGCCAAGAATCCCGGCACCAGCCTGTATCATGTCGAAGCCTGGGAAGGCACACTCCTGAGGTGACCGGGCCTGCCCAACCGTATGCTGCAATCCCCGACGCCCCGGCCGGACCATCACCGGCCGGGGCGTCGTTTTTCGCCATAATGCCAAACCAGGACATTGAGGAACCGCCCGAATGCTGCGTTTTGTCCAAAAATTCGTGGCGTTCGTGAGTTGTCCGCGAAACGCCGCTCGCGCCTTTCGAGGACGCGGCTCCGGCCTTTGCCCCGTCCGGCCAAAGGGGCAAGGGACATGGCAAGCTTTCCCGCTTTCCGTCTTGTA
Organism: Pseudomonadota bacterium; assembly: GCA_023435825.1. Classification (GTDB taxonomy): domain Bacteria; phylum Desulfobacterota; class Desulfovibrionia; order Desulfovibrionales; family Desulfovibrionaceae; genus Solidesulfovibrio. The sequence goes on along the minus strand of JAEZMB010000076.1, from coordinate 6,811 downwards.
ATTCGCAGCCCTTTCCACTTCGGGCCTTGGGCGCGTAGGATGTCCCCGACAGCAGCGGTCCAGGCCCGCCGTTCAGGAGTCGGTCATGTCTACCCCAGCCACTTCCCGATTGCCGTCCGTGGACGCCCTGCGCGGCCTGGCCATCGCCGCCATGATCGTGGTCAACAATCCCGGCGACCGGCGCTTCATTTATCCCCAGTTGCTCCATGCCCATTGGCACGGCCTGACCCTGGCCGACCTTGTTTTCCCGCTCTTTCTCTTCCTGGTCGGCGTGTGCGTCGCCTTGGCCATTGATCCAGACAAGCTCCGGGACGCCACGGGACGCGCCCGCCTCTGGCGCAAAATCCTTCCGCGCGCCGCCGTGCTGTTTGCCCTGGGACTGGGGGAAAACGCCTATATACGCCTGAGCTTCGACGAACTGCGCCTCCCGGGCGTGCTCCAGCGCATCGCCGTGGTCTACCTGGCCACGGCTTGGCTCCAATCGCGCCTGTCCAGCCGTGCGCTTGCCGTCGTCGTGGCCGTGACGCTCCTTGGCTACTGGCTGCTGTTGGCCACCGTGCCCGTGCCGGGCCACGGCCACCCGTCCCTGGCCATGGAACCCAACCTCCAAGGCTGGCTGGACCAGCTGGTCCTTGGCCGGCACATCTGGAAATTCAACACGAGCTGGGACCCGGAGGGCATCCTGTCCACCTTCCCGGCCATCGCCCTGGGGCTTGTCGGCGTGTTGGCCGGCCGCTGGCTGCGCCAAGGCGGCTGCCGGCCCGGACGCGCCGGCTTGCTCGGACTGCTCATGGTCGCCGTCGGCCTGGCCTGGGACGTCGTTTTCCCCCTCAACAAGTCCCTGTGCACGAGTTCCTTCGTGCTCTTTACCGGCGGCATTGGCCTTGTCCTGCTGGCCGTTGCCCACGCCGTTCTCGACGGCCGCCCCCCGGCCGCCTGGGCGCGCCCGCTGTGCATCCTCGGCCGCAATCCGCTTTTCCTCTACGTCACGGCCTCGTTTCTGGCCCTTGGCCTGCGCCATCTGCGGGTCGTCGGGCCGACAGGCCAGTCCGTTAGCCTGCAAAAGACCATCTATCTCGAAGTGTTCAGCTTTCTGCCTCCCGGCCCCTTCCCTTCCATGTGCTGGGGGCTGCTCATGCTGGCCGTCATGTTCCTGCTGGCCTGGTTTCTCGATGCCCGCCGCATCGTCATCAAGCTTTGACGGGGCTTCTTCCAGACGAGGCCTAAGACGCAACAAGGCCATGCCGCAAAAGCCGACATGGCCTCTACCCGCAACAACCACACGGCAGTGACGGGACACGGCGGCCGACGCCGCGTCCCATCACAACGTACGTGCCCAAGTACAAGAAAAACAGTCGCTCCCTGTCCCGCCCTCGAACACCGCCAGGACGCACTTCGCGAACAATGCCCTAGAAACTGACGTTGATGCCCAGTTCGCCGCCGTAGGTGATCACTTGGGGATTGAACGCCATGGCCGAAGCCGTGCCGCGCAGCATGACGCGCTCGCTGAGCTTGCAGGAGGCTCCCACTGAGCCCGTGGCCCAGTCCGTGGCGACAGGGGCGGCGTCCACTTTGTAGTTGCCGGCCGCTGCCGTGGTCAGGGCCGCCTTGACCATGCGGTGCTGATCGACCAGTTCGTGGTTCCACTTGGCTTCGGCAAAGGGCTGCCAGTTGCCCACATCCACCAGAACGCGCCAACCGAGTTGGCTGACGGCCGAATCCCGCACCTGCTCCCCGTAAGACAGGGCCGTGATGCCGTTGGGGCTGGACAGCCCGACGGTCGTGCCGGCCTCGGTGAAGCCCTTGATGCGCACGCGTTGCACAATCAACCCGGCCACCGGACCGGTGGTGACCGGTCCCAGGCTGAGGTCGCCGCCGGCCCGAAGGGCCAGAGCCAGGGACTGGCCCGTGGTGTCGGCGCTGTTGGTGTCGGTAAACAGGCCAAGAGTGACCGGACGTTCGATGGAATCCTGCAACAGGCCGTAGCTGGCCACGGCATTGCCCCAGACCGGGCCGGCCTTGTAGGCGGCGTAGAGACTCAAGGTTTCGTCGGTCTGGTCGAAATGCCCGGCTCCCATGGAAAACTGCTGGGTCTGGCGGCCCAGGGTGAAGGCCGCGCCTAAAATGAGCCCGATGGGCGTCTGGTAATCCGCGCCCAGTGTTCCGACAAAGGGCGTGCCGGAGTCGCCCGGGAACCCCGGAGCATTGTTCATTTGCAGCGTGCCGACCCCGCCGCTGGCCCAGACATTGAGGCCGTTTGGCCCGCGCTGCTTTCCGGACAGGTCGATCTGGCCCTGGATGGTGGCCGCCCGGGCCCAGCCGCCCTGCACGCCGCCTTCGGCCAGCAGCGACATCTGGCCGGGTCCGGTCAGCAGGCTCGCTTCATAGTCGGCCTCGATGGTCTGGCCGGCCGTGGTGAAGTGGACGCCGTTGGCGCCGACAAAAAGCGAGGTCTGGAGTTCGACGGGGGTGACGTCGGCCCAACTGACCAGAAGAGGACTCAGGGACGAGGCCACGGTGTTGGCCGACAGCACCGACGAAGGCGTGAAGCCGAACAACGTTGGGTTTTGCACCACGTAGCGGTAGACGCTGTCGATGTCGGCGGGAATGTAGCGCACGCCCACCCCGGACAGGCTCGACCAGCGCATCATGCCATAGGACAGGGAACGCACGTACAAGTCGACGTTTTCCGAGGCGATGTAGCCGCCAAGTCCGGCGAATACCGCGTAGTTGTAGGAGTTGGGCACGACGATCGTGCGGGCTCCGGCCGCCTGCAAAAGGGCCACGTTGGCCGCCTGGCCGTAGGCCAGCTCGGCCAGGAAGGTCGGATTGGCGGCCATCCAGGAGGCGCTCATGGCCCGGACGAACTGCAAGTCGTTGTCGCCGGTCTTGACCACATACAAGGCATTGGGATTGGCCGCCCCGCCCACGGACAGGAGATAGTTCTGTATCTGCTGGTTGGTGGCCACGTTGGTCAGGGCGGAAACGCCGGACAGGTAGGTTCCGGTCGAAGGGACGAGCAGCGGTGCGGAGAAAGCGCCGCCATTGGCGAAATTGGTCCCGCCACCGCCAATCGGCCCGCCGTACTGGCCAAAGCGCGAGGCAAGCATCAAGGAGTTCATGATCCCGGGACCAACAAACGCGCCGCTGGCGCCGTTGGCCACGGCGGCGGCCACCTGGGCGTCTCCCGATGCACTGCCCGTCGTATTATAGCGAAAATAGCCGCTGTCAAAGGTGCTGTCGCCAAATCCAACGAACTGATTGAAGCCTTCCGCCCGTGACAATCCGGCTGTCATCAGTGCAAAACAGGCAACAACAGCGGCCTTGAAGAACAATAGTCTCATGCCATCCCCACATTGCAACAGACAACACATTATTAATCCAGAAAACCAACCAGACACGCCAGCAAGGCAAAAAACTGAACCAAGCCATTAACAGGTATGACAATTCTCGTAAAGCTATTCATTCAAGTACATTGGAAATAATCCGTCACGAGGCAGACAACGTACGCTCGCAATACAAGCAATACGAGGCAAACAATATCCATGCAACGCATCATCATGGCGACAAACACAGCTCATTCCTGGACATGGAGCGCTCTGCAAGCTGCAAAACGTCCTCGAAAAACGTCAAAGCGCCCCGCCGCCGCCATAACCAGGCGACGACGGGGCGCTTTCAGCAACGCCGATCCGTCGGTCAATAGGCCGCGATAGGGAAGTCCTCCACCGTGCCGGGCACGCCGGTGGTCGGGGTCTGCTCACCGCCGGTGAGTTCCTTGACGCGCTCGGAGATGTAGAGATCGAGCATCTTGAACGTCACCCGGCCGGTGCGCTTGACGTCGGCCTTGCCGAGCACGCCTTCTACCAGCGCCTTGGTAAAGGCCCCGTTTTGCCAGTCCGGCTTTTCCAGGGAATACTGCCGGCCGGTGGAGGCGGCAAAGACGATGGCGCCGTTGCCGGCGCTGGAGAGCTCGTTTATCACGCCGTTGACGTCGGTCATGCCGCGTCGCGACGCTCCCATGATGGAACCGCTGTGGCAGGTGTCCACGAAAAAGAGCGTCTTGCCGGCGATGTTGCGGATGGTCTTTTGCACTTCCATGAACGGCAGCCCCGAGGCCCGCAGCTTTTCCAACTCCACGGTGGTCGGCAGGAAGTAGTAGTCGCCGTTCTTGTCGTTCACGCCATGGCCGGCCAGGAAGATCATGGCCACGTCGTGCTGGGTGGTCTGGCGCTCGATCCAGTCCAGGCCGTTGAGGATGGCTTCCTTGGTGGCGGCCTCGTCGGTCAGCGTACGCACCACCACGTCGCTGTAGAGTTTGCCCTTTTGCAGGGCCATGGCTGCGGCGAAGTCCTGGGCGTCCTTGGCCGGATAGGTGAGCGACAGGGACTTGTCGGCATAGGCTCCGGCCCCGATGGCCAGGACGTAGAGCTTGGAGGCCGGCGCGGCCGGCGCGGCGGCGCGGCCGGTCCACTTGAGCTTCACCGTGGCCGGGGCCGAGGGGCCGTTCTTGTTCTCGGCTACCACCGACAGCACCACATCGCGTTCGGGCAGGGCCACGTTGCTCGTCAGCACGCTCGGCTCAAGGCCCCGGCCGGCGAGATTGGGCCGCTGCTCCAGCACGCGCGCGCCGTCCACCAGCACCCGCACGGCGGTGATATCCTCGCCGCCGGGGCTGCGTACGGCGTATTTGACGGCCATGTCCGGGGCGGCAAATCCCCCGCCCGGAGCCGGGCTCAAGATTTCCACCACCGGCGGCCGGGCGGTCAGCACCGAAGGCGCGCGCACGTCCCCGCCCCGGGCCACGTTGGCCGCGGCCAGGGCCCGATCCTCGTCCAGGGCGCGCGGCACCATGTCCACCACGTCGGGCCGGTGGTAGGCCTCGCGGAAGCGCGAGGCCGGGAAGAAGTCGGCCGCGTGGTCCGGGCCGTTGTTGACGTTCCAGCCGATCATGTCCTCGCCGCCCGGGGAGGCGTCGTAGTAGCCTGTCGGGGTCCACAGCACCCAGCGTTTGCCGTCGGCGTTGGGGAAATAGGACAGCAGCTCGCGCCCGTCTTCCAGGCGGTACCAGCGGATGGAGCCGTCGCCCATGGCCGCGACGACCATCCGGCCGTCGCCGCTGACGTTGACCGCCCAGACCGTGTCCGTGGCCGGGGTCTGCCACAGGGGCGCGCCGTCGGCCCCGTAGGCCCGGACATTCCAGGAGGTGCCCAGGATCAGCCGGCGGTTGTCCGGGGCGATGGCCAGGGAAAAGGCGGTTTCGAAATCCTTCATCTTGAGCGGCTGGCCGTTAAGCGTCGGCGTGCGCCCCCCTTCCCAGCCGGCCACGGCCAGGCCCGTGGACTGGGTCCGGGGCGCGGCCATGTCCGGGGTCACGGCGTCGATGTGGCGCAGGTCGCGGCCGGGCAAGGCGAAGCGGTAGACGCCCTTGCGCCCGCCCACGGCATAGCCCACGGTCTCGCCGGTACGGTCGACGTAGAAGGCCCGCACCGAGGACCGGTAGTCCTGGGTGGCCGGGGAGCGGGTCATGCCGAAGCTGCCGTCCGGGCGCAGCACGCCCCAGCGCGGGGCCACCGTGCCGTAGGCCACGCCGCCGTCGGGCAGCGGACACAGGGCCACCACGGCGGATTTGCCGGTGTCGAGGTCGCGGTATTGCACGTAATCGGAAGGCTTGAAGCTGCGGATGGGGCAGCCCCGGTCCGTGACCCAGCGGCCGGCGGCCAGCAGCGACCCATCGGCGGCAAAAGCGACGGTGGCGAGGTTGCCGTTGTCCACGCCGGCCAAGTTGGGCGCGCCGAGCAGCCCCAGGGTCTCGGCGTCCAGAACCGTCACGGCCGGGGTGTCGGTGAAGCCCACGGCCAACTGGCTGCCGTCCGGGGAAAAGGCCAGGGAAAAGGGCCGCGCGCCCCCCTGGGTCTGGGTCTTGGCGAGCAGGGTCAGGCCCGTGTCGGCCACCCGGTAGAGCCGCACCGCGCCATCGTAGCAGGCCGTGGCCAGATGGCCTTTGCCGTCGAAGGCCGCGCCGTAGCTTTCGCCCTTGTAGTCGCGGTCCTGGCCGACCAGCGCCAGGTCGGACAGCCGCCAGACGCGAAGGCCGTCCTCGCCCAGGACAGCGGCCAGATAGGCCCCGTCGCGGGAGATGGCCAAATGGTTGACCACGCTGGGCAGGCCGGTCAGCCGGCGCACGAGCTGGCCGGATTCGCGGTCGAAGACGTAGACGCTGTGGGCCTTGTCCCAGCCGTAGCCGGACCAGCCGCCGCAAAAAACGTAGCGGCCATCGGGGCTCATGGCCACGCTGTAAAGCCGCCCCTCGTATTCGTGGCCAATGGGCGGGCGCAGCACGCGCAGTTGTTCGCCGGTCTTGATGTCCCAGACGCGGCAGGTCTTGTCGTCGGAGGCCGTGGCCAGATAGCGGCCCAGCGCGTCCACGGCGATGCGCTTGATAAGCGCCGTGTGCATGCCGGTTTCGATGCGCAGGATCGGCTCGGCGGGCGGCGTGGCGGCGGCGACGTGGGTGAAGGAGAAAAGGAGAACAAACAGCGTGAGAATGAGTACGCGAAGGCGCATGGGCAGACTCCTCGCCCAATACCGGGCGGCGCGCATTCTTCTCCCCGCCGCCTGTCCCCGTCAAGCCCGCAAGGGCCGTGCCAGGGCCGGAAATCCAGCCCTGGCGCGGTGTTTCGACCTTTCTTAACGCTTCATGAATTTCCGCTCATGCGCCAATGGCGCGAAGCATCCTCACCCACCACAACACCCCCAATAATCCCCATCACCCAATTGGGGGGTCTGGGGGCCTCAGGCCCCCCGCGGAGAG
>JAEZMB010000035.1 GCA_023435825.1 Pseudomonadota bacterium | reverse complement strand
CCTCCATGGCGGCCGATGGGCGGTCGGCCGACGCAAGTGTCCATGGAAGGCCGCGCCGCGTGAGCCGGCGGGGGTATGTGCCCAAGCGGGGACCGGGGAAGGGCGAAGCCGAGGGTCGAAGTCGGCGGCTTCCCGAAGTCGTCCTTAGGCTTATTCCCCAAGCATCTCCTTGACAAGGCGCAAGGTCTTGACCCGGTCCACAGGCTTGCTGATGACCGGCACGTTGTTGCCGAGCGCGGGCGGCCGGGGGCCGACGCCGCTTATGACGACGACCGGAATCTCGGCCAGGCCGGGTTCCTTGCGCAGCTTCACATAGAACAGGGTGCCGCCGCGGGCGGGCATGTCCATGTCCAGGGTGATGAGGTCCGGGCTATGGACCTGGGCCTGTTCCAGGCCGGCCACGCCGTCGTTGGCGGTGTAGGTGGTGAAGCCTTCGCCGTCGAAGAGGTCCTTCAAGTAGCTGACGACTTCGGGATCGTCGTCGATGATGAGAATCTTCTTGGCCATGATGGCATCCTCGTTTTGGTGGTCTTTAACGGGGGGCGGCTTCGCTCAGTTTGCCCAGGCCCTTGGCCAGTTCCAGGGCGACGCCGATGCCGCGCTTGAGGTCGGGATCGCCAAGCGCCTTGACCATGCCCAGGGGGCCGACGGGTTCGGCCTTGGCGAGATCCAGGCCGGCCGGCAGGTCGGTGAGCTTGTCGAGCAGCTCCAGCATCTTGGGATCGGACATCTTCTTGAGCAGGCCAATAAGGGCCACGAAGCTGTCGCCCATGGCGGCGATGTCGTCGGGGCCGTAGTGGGCGGCGACCTTGGCGCGCACGTCCATCATGGCGGCGTAGGTGCGGAACACGCCGCGCTGTTCCAGTTCGCCCAGGCTGCGGATGCCGGTGTGGACCATGGACTTGGCCAGGGGCTCCATGGTGTGCCACAGCTCAATGATGTTTTCGAGCTGCTCCAGGGCGTAGGCCAGGTTGCCGATGTTGCGCAGGAAGCGCTTGATCAGCACAAAGAGGTCTTCGAGCTGGAAGCCGGCTTCCACGGACCCCAGTTCCTTGAGCAGGATCTTGAATCCCGACTTCATGAGCGGATTCATGTCGTGGAACATCTCGTTGCGTTCCAGACGGGCGACCCGCTGTTCTTTCAGCTCCGCCTCGATGGACTCAAGGCGTTCAAGAATGCGTTCCTCGGTGGTCATTGGACGCACCTCCCTACAGCGCGCAAGCGCCCATGCGCTTTTTGCCGGCCATGAACATCTGGGGCTCCAGCGGCAGTTCCTTGCCCTTGAGCATCAGGTTGAAATACACCCACTTGAACATCATCTTGCCGCAGTAGTTGAGGAAGGATTCTTCCAGAAGCGACAGCGGCCCGATGCCCGGGAACGGGAATTTGCCCGGCAGCGGCTCGATCTTGTAGTTGAAGTCGATCAGCACGGCCTTTTCGTAGCCCGAGACGATGAAGCAGTTGGAATGGCCGTCGAACTCCGGCAGGGGGTCAAGGCCTTCGATCTCGCGCAGAATGTTCTCCACCACGATCTCGGACTCGAAGTGGGCCACCGAGCCGGCCTTGGAGGTCGGGACGTTGGTGGCGTCGCCGATGATGTACATGTTCTCGTATTTCTTGGACTTCAGCGTGTGGTGGTCGGTGTCCATGTAGCCCATGGGATCGCCGATGTCGCTGTCGATGATGACCTGGGAGCCGAAGTTGGGCGGGATGGAGACGAGCAGGTCGTAGTCGAGTTCCTCGCCCTTGTGGGACTCGATGGTCTTCTTGTCGGCGTTGACCTGGGCGATCTCGAAGTTGGGCACGATCTTGATGTTCTTCTCTTCGCACATCCGGCCCAGGATCTCGGCGGCCACGGGCTTGGTGAAGGCGCCGGTCAGCGGGGTCACCAGCTCGATCTCGATGTTGCAGCGGGTGTCCTGGGTCATGAAGAACCAGTCGGCCAAAAAGACGAACTCCAGGGGCGCGACAGGGCACTTGATGGGCATCTCGGCGATGTTGAGCACGAGCTTGCCTTTCTTGAAGTGCTTGAGCTTTTTGGCCAGGGCGATGGAGCCGTCCGGGGTGTAGAAGTTGTGGACGTCCTGTCCCCAGCCGTCGAGCATGCCGTCGATCTCGTCGGGCATGATGCGGCAGCCGGTGGCGACCACGATCCAGTCATAGGAATGGGAGCCGCCCTTGCAGGTGACGACCTTCTTGACCGGATCGACGTTGGTGATCTCGTCCTGAACGAAATCGACGCCCGAGGGAATGAAGTCGGTCTGCGGCTTGATGCAGTCCTTGATGTCGTAGATGCCAAAGGGCACGAAAAGCCAGCCCGGCTGATAGTGGTGCTGCCAGGTGCGGTCGATGATGGTGATCTTCCATTCCCGGGGATCGAGCTTCTTGCGGAGCTGGGTGGCCACCATGACGCCGCCGGCGCCCGAGCCAAGGATCAACAGCTTTTTCATCATTGCCTCGCTTTGAGGAGTTGTTGGTTGGGCAGGGTCGCGGCGCGTCGGTTGCGGCCGCGTAACCTGACCCCCTCCAAAGCAAGGGCTGGTCCAACTTGGCGGTTTGTTGGCAATAGGCTGATTTAAAAGGACTTGTCGGGAAGCAGCGAGGTGGGCGGGCGTGTCCGGCCGGTGGGGGCTGGAGCAACAAAACTTGTCGCAAGTTCGGGGATTGTCGATAGTATGTCGGAAATATTGAATTTTTAATTCATACGGTCTTTGTCAGCAAATGTTGACGGTCAAGGGATGTTGTCGCGGGGCGGCGCGCGCCCTTCCCCGGCGGGAGAGGGGAGCCTTCAGGACGTTCAGTCGCCGGTCAGCCCGGGCCTGAGAGGTCGCCGCGATGCGCGGCGCACGCCAATTTTCGCGGGTTCTTCACGAGGCCGCTGACGCAGGGCTGGCCTCCCGTCGGTCCCGGGCACGGCCTTGGCGGTTCGGGGGGCTCCCTGGGGCAGGGACGGCCTGCCACGAAACAGGGGCAGGCGCTACAGGGACTGTCGCTGCGGACAACACCAGGCAGGGGGCATACCGCCAGACGGGACAGGCGTGAATCGAGACCAGCGACAAGGCGTAGCCCGACGGGACGGCCCAAACGACAAACCGCCCGGCCCCTGGTTTGCCGTGGCAAAACGGGTGACCGGGCGGCCGGTGGTTTGTGCAGCGTAGGCGGGGAGCCGTCGGGGACGGCAGGGCGGTGTTCCAGGCGCAGCCGCCCCGCGCCGGCGAGGCCTTGGAAACACAAACCCGATGCTCACGCGACGCTGAGGCGTCAGGGGCGTTCGTCCCTTGATGGCGGAGCCGCGAAGACTCGGGCCTGGCCTTTGCCGCCGGCTGGGCGTTGGCCCCTGGCTTTCCCGTCAGCGGGGCCGGGTGGCTTGCCGGCGGTCGTAGACGGCGCGGATGGCCCCTTCGAGTTCCTCGGTGGGGCAGGGCTTGAGCAGGTAATCGGCCGCGCCGCCGGCGATCATGGTCGAGGCGATGTCCACCGAGGCGTGGCCGGTGAGCACCAGCACCTCGGCCTCGGGGCAGGCGGCGCGCAAAAGCGGCAACGCGTCGGCCCCGGTCATGCCGGGCATCTTGACGTCCAGCACGATGACGTCGCAGGGGGCTTGGCCCAAAAGCTCCAGGGCGGCCGGGCCGCTGCCGGCCTCGCGCACGACAAAGCCGTGGCGGCCAAGGAGCTTGGCCAGGGTTTCGCGGAACCGTTCCTCGTCATCGACAATAAGGACGCGGATGGGGTCGGCCATGGGGTTCTCCGTGGCGAATTGGGCGTTGGTTACAAGGGGAGGCTGACGGTGAAGACCGAGCCTTTGCCGACGGCGCTTTGGGCCGTGAGGTTGCCGCCCAGGCGGGCGACGATGCCGTGGGACAGGGACAGGCCAAGGCCCGTGCCCTTGCCGGGTTCCTTGGTGGTGAAAAAGGGATCGAAGACCTTGGGCAGGTTTTCCGGGGGAATGCCGCAGCCGGTGTCGCGCACCTCGATGACGGCCCGGCCGTTTTGGCGGCCGGTGGCCAGGGTGATGGTCCCGCCTTCGGGGGTGGCCTGCATGGCGTTGGTGAGCAGATTGAGGATGACCTGGCGCAGAAGCGGCACGTCGGTGCGCACGGGCGGCAGGGACTGGTCATAGTCGCGCCGGATGGCCACGCCGCGTCCGGCGGCCTCGCGCTCGACCAGAACGGCCATGTCCTCGATGACCTGTTCCAGGGCTTCCTCCTGGAGCACGGGTTCCATCTTGCGGGCGAAATTGAGGAGCTTGTGGGTGATCTGGCGGCAGCGGGCCACCTGCTTGCCGACCTGATCCAGGCAATCCTTGATGTCGGGCAGATCCTCCGGGGCCGGGCAGGCGCCCTGGCCAAAGAGTTCCCGGGCCAGGTCGATTTCCTGGGTGATGATGGCCAGCGGGTTATTGATTTCGTGGGCGATGCCCGAGGACAGTTCGCCGATGGCGGCCAGCTTTTGGGAGTGCAGGAGCCTGATGTCGAGCTCGTGAAGCTCGCGTTCGCCGCGCCGCACCCGCCGGGCCAGGGTCAGGGCCGAGCCGATGCAGATGGCTCCGGCGAAAAGGGCCAGCCCCACGCCGACCAGGGGTGGAGCGGCCAGGGCCGAGAGCACGGCCGCGCCGGCCAGCCCCGGGGCGAGCAGGGTGTGGGGCCACAAGGGCGGTGCGTGGTCCCCGGGCAGCGGCCCGGGCGCATCAGGCGTCGGCCCGGGATTCATTAAGCTTTTTGCGCTCATAGGCCTTCTTGGCCTTTTCCAGCAATTCCCCGAAGTCCACGGGTTTGAGCACGTAGTCGTAGGCTCCCAGCGACATGCCCTGCATGCCGGACTCCACCGAGGCGTGGCCGGTGAGGATGATGACCTCGACCAGGGGGTGGCGCTTCTTGATTTCCTGGAGCACGGCCAGCCCGTCCATGCCGGGCATGCGCATGTCCAGGATGACCACGTCAAAGGGTTCGCGTTCCAAAAGCGCCAGGGCGTCGGGCCCGTTGCCGGCGGCGGTCACGGGGATCTGGCGGTAGGTGAACCGTTTGACCAGGGTCTCGATGAAGTCGGCCTCGTCATCCACGGCCAAGACGCGAAGTCCCATCAGTACCTCTCTCCAGGCGTTCGGGGGTTGCGAACCCGGCGTCGGGCTGCCTGTCTGTTGCATGGGTGATCCGGTCGGTTTCGGTTATTGGGGTCCTACCGCCGTCCGACCTGACGGTTCGGCAGAGGCCGGGCCGGGGTCCGCGCCACGCTCGTCGCGACGCGGACCTCCGGCCCCGGGGCGCACGGCTCAGGACGCCACGGGCAGGGTGATGCGGAACGTGGTGCCTTTGCCTTCCTCGCTGGCGACCTGGATGCGGCCGCCCAGCTTTTCGATGATGCTGTAGCTGATGGTCAGGCCAAGGCCGGTGCCTTCGCCGACTTTTTTGGTGGTGAAGAAGGGATCGAAGATCTTCTCCAGGGTTTCGCGCGGGATGCCGTTGCCGGTGTCGGCGATGGCGATCTCCACTTCCGGCGTGTCGGGCAGCTTGCGCGTGGCGATGGTGATGGAGCCGTTCTTGTCGATGGCGTCGATGGCGTTGTCGAGAATGTTGAGAAAGACCTGCTGCAGCTGGGAGGCGTCGGATTCGATGTGGGGCAGGTCGGATTGGTAGTCGCGCACAAAGGCGATGCCCCGGAAGTTGGCCTCGTTTTCCAAAAACGACCGGGTCTGTTCCAGGAGCAGGTTGACGTCGAGGTTCTCCTGGGTGGGCTCCATGCGGCGGGCGAAGCCCAGCAGCCGGTGGGTGACGTCCTTGGCCCGGCGCACGTGGAACTCGATCTTGGCCACGGCGTCGGCGAATTCCTGGAAGTTGGGGGAGGCCTTGATGTCCTCTTCGCTTAAGAGGTCGCGCATCCAGCCGGCCTTTTCCATGATGATGGCCAGGGGATTGTTGACCTCGTGGGCCACGCCGGCGGCCAGCTTGCCCAGGGCGGCCATCTTGCTCGACTGGGTGAGCGAGGCGTCCAGGGTGGCCTTTTCCCGCTCGGCCCGGATGAGTTCGCGCACGGTGCCGTTGGCGATGAACACCGCGCCGATGACGATGAGCGTGCCGCCGCCGCAAAGCAGCAGGATGAGCAGCCAGCGCGCCCGGTACAGCGGCAACAGCTCCTCGCCCGGATCGTCCTTGATGACCAGCAGCCAGTCTTTCAGGTTGAGCCAGGTCATGGCGTAGAGCGACACCTCGCCGTTGATGGACAGCTCGTCCACCCGGGTGCCGGAAAAGCGGGGGATGTCCGGGAAGGGCACAGTGTCGAACATGTCGTGGCCAAAGCGCGGCTTGGTCTGGAGCACGTGCTGGGCGTTTAGCAGGAAGGCGTCCCCGGACTTGCCGAGCTGCACCGTGCGCACCAGGGAATCGAAGATGTCGGAGTCGATGGCGGCGCGCAGGACCCAGGTCCGCTCGCCCTCGCGGCGGCTGACGGCGATGTTGAAATGCGGGTACTTGCGAAAGCCCATGAACACGTCGCTGATGTGGATGCCCTTGGCCATGACCGTGCGGAACCAGTCCTCGCGGCTGTAGTCGATGCCGCGCAACTGGTAGGGGCCGACGTAGGAGACGCAGATGCCGTTCTGGTCGATGACCTGCAGATCGAGAAACGATTTGCTGTGCAGCTGGAGCACGCCGAAAATGCGTTCGAGGTAGGCGTCGCCGGACAGATCGGCGTAGGATTCGGTCAGGGCCAGGTTGGAAAGCTGGGCCACGCGTTCGGTGAGGAACAGATCAATGGTGACTTTCTTGTTGTCGGCGAGGTTTCGCAGGTTGCCGTAGATCTTCTCGGTGTAGGTGTCGTAGAATTTGGCGTAGAGCCCAAGGCCGAGACTGAGCAGCGGAATGAAGGAAAAGGCCAGGGTGACGGCGATGAGTTTCAGGCGCAGCCGGCTGAGTTCGTCCTGGATCATGGCAGTGGCCTCGCGGGATGGGGGACGCATGGGGCACGATAGCCCAGGGAGTGCTCGATGCAAAGGGTCATGGAGTCGCCTCGTACAGGGGAAGGGCGACCTCGACGCGGACGCCCCGGCCGGGGATTCCGTGGGCCGTGATGGCCCCGCCGTGGCGTTCCACCACGGCCTTGGCGGCGGCCAGGCCGATGCCCAGGCCCGGCATCTTGCCGGTGGTGACGTCGCCGAGCTGGAAAAATTTGTCGAAAACCGCTTCGCCCATGTCCGCAGGGATGCCCTGGCCGGTGTCTTCCACGGCGATGACGGCCAGTCCGTCCCGCACCCCGGCCCGGCAGGCGATATGGCCGTCCTGGGTGAATTTCACGGCGTTGGACAGGAGCTGGTCGAAGACGAAGACCAGCCGGTCCCGGTCGCCGCGAAGGGGCGGCAGATCGCCGGGAATGTCGCGCACGAAGGCCAATCCCTTGGCCTTCATGGCCGCCATATGGGGGGCGGCCGCCCGGTCGACGATCTCGGCCGCGTCCAGGGGGGTCTGGACCAGGGGCAGGTCGCCGACGTCCAGGGCGGCCAGTTCCAGGACATTGTCGATCAGCCCGGCGAGTTTTCGCCCTTCCTCCAGCATGATGGCCAGATTGTGGCGCAGGCGCTCGACCTCGGCGACAACTTCCAGGGAGTGCCCGGCCTCGGCCAATGGCCCGCGTTCCAGACGCTTGCGCATGACCTGGGCGAAGCCGACCATGGAGGTGAGCGGGGTTTTGAATTCGTGGGAGACGAGGCTTAAAAAGTCGGTCTTGACCCGACCCAGTTCCTCGGCCTGCTGCCGGGCGGCCTCGGCCTTGCACGCCTGGTCGGCGGCCTCGCGCTCTTTGGCGGCCAGTTCCCGGATGGTGGCCAGCAGATGGCTTTCCATGGCCGCGATGTCGGCGGCCAGATCCCGAAATTCGCCGGAGTACTCGGTCGGATCCAGGTCGTGGGCCTCGCCCCGGACGAGGCGTCGGGCATGGCGGCGCAGGCGGTCCAGGGGCGTGGCCACGGCCCGGAACAGTCCCCAGGCGGCCAGGGCGACCAGGACCACAACGGCGGCCTGGATGCCGAAATCCAGGAGGTCCGTGACCCGGGTGATGGCGTTTCGCCGGGTTTCGTAGGCGGCGCGCAGGGACTCGGTGACGGGTTCCAGGGCCCGGGCGGCGGCCACGAACGAGGCCGTGGCCGAACCGGCGTCCTCCAGGCGGCTGGCGTAGTCCTCCAGGGCGGTGAGGTAATCGCTGGCCACGCGCGCGGCTTCGGCGGAAAATCCGTCGTCGCGCAGACGTTCGGCCTCGCGGGTCAGCCGCCGCAGGTTGTCCGCCGTGCCCGAGGCCAGCCAGCGTTTTTCCTGGCGGGCCAGCCGGGCCACGGCGTCGGCCAGGGGCGGATGATTTTCGGGCAGGCGTTCCAGGGCCTGGGAGCTTTCGAGATAGCGGGCGGTGGGATCGGCGGCGTCGGTTCCGCCGGGGGATCCGGCGATGGCCTCGAACCCCCGACGATAGGCGTCGAGCCGGGCCAGGGCCGCGTCGGACAGGGGATCGTGGTCCGGGTCGTTGGCCCGGATGGCCTCGATGGCGGCCACGGCGGCTTCCTGATGGCGGCGCACGCCGGCCAGGGCCTCGGGGTCGTGGCGCAGGAAGAAATTCTTTTCCTGGCGGCGCATTTCCAGGGCCTCGATGCGGGCGGACACGGCCAGACGCTCCAGGGCCAGGGTGCGCTCGGTGAGGCGGCTCTCCAGGATGTCCACGACAAACACCAAGGCGAAGCCGGCCACGATGACGGCGCAAAGCGCTTGCAGCTTGCCCTTGACGCTTAGAGCCATGGGCGGACCCTGGTTGTGCTCACGACCGTCTCCCTGAGGCTGTTGCCGTTGTCGGCGGCGGTAGTGGCCGCCGGGCGATTCGTCCGGCGGGATGGGGAGTTTTTAGCCCAAACGGCAAGAGGATGCCAGAATATTGTTCATAGTTTCACAAGTAGCCGGGGCAGGAAGTCGCGCCCCGGCCCTTGGCCGACCGGTTTTGCCAAGCCCGCCGCCGGCCCGGAAGGATGTTGCTCCGGGGCCGGCAGCGGAAAGGGGCGGGGCTTGGCTGGGCGTCTCCCGCAAGAGGCGCTTGGCGCGGGCGCGAGACTATTGGCCGAGATCGGGCAGGAACTCGCCGTAGCCGGCTGCTTCCATGGCCTCGGCCGGCACGAAGCGCAGGGCGGCGGAGTTCATGCAGTAGCGCTGGCCGGTGGGGGCCGGCCCGTCCGGGAAGACGTGGCCGAGGTGGGAGTCGGCGATCCGGCTTCGGACTTCGGTGCGGCGCGAAAACAGGCTGTTGTCGGGCCGTTCGGTCACGGCGTCCGGGCGGATGGGCTGGGTGAAGCTCGGCCAGCCGGTGCCGGAATCGTACTTGTCGCGGGAGCTGAAAAGCGGCTCCCCGGAGACGATGTCCACATAGATGCCCCGGGCCTTATTGTCCCAGTAGGCGTTGTCGAAGGGCCGTTCGGTGCCGTTTTGGCGGGTGACCTCGAAGGCCAGGGGAGTCAGCGTGGCCCGCAGCGCGGCGTCGGACGGCCGGGTGAAGGCGCGCCAGGCCGGGGTCTGGGCCGGGGCCTTGGCCGTCGTGGCCGCATCCCCGGCCGGCTTGGCCGCCCCGGAGCCCTCGTTGCCCCAGGTCCGGGCCAGGAACTGGTCGCGGCCCGATCCGGTGCGGTAGGCCTTGTACGGGCCGGCATGGGTGCGCCAGTAGTCCTGGTGGTAGTCCTCGGCCGGGGTGAAGGGGCCGGCCGGCAGGATGTCCACGACGATGGGGCGCGCAAACCGGCCCGAGGCGGCCAGATCGGCCAGGGCGGCCTGGGCTTCGGACCGCTGGGCCTCGTCGTGGACAAAGATGGCCGGCCGGTACTGCCGGCCCCGGTCGGCGAACTGGCCGCCGGCGTCGGTGGGGTCGATGTGGTGCAAAAAGGCGTCCAGCACCTGGCGGTAGCTGACCTTGGCCGGGTCGAACCGGACCTCCACGGCCTCGTAGTGGCCGGTGCGGCCGCTGGAGACCTGCTCGTAGGTCGGGTTGGGCTCGGACCCGCCGGTGTAGCCGGAAACCACCGAGGCCACGCCGGGCAGTTTTTCCAGGTCCGCTTCCACGCACCAGAAGCAGCCGCCGGCCAGGGTGGCCACGGCAAGGTCGGAAGCTTGGGACTTCATGGGCGCCTCCTTGGCGGCCGGGGGCGCGGCGGCGGCGGTCAGGGCCGCGCCCAGGCCCCAGGCGATGCAGAAGATACAGATGACGAGGAAGGTTGGGACGGTTTTTTTGTCGATCATGGCGAGACTCCCTTGGCCCGTCCGGGGCGACGGCGGCGAAGCGCCGGGAATTCGCCGGACGGAGCACCATCAAACCCTACAGGAAAAAGGGCGGCTTCGTCGATGGCCCAAAGGCCGGCCAAGGTGGAAAAAGCGAATCAGGCGTTTCGCAGGGGGTGGGCGCGGGCGGCGGCCAGCACGGCGGCCAGGGCGGCCTGGGCCGGGACATGGCTTTGGCGGCAGGCCGTCACGTCGCCGCTCTTGCAGGCGGCCTGCAGGGCGCGCATGGCCTGGCCCAGGGCCTCGGCCCGCAGCGGTCCGGCCATGCCGGCCAGGTCGTGGGCCAGGCGCGAGGCGTCGGCGACGTCGCCGTTCTCGACGGCCTTGGCCAGTTCCCGTCCCTTGGGTTCGGCCAGTTCCACGAACAGGCCGAGCAGTTCGGCGGCGAACTCCAGGCTCCCCTTGCGCGAGAATTCCGACAGGTCCAGGACGGCCTCGGCGGCGGCGGCCCGGGTCGCCCGGCCGGTCCGTCCCTCGATCACCCGGCCCATGGCCGACAGCAGGTCCCGGCCGCGCACCGGCTTGGCCACGTGGTCGTCCATGCCGGCGGCCAGACAGCGTTCCCGGTCGCCATGCATGGCAAAGGCGGTCAGGGCGAGAATCGGCACGTCCGTCGGGTTGACCGGGAGGCACTGGCCGTCGCGGATGGCCCGGGTGACGGCCAGCCCGTCCATGTCGGGCAGCTGCACATCCATGAGGATGCAGTCCACGGCCTGGGAGGCGGCCAGGGCCAGGGCTTGGCCGCCGTCGGCGGCGGCCAGGGGCGTGTGGCCGTTTTTGCGTAGCAGATGGAGCAGATAGATGCGGTTGACGTCGTTGTCGTCGACGACGAGAACGGTCATCGGCGGTAGCACTGGGAGCGGATTTGAATCATCCATACAACACCTTCCCGCAATGCGCCGGCTTGGGCCGGACCTTTCGAAACAACGCGACTTTCCTAGCATGCCGTGGCGCACCTGACAAATTGGCTCTGAAAGGCAATCTATTTTTCGTGGATTTTGCCCCGGGCGTTTGCTTTTGCGTCCGGGGATGGCTACCTGCAGGGAAGGGGGGAGTCCGGCCATGACGGCAACCGTCCTTGAAGCGCAGTATGACGCCCTGATCCGCCGGGCCGCGCCCGACGGCGGTTTTGCCGCCGCCGAGGGCGAGGCGAGCCGCCCCGACGCCACGGCCTGGGCGGCCATGGCCCTTTTCGCGGCGAACCTGGCCCCGGAACTGGTCGCCGCCGCCCGGGCCGCCCTGGCCGCCGCCCAGTCTCCCGACGGCCGGCTGGCCCTTGTGCCCGGCCGTCCCGAAGCCGCCTGGCCCACCGCCCTGGCCCTTCTGGCCTGGCTGCCGGACCAGGCCCGGGCCGAAAACGTCGCCCGGGCCGCAGCCTGGCTTTTGGCCCATCCCGGCAGCCATTGGCCCAGGAGGTCCGAGGAACAGGCCGTCATCGGCCATGACACGAGCCTGCGCGGCTGGACCTGGATCGACGGAGCCCACTCCTGGGTGGAGCCGACCGCCCTGGCCATGCTGGCCCTTGGGGCCCTGGCCGCGCCGCCGGCCCAGGCCCTGGCCGAGGCGACCCGTCTGCTCCTGGACCGCCAACTGCCGGACGGCGGCTGGAACTACGGCAACACCCGCGTCTTTCGAAACACCTTGCTGCCCGTGCCCGAGTCCACGGGCCATGCCCTGGCCGCCCTGGCCGGTCGGGCCGCGCCCGGCGACGTGGCCGCGAGCCTGGCCTATCTGCAAGGACCGCAGTGCGCCCTGGCGACCCCCCTGTCCGCCGCTTGGCGGGCCTTCGGGCTTGAGGCCTGGGGGGTGGCCGGGGAAGACGCCACGGCCCTGTGCCTGGCCGCCCTGGAGCGCCAGTCGCGCTACGGTTCCTACGACACCCCGCAACTGGCCCAATGCCTGGCCGCCGCCGTCAGCCGGGGCCGGTTTGCCGCCCTGATCGGAGGTCCCTTGTGAGCGCGTCCGACGCCGAGAAGCCTGTCCGGGGCTTGACGCGCCGCCAGGCCGTCAAGCTGGCCGCTGCCGCCGGTCTCGCCGCCGCTGGCGGGCTGGCCACGCCGACCCTTTGGCGCGACAAGCCCGGAGCTGAGGTCTTCGTGGCCAAGGCGGCCGGCTACGACGCCGATCTGGCCGACGTCGTGGGCCGGGGACTGGCCGAACTCAAGGTGACGCCGGCCGAGATCGCCGGCAAGCAGGTGCTGGTCAAACCCAATCTGGTCGAACCCCATGCCGGAGCCGGCCACATCAACGTCCATCCGCTCATGGTACGGGCCGTGGCCGAGGCCTTTTTGGCCCTGGGCGCGGGATCGGTGGTGGTGGGCGAGGGAGCCGGCCATCGCCGCGACGCCTATCTGGTGCTGGAGGAGTCGGGCTTGGCCGAGGTGCTGGCCGAGGACCGGCTGGCGTTTTACGATCTCAACAGCGGCCCGGTGGCCCGTCGGCCAAACGCCGGAGGGTGGAGCAAGCTCGGCGATTTGTGGCTGCCGGGCCGGCTCCTGGCCGCCGACATCGTCGTGTCCCTGGCCAAGATGAAGACCCATCACTGGGCCGGGGTGACGCTGACCATGAAAAACCTGTTCGGCGTCATGCCCGGCGTCGTCTACGGCTGGCCGAAAAACGTCCTGCATTTCGCCGGCATCGAGCCGTCGATCCTGGACATCAACGCCACCGTGCGGCCGGATTTCGCCATCATCGACGGCATCGTCGGCATGGACGGCGACGGCCCCATCATGGGCGACCCGGTGGCCTCGGGGCTGGTCGTCCTGGGCCGTAGCGCCGTGGCCGTGGACGCCACGGCCTGCCGGGTCATGGGCATCGATCCCGCCAAGGTGGGCTACCTGCAAACCGCCGACGGCCGCCTGGGGACCATCCAGGCGGCGCGCATCGAACAACGCGGCGAATCGCCCGCCGCCGTGCGCCGGGATTTCGCGCTTCTCGACTACGTTCCGGCCCAGCGGGATTTGCGCCTCGCGCGTTAGGGGAGGCAGAGAGAAGAGGGAAGATGCCTCCGGCGGGGGGGGGGGGGGGGGGGGGGGGGGGGGGGGGGGGGGGGGGGGGGGGGGGGGGGGGGGGGGGGGGGGGGGGGGGGGGGGGGGGGGGGGGGGGGG